>CALFRK010000026.1 GCA_937919625.1 uncultured Ilumatobacter sp.
TGGTGGCGGGGGCAGGATTTGAACCTGCGACCTTCGGGTTATGAGCCCGACGAGCTACCGGACTGCTCCACCCCGCGCCGCTTGCTACACATGCTATGGCGTCGAGGCCCGAGTGACAACAGCCGAGCCGTTTAGGAATGTTGTTGCGCCTGTTGATCCCGAGCGGCCGTCGCCCGGGCGACAGCCCAACCGGCGAACCGTTCGCACGTGTCGACGGCGACCGCGCTGCGCAGCGAGTTGAACGTGTCGAACGCATGCTGGGCACCCGGCACCTCCCAATACGCGATCGGGCTCGAGGATTTGGCGGCAAAATGCTCGACGAACTTCCGAGTCTCCTCACGCCACACCAACACGTCGAGCTCACCCTGAATCACCAGAAACGGCGGCGCGTCGGGATTAACCTGGTCGATCGGCGACATGGCCGAATACAGGTCGGGATGATCGTCGATCGAACCGGGCATAACGGTGCGCTTCAGGAACTGTTCGATCGTCGAGATGCGGCCGCGGATGCCGAACTGGTTGGTGAAGTCGGCGGGACCGTAGAACGGGATACAACCGATCACTGAAGTGTCAGCAGACTCGAAACCCCGCTGATAGGCCGGATCGTTGGGCGTCAGCGCCGCCAACGACACGAGATGGCCACCGGCGGAGCCTCCGGTCAGAATGATCAGATCGGGGTCGCCGCCGTACTCGACGATGTGGGCGCGAACCCAGGCGATCGCCCGCTTCACGTCGACCAACGGATCAGGGAATTTCGACTTGGGTGCCAACCGATAATTGATCGACACACCGATATAGCCATTGCTCGCCAGGCGGTGCAGAAGCGGTTGCGCCTGCTGCGCCTTGTGGCCCACCACCCATGCCCCGCCGTGTACCTGCACGATCACCGGCAGCGGCCCATCGGCCGTCTTGGGCTGATAGATGTCGAGCCGATTACGGCGTGCCCGCCCATAGCTGACGTTCTTGGCGATGGTAATCCCCGACTTGTCGAAGTGCAGCGGCAGCAGCGCCAAACCGCGCTCGCGACCAGTCCGCAGAACCGATCGGCGCTGTGCTGGCAGGGTGTCGAGGTAGTCGGCCCCGAGGCCGTCCGCCAGCGCTCGTTCCGCCGTGGGCCGGGCGCGGGATTGAATGATTCGCACCACGAGCAAGCCGGCCCAGGACACGACGTAGGCCGCCAGCCCGATCACCCCGAGGGTCTCATCGGCACCGCCGATCAACACTGCCGCGATCATCACCTGCACAACGATCTGGAACACGGGATACTCCCCCGTCAACCAGCTCGTGAACATCACCAGGAAGCCAGCGTGCGCAGGATGACGAAACCGGAACAGAGCCGAGGCCGTGGCCATAAAGCTCCAGAGTCCGAAGACGAACAACAACCAGCCGGTCACATCGCAAACAGTATCGACCGATCCAGATGACGCCCAAGGCGTCAGCCCGCCCAATGTCGATCGGAGATGTCGTCATCGCGTCAGCAGAACCAGACGGGCGCTCTACCGGAGAGGCGCCGGTTATCACGGTGTGGCGGTGACCAACTCGATTCGGTGCAGCCACACCGGAGTGGCGACGCCCTTGACCGACACCGGCCCGACCGGCTCGACGCCGCGCAGCTGGCTGCCGCCGCATGCGGCCAGCACTTCGTCTGACACGAGCAGCTCGGATGGTCCGGCGAGGGCAGAGATACGAGCAGCGATGTTTACGGTCTGGCCGACCACGTCGTGGCCGCGTTCGGTTACAGAGCCGTGATGGATGCCAAGCCGAACTGCCAACGGAAAGCTCCCGGCGTCGCGCTCTGTATCGACCGCCGCCAGGAACTCCGAGGCAGAGCTGATGGCGCCAGGCGCATCCGGACTCCAAATCATCAGGCCGTCTCCCAACTCCTTCACGAGCCTTGAACCGGGATGACGTTCGAGTACCCCGTCGATCAATCGGCGTTGGTGATCGAGCACACGCACGGCAGCGGCGTCGCCGCTGACATCATTGAACTCGGTGAACCCGACCAGGTCGGTGAACAGCACCGACCCGACGAGCTGTGTCGCCACAGCGGTCATCGAGACGTCACCACCACCCTGCCGGTCGTCGACCGGGCGATCACGGTGCAGTCGCAGCCGGGCGGCCGCAGGGTACCTAGCGCCGACTCAGGCGGCTGGAATGCGAGCGAGCCGCTCGGCAACGACACCTCGATCCGGCCTGTCACCGTTTCGGCGCGAATATCGTTGGCGGCTTCCATGGACAACTCGATCCGGCCGCTAACGCTGTGGGCATCGACCTCGCCGGTCACCTTGTGCAGTTCGATCCGACCGCTGTCGCCGGCGATGTCGGCCCTGCAACAAGATCGAACTTCGACCCGACCCGATGTCGAGCGAATTCGGCAGGTTCCTGTAACCGCGCCGACCTCAACGCGTGATGTCTCGCTGCGAATATCGACCGACGACGCCCTGTCGACGTCGACACGCCCGGATTCGGTCACGATCGCCAGATGGCCAACGCGACCAGTCACGGCGATTCGCCCGCTGGTGGTGCCAATCACGAGATCGACGCCGGTATCGACGAACACGGCGAGTCTGCCGGCGACATTGCTGATAGTGAACCGACCGTCGACTTCCGACACATCGGCGGCACCCTCGACACGAACAGCCGAGCCGTCGACCGCGAATACCTCGACGCGGTGACGGCCTCCGGAGATTCGGACCACGTGCGCGGCGTCGCTCTTCATGGGTCGACCGTACGACCAGGTCGGGTGTGGTGCAAGGCGGTGAGACAACAGACACACCGCGCGCGGTGGCAGCGCGAACTGCGCGGCGACAAACATTTGGAGTCGACCTGGTGCTGCCCGACGAGGACCACATCACGGCAGTCGACCGTCAGATTAGGCGGATCACGATCGACACCGCGGAGCCGACCAGCAACAACACGACCGCGTTCTCGAACATATGGACAGGGAGACGCTGGCGTAGACGCATTCCAACCGGCATCGCGACGAGGGCGATCGGAATCAACGCGAGGCCGAGCAACAGCAACTTGACCGTGAAGGTTCCGTGAACGCCGAATATGAACATTTGCATCCCACCGGTGCACGCGAACACCGACGTGATGCAGAACACATAGGTGTCGCGGGTCAGTCCGAGGCTGAGAAACCACGGCGACACGATCGGACCAGAGATGCCGGACGCCCCCTGGAAGAACCCCGCCACCGCCCCCACAGGTGCCGCCAATCGAGCCGCCAAACCGGATGACACGTCGGTGCGCTCGCCAAGCAGGCGGTTGAGCACGAACAACACGATCACGCCAACTAGCAACAACCGCAACGCTCGTTCCGGCAAGGAGGCAAGCATGACGGCCCCGGTCGCAGCGCCCACGAGCCCGCCACCGACGAACCGGCGAAGCGTTCTGGCTTGGTGACGATGACGACGGACATTCCACGCCAGTGACGCATTCAAATACAGGTTCGACGGGGCAATAATCACCACAGCGTCGGCAATGTTGATGAACAGAGCCAACACCGGAATCAGCACCAACGGATACCCCATTCCGGTGGTGCTCTTGACCAGGGCCGCAATCGCCGCCACCGCGAGCACAACGATCACCTCAGTGACGCTCATGCGTTTCGATACTCGCCCATCGACACAAGGTGGGCGGAGTTATGAGTCACGGCAGGCGACGGTACCCGATCAAGGGCAGACGATCAGTGCTACAGACACTAGATCGGCAACCTCAACCGTCAGTCCTCACGAGCCGCGTCGACCCGCAAGGCACGCCGCGGATTGGCACCTTGTCAGCGAGTCAGCGCCTTGGTGTGACCTCCGCGCCCCGAACTTCCGGCTCGTCGTCGACCAGTTCGGCGGGAAAGCCGTCCGCCGTGATCGACAGGCCGGTCGCATCTTCGAGCCGGCGCACGATGTCGTCACTCCATGCCCCGCCGCCATAGCGGGAGGCACCATCACGAAAGATATCGATCATCATCGGGTTGAGCTCGAGCGGCACGCCGTGGCGGTCAGCGATCGACTGGAACAGGCCAATGTCTTTCAAGACCAAATCGATCGTGAAGCCGATATCGCGCGAGCCGTTCAAGATCAGCTGACTCTCGGTCTCGTGCACGAACGAATTCCCGCTGGAGATCTCGATCGCCTCGAACGTGGTGCCGAGATCGATGCCGGCGGCGGCCATCGTGGTGAGCGCCTCAGTAAGCGAAAGCAGATTTGCTGTGGCGAGATAGTTCGTCATCACCTTCAGCACCGAGGCCGACCCGATCTCACCCGTGTGCAGCACCCGGCGGCCGAGCACCGTCAGAAGCGGCAGTACACGTTCGAATGTGGGGCGATCGCAGCCGGCGAAGATCGAGATATTGCCGGTCGCCGCCCGGTGGCACCCACCGGAGACGGGGCAGTCGACAGCGTGGCCACCGAGCTCGGCGACGCGAGCACCCAAGCGGCGGATCTCTGCCTCGTCGGTGGTCGACATCTCCATCCAGATCTGGCCAGGCCGCAAGCCGGCGAGCACCCCGTCCTCAGCTTCGAGCACCGCCGCAGAAGCGACCGGCGACGGGAGACACGTGATCACGACATCGACAAGCTGGGTCAGCAGCCGCGGCGAATCGGCCCACATCGCTCCCCCATCGAGAAACGGTTGAGCGGCGGAGACATCCAGATCGCGAACGGTCAGGTCGATGCCGTTGCGCAGCAACGATCCAGCCAACTTGCCACCGACGTTGCCCAACCCGATGAACCCAACCGTCGGAAGTGCGGTCGATTGTTCGATCACGGAACGATCCTTTCGGAGCCGACGGCGACGCCGTCCGGAGACCAGGCGACGCGACCGAATACCTCAGCCAGTGCGTTCTCGAACGATCGAAGTTCGTCAATCGGGAAGTCAGGGTCGAAGCAATTCTGGTCGAAGTCGGCGCAGAACTGCTCACAAAGAGACCCCCACCGATGCTGGCGGTACTGATCGCGGGCATCGCGATCGCCACCAAAGTGGTGGGCGTAGTAGTAGCTCTGGAACACGCCGTGGTGCTCGACCACCCAGTGCACCTCGGCCGGAACGTAGGGCTGGAGAATGGCGGCCGCATACTCGCTGTGGTTGAACGGTGCCAACTCGTCACCAATATCGTGAACCAGGGCAGCGACGATCCAGTTGACGTCGGCGCCGGCCAGTCGGGCCCGAGTCGCCGACTGCAGAGAGTGCTCGAGCCGCGTGATTTGATAACCGCCCAGTGAGCCGGTCATGCGTTCCAGTGTCTCCATCACGCGGCCGGCGAGGCCGACCGCGTGCACTCGCTCATAAATGTCGAGCAGGGCGTAGTCGTCAGCGGTGCCATCGGCCATTGACGTGAACGACACCACGCCGGTCGGTTGCACGCCGTCGAACGCATGTCGGGTTATCACCGGTTCGGTCATCCCCATATGCTCGCACGACGCCGGCTGATTGCAAGGTGATACATCGCTCCGGAATCATCGAATTCGACGTGCCGACCCAGAACCGGCCGCGCATGGCTCTTTTGTGTCGAACGACATCACATCGCCTGGTCCGAGCCGAAAGGGCACGTGCTGGTGGAGTGGCTGACCAGACTGACCTGAACCGGTTATGCGGTTGCGACAACCGCCGCCCTGGCCGCGTTTTGGGAAATCGCGTCGGCCATCTCGACCCAGCGTGTGCGGGGCAGATCATGCGCCATGTCGTTGAACATCAGCAGACGCGAACCTGGCACGGCGTCAGCGGTTGCGATGCCGCCTGTCGGGCGCACCAGCGGGTCGAGCAGGCCATGCACAACCAGCGTCGGAACATCGAGTCGAGCCAGTTCGTCGGTACGGCCACCACTGACGAGAATCGCGGCCATCTGGCGGGCGGTGCCATTAGGACGGAAGCTGCGCTCGGTTGACGCCTTCGCCAACTCGCGAAATTCTGTTTCGTCGAAGGTCGGACCGCATACGTCGCGGAAGGTTTCGACCGCATCATCGATCGCCGTGGCCCGGGTTCCCGGCTTGCGGCAGACAAACTTGGCAATCAGCCGCTTTGTGGGCTGCCCTACCTTCCGGCTGCCCGTGGTCGACATGATCGAGGTCAAACTACGCACCCGGTGGGGGTGCTGGATCGCGATCATCTGGGCGATCATGCCACCCATCGACATTCCGACAACGTGGGCGCTGTCGACGTCGATCGTCGCCAGCAGAGCCGCCGCGTCATCGGCCATATCGCTGAGCCGATATTCAGATGCCAACGGCCGCCTGAACAGAGCCGCCTGGGCAAGCTGCCAGGTGGTCGGGGCTGGCCCGGCGAACTCGGTCGAGAGACCACTGTCGCGATTGTCGAACCGGATCACCCGGAAGCCACGGTCGGAGACCAGATCGACGAAGCCCTGCGGCCAGTCGGTGAGCTGGCCACCGAGGCCCATCACGAGCAACAGTGGCTGACCCGAACCCTGCTCGTCATATTCGATCGTGATCCCGTTCGCCTGCACTGACGCCATTGCACAAGGCTACGGACGAACGCCCATCTACGTACGCTGAAATCTGTCGTCACTCGCGGTGACCGGCATCGGACCATTTCTCTGGGATGCCACACTGATGCTCGGCGCGCTCTTGGTGATAATCGGCGAGATGCCCCAGATCGCTACCAGCGGCTACCTCCGCGCCGCCAAGCGGCCTGTCGCCAATCGGCCACCAGATCTGTTGGTCGTTTTGGCTGATTGCCCCAGGCAGTCCGACCGCCGTCGGATACGGTGACGTCAGCGCTATGGGCATGTTCAAGAAGAAACCAAAAGGTCCGTCCGAGATCGAACGACTCAAGAGTGATATCGCTTTGATGACCGCCCGCCTCGACGCCGCAGACACCGCCAAGCAACAGCTCGGCGAGCAGGTGCAGGGTTTGGCAACACGACTCGACACCCCACCCGAGCCACCCGAGCCGGTAGTCGATCCGGAAGCGTTCGAGAGCGTAAGTGAGCACGTCCGCTCGATCGCCGGGCGGGTCGACCAAGTCGACGCCAGGATCACCTCGATCTCCAACGAACTCGCCAACCAGATCACCGAACTGAGCAGCGACATCGACGGGTTGAGCGCCGATGGCCAAGAGTCCGACCTAATTGAGCGACTACGCGACACACAGGTTCGGCTGGCAAACGAACAAGCCCGCTACCAGATCGCCTTTCGCCAGGATCTCGCCCATCTGGCCGACTTCCTGAAGCACAAGTGAGGTTAAGGTTGCCGACTGGTTACGGTCTCGGTCAGTTGCCGAGTTCGTCGCTGAGCTGAGCGATGATGTCTCCAACCTGATCGAGCTTGGCCTGGTAACCGCCCAGATCACCTTCACGCAATAGAGCCTGGGCCTCGACATACAGGCGCTCGGCCTCGGCCGCCAGGTCGGCCGGATCTGTCGAGCCAGTGGCGGGGGTCTCGGTGTCGTCGGTTGCAGGTTCCGTTGGCTCTTCGCCTTCTCCGGCGACTCGGTCACCAATCTCCCCGTTGAACCCGCGGAACAACCGAGCGAGCGCCGAGTCAAGGCGGGTGTCGAGCACGGCGGTGTTGTCGTGCGACACGATCACGAAGCGGTACTCGGTGATTTCGCTGGCGATCACATAGACCGGCCGGATGTACACCAGTCCGTCGCCAACCGGAATCAGCTGAAGATCGCCGAACTTGACCTTGGTGCCGGTCTCCTGATTGGCCTGCAGGCTGAGCTCGGGGCTGATGTCCTGTTCGGATTCGGCCTGGTCAGCGACCCGCAGGGGCCCTGGTGGCAACGGATCTTGATCGACCACGTACGTGACCAGTTCGCCGTAGGTATCGGGGTCGCTGGAGGCCGTCATGTAGGCCTGCAACTCCGTGCGCCGATCATCGGTGGAGAACGGCACATACGGACGCAAGATGACGAACTCTTGCTTGCCGGTTTTGATGTTGCGGAACATCGTGTAATACGGCACGAACCGCTCGACGTTCGACTCGGTGGCGAACTCAGTCTGTACGTCGGTCGGGTCGCTTGGTGCGTTGACCACCCGCGTGGTGTCCTGGCGATCGACCGAAGGTGCTTGGGAAACCGACCATGCGCCGGTGCGTTGGAAGAAATCCTCGGGCTCGATCTGGTATTTCGAGTACATATCGGTCTGCACTCGAAACAGGTCTTCGGGGTAGCGCAGGTGCTGACGAAGTTCGTCGGGCATCGCGGCGAGTGGCGTGAACAAATCGGGGAACGCCGATTGCCAAGCGAGCACGATCGGGTCGGTGTCGTCGACGATATAGAACGTGACATCGCCGGTGTAGGCATCGACGGCGGCCTTGACGCTGTTGCGGATGTAGTTTGCGCTGCTCGACAAGCCGGTCGACGAGCTGAGCTGAACATTTCCGATTCGCTGGGCATACGGGTAGCGGCTGGTTGAGGTGTACGCGTCGAGTACCCACTGCACGCCACCGTCGACCACTACGGGATACGGGTCGGTGTCGTAATCGAGGAATGGCGCCAGCTTCTCGACACGGTCCTGCACCGATCGCACCCACAACATCTGCGAGTCACTTTGTACAGCGCCAGAGCCGATCACGTTGTAGTCGAGGAAGGCGAGCGCAAACGATGCCTTGCGGAAGAAACCGCTGAGTTCGACACCTGACGTACCGGTGTAGTCCTCGTCGTTTCCGCACTGGCTCTCGGTGACGTCGGTGCCGGCGATTGCGTAGCCACCGAGGGTCGGACTGAAATACAACTCGGGGCGCTCGAGGTCGACGGTCTGGTAGTCGGGCCGGTCGCGATCGGTGACACGACCGACCGGCGCCAACACGAGTCCGCACCCGCGTGTGCTCACGAGATGCTCGCCCTGCCAGCTCTTGTTGGGGATATTGCCAAGATCGAGCTCACGGGCTGTGATCAGAACCTGTTCGCGTACTCCATCGAGGTCGTAACGGTCGACGTCGAGGTCGGCGATCTTCAAACCGGCAACCTCGCCGCGGTCGATCGTGAAGCGCGACAGCAACTGAGTCGGGTTGAGCAAGCGAACATTGCGGATCGGCTCGAGATCGGCCTCGACATCCTCTGCGGTGAGTCGGCTGAACGTGACCGATTCGGTGAGGACGTTGCCGATCCCCATCGCCGCCCGGGTGGCCTCGACGTTGCGGGCAATGTAAGGCGCCTCGCGCTCTTCCTGATTCGGCTTGACGACGAGAGATTGCACGATCGCGGGATAGATCAGCCCGCCGATGATCAGCACCACCAACCACAGGCCCGATGCGACCAACGGTAGGCGCCACGCGTTGGTACGGATCGTCGACAGATACAGCACGGCTGTGAAGAGGGCGATCAGCACGAGCAGCATCATCGCCGGCAGTTGCGCTTTGACGACGGCATAGGTGGCACCCTGCACGAACCCGCGAGTCTCGTTGGTGAGTTCGTAGCGCGTCAGCCAGTAGTCGGCAGCCTTGACTGCTGCGAGGAGAGCCAACAGCACAGCCATGTGCGCCTTTGTTGCAGCCCTCACGGTCGGCGTCGACGACGTGAACAGCACCCCGCCGTTGAGTAAGTGCGCTGCGAGCGTGAGCAGCGTAATAATCACCAGCGCCGCAAATAGCCAGTCGATCGCGAACGAGATGAACGGCAGTTCAAAGACGTAAAAGCCGACATCGACGTTGAACTGCTCGTCTTGCACTCCGAATGACTGGCTGTTGCGGAACAACAACCAGTCCTGCCACTTTGATGTCGCCGGCAACGCCAACATGAACGCCAGTACAAGAGCCGTTCCGTAGCGGACGAGTCGGAGACGGTGCCCAAACACCTCGTGGAAGCGCTCGACATACGGATGCACATTGGCTGGAAACGCCGTTGGTGCGGTGCGGTCGGCCACCAGGAGATTGATCCCCGCGAGCAGCGCGAATACCAGGAAGAACAAGAAGAACAGGGTCACCTTGGCGCCGATCTGGCCCCAAAACACGTCGGAACGGCCGAGTGCGTCGTGCCACAGGGCATCGACATAAAAGTTCGCAATCGCCCGACCGAATACGACGGCCAGAAAGAACAACAGACCGACGCCGATCAGGACTGCACGTCCCGAAAGTCGAACTCGGGGCCGTGAACGTGGAAGATCGTTTTCGCGCCGCATGTGGCGCCGAGGCTACTAGGAGCCTGGGTCAGTAGCGGTCAAATACAGTTCGACACCCAGTCATCACCACTCGCTGCGTTCTCGGATCACGCGATTACCTACGGGTAGTGGCGAATCCTGCGACCTTGCGACTGGCGCACCTGCACATCGACATGCACACGCCGATACCGACCCACACTCCTAGGAGCCTGGGTCAGTAGCGGTCAAATACAGTTCGACACCCAGTCATCACCACTCGCTGCGTTCTCGGATCACGCGATTACCTACGGGTAGTGGCGAATCCTGCGACCTTGCGACTGGCGCACCTGCACATCGACATGCACACGCCGATACCGACCCACACTCCTAGCCGGCGGGAAGGGTCAGGCACCGACAACCCGGATGTGCCGGCGCCGCTGTGTGACCCGTTGGGAAAGCCTCGCCTGCGGCCACCGAACCGGCAAGCGAATTGTCCTCGCAGTCGGGGCATGCCGGATGACCCGGATCGATAGTCCACGCCAACGGTGTACCCGGCTCGACCGACACGGTCAGCCCGCCACCATGCGCGAACCGAAACAGATCATCGAGCTGCTCGTCGATGTGCTGCGTCTTCCACTCGCGATACACAGACCGCGCCCGCTTGGTGATGTCATCGTTGTCGCCCGATCCTTCGTTGATCGCACGATCGAGGCGATCACGCAACGGTCGCAACAGGTCGGTGCGCAGCAGATCGTGGGCGGCCTCGAGCGCACCAGTCTTGGCAAGCCGGCGGCGCAGCGTCTTGGTGTCGTTGATGCCGAGCTCACCCGCCCCAGCGGCAGCAGCACCGATCAGATCGTCTTCAAGAACGGCGACATAGACGGCAAGGTGCTCGCCTATCTCCGGCAGCAAATCGTCGAGCGTGGTGACCGCCTTGTTTTGACGCAATGTGTCGAGCACACCGTTCTGCTCGTCGGCGAGCGAGCGCTTGATCTTGCGAGCGCCACCGACGATCAGAGGAACGATCGCCTCGTCGCGGCGGGAGAAGGCGGACGGTTCAGCCACCAGATCGATCGGATCGTCTTCGTCGTTGTCGTCGGCCTGCACAGCCGCTGCGACCTTTGATTCGGGCTCGGTCTCGGGCTCGTCGTCAGGCTCGACTTCCGCTGCGGGCGACTCGCTGCGGAGGCGGGCAAAGATCCCGCCGACATCCGGTCGAAGGTCGCCGTCGCCGTCGCCGTCGCTGTCGCCGTCTTCATCGGCGTCGTCGACAGACGTGGCGCGACCGCGGAACAGTGACACAACATTCGCATCGCGAGCGCCGTTCGGCCGTTCGGGATCGGCTACCTGGTCACCAGCGGCGATGTCGTCAGGCGTGGCTTGTTCATCATGGGGGGGGCCGTCGCCTGTTGCTTGATCGTCGGCAACGGTCTCTTCGTCGGCTGCGACGGCAGCATCGATGAGGTCGATCAGCTCGGCCGAAGGGTCGCCATGGCTATCGTCGACGGCGTCATCGGTTTCGGCGTCCCCGGTTTCGGACTGCCCGGTTTCGGACTGCCCGGTTTCGGACTGCCCGGTGTTGGGCTGGCGCCGGGGCACACGATCGGTCGGAAGCATTAACGGCACCGGCCCGGTGGTCGGCGAGAGGTTGACCAACTCATCGGGACTGTCGATCGCCTGCAACTCGGATGTGACATCGACAGCGACCAGGCGTGCCCGCTCGAACACCTGTAGTAGCCGGTCGCGGCCGTGCAGAAGTTCTTCGATCTGCTTGCGAGCCAGCGTGGTGCGCCGCTCGAGGTCGGCCAGCACACGCTCGCGATAGGCGCGCGCCTCGTTGACCATTTCGCGACCCTGCTGTTTGGCGAGCGCGACCTCGGCCTCGGCGTCAGCAGAAGCGTCGTAGCGTTTACGGGCGGTCTCGACCTCGGTCTCCTGACGAACCCTGTTGGCCTCATCGTGAGCCTCACGCATGATCCGGGCTGCGTTGTCTTCAGCACGGATCTTGATCTCCGATGCCGATTCGCGTGCGGTCTGCAGCACCCGCAACGTTTCCTCGCCCAACAGCTTGGCAACCGTCTCCTCGTCGAGCTCGACGGCCGACGGCGCAACGGTGCGAGCCGAATGGAGTTCGGCCTCGAGTTGGCGTTGGCGTTCTTGCAACCGTCCCAGTTCGGCCGCGACGGAGGATAGGAAAGCCTTGACCTCACCCTGGTTGAACCCGCGGCGGGTCGTGGAGAAACCCGCCTCAGCCACTGACGCAGGCGAAGATGGGTCTGATCGCGTAAGCGAGGCAGCCATGTCGCGAAGCGTAAACGCCCGGACACCGCCAATAGTGGCAATCGCGCGATCAGTCCCCCGGCGCAGGCGGGATTTGGTCGCCGCCGAGTGCTTCGAGGGCGGCGATCGCCTCCTCCACCGTGGCAACCGTGACGATCACAAGACCGTCACCACCCGCAAGTCGAGCGGCCGCAATGTCTTCCTCGCCCTGCGCCGTCGGCACCAGGAAGACGGAAACCCCGGCCTGCGCCACCGCCGAGGCCTTCTGCCTCAGGCCACCGATCGCTCCCACCGAGCCGTCGAGTGCGATCGTGCCAGTGACAGCCACCCGACCGCCCCCGGTGAGCTCACCAGGCGTGAGCTCATCGATCAAGGTCAGGGTGAATGCCAGTCCGGCGGATGGACCGCCGATCGAGCCCGTATCGATGTCGAGCTCAAACGGCAGCTTGACCCGGCGCGTGTCGAATGGAAAGAACCCGACGATCGTGCGGCTGGGGTCGTCGGGCGAGGCGGTCAACTCGACCTCGACGTCGAGCGTGCCGACCCCAGGGCGATCGATCTTCATCTCAACCTTGTCACCAGGTTGCTTACCCTCAAGGATCTGGCTGAGATCTTCGACCCCATCGATGGACTCGCCGGAGACTTCGATGATCCGGTCGCCTGGGTCGAGCACGGTGTCTGACGGACTCCAGGTCACGCACTCGGTGCCTTCTTCGTTGCCGGCCAAACACACCATCGCCTCGATCAACACATCACCTGCTACCACCTCGACGTCGAAACCAACCCGCTGGAGGGCGACGTACTGTGCGATCTGTTCAGACGTACGCATCGACTCGAGCGCGAACGTGCGCCGTTGTTGTGGGGTCTGAATGCCGTACTTCTCCTCGTTCGTCAGGAACTGGATCGCCGGGTCATCGCGGCCGAGCAGCCATGACAACACCGACTGAGCGGGTTCGGTGACCGTGACGAAGTAGATGTCGCCGTCGGGTGGGAACTGTTCGACGTCAGCGCCGAGATCGCCTAGATCGCCAAAAATGACACGCTCAGCTACCGGCTGAGCAGACGCCGGCGTGCGGGCGTACGGTGTCGCCTGGTCGACGCCAAGCCGAACGTTCTCCTTCTCCGCCACAACTTTGGCGGGGATCACACCAGCGATCGGAAGCGCCAATAGAAGTGTCAGAGAGATCACCGCAACCGGAACTGTCCACCGACGGTGGCCACGCCGCGAAAGCACCACGCCGGCCCTGGCGGCCGCTTCGGCCGGCGTCTCGCGACGAGGCAGCAGCGCGGCCTGATCCGCCAGTAGTCTCGTATCTTGCGTGTCGGCCAATTTTGCGCTCTCTGTAGACGGTCTCACTGTCAGGGCTGCATTCATCGTCGTGTTGGCGATCGTTGCCCTGCTGCTGACTGGGTGGCGTAAGCCTGCCAGAGCGGAGTCGCGTTCACCACGCGGGCCGGCCCGCCGAGACGTGTCGGGGGTCATGGTCGACCACTACGACACGGTGCCGTACCGCCGCCTCGGTCCGATTCGTCGTGTGTTCGCTGTTGCAGCGAGCGGAGGAATCGGCGTTCTGACTGGCGTGCTGGCAGCGATAATCGTGTCGTTCAGCATCGCCTTCGCTGTCATCTGGCTCACAAATCTGTTGCAGCAATGACAGCCCGCCAACGTCGCCAAGCGGTCATCATCGCCGGACACAACGGCGACACCGCAACGGCAACCGCCCACGTCGACGATCCGGACTCGACCGTGCGGACCGCCACGCTGGGTGCACTCGATCGACTCGGCGAGTTGACGCCCGCTCACATCATCAACGCATTCGCCGACGTGGCACCCGAGGTTCGGCGCCGAGCAGCCGAACTGGCCGGCGCCTGGGTCGGGATCTCACTGATGCCATTGCTCGGTGACCTTGATCCCACCGTGATCGAGGTCGCCGCATGGGCGTGCGGTGAACAGGAGCAGGTCGATGACAGAGTTCTCGATCGCCTGATCGAGCTGACCACACAGTCGCAAGAGCCGCTCGTACGCGAGGCCAGCGCGGCGGCATTGGGCGCGATCGGCGACCAGCGCGGCCTGCCGGCGATCCTTGCGGCGTGCGTCGACAAGCCAAACATCCGCCGGCGGGCGGTGTTGGCGCTCGCCCCGTTTGACGGACCTCATGTAGAGGCTGCGATCGAGCAGGCGTTGGAGGACCGAGACTGGCAGGTCCGTCAGGCCGCAGAGGACCTACGCCGCGCAGCCGGCGAGCTCGACCTCACCTAGTTGGGAGTTGCGCCTGGCACATCTCCCAACTCGTTTGAGCGGCGGATCAGATCGTGTAGCGATACATGTTCGTGTCGTAGGGCACGAACCCGAGCCGTCGGTAGAGGCGATTTGCAGCCTGGCGCGACGATCGGCTCGTCAGGTTCACGTTCTTGGCACCGCGGCGTGCAGCCTCTGAGATCGCCGCAAGGTTGAGCGACTCTCCGACGCCGTGACCACGCGCTGACCCGTCCACGACAACGTCTTCGATCCACGCCTTCATGCCGGTCGGCATTCTGTACAAGGCCAGCGTCAAGGTGCCAACGATCCGACCCTCGAACCACGCCAGATACAACACCGAATCGGGCGAGTCGACGATCGCCTGGAGCTGGGTCGAAGTTGGTGGCAGTGACGATGACGACAGTTGCGGAATCAACGCCGCCATCGCCGCCACGAGCTGCTCGTCGACAACATCGGCAGGGCGGATCTCAGCACTCACCGGCTTGACGTTACCCGTCGGCGCCTGCCACCGTTGGCGCATGGCACAGAGCCGGGAACGTCGAAATCAGCGCCGCAAGCAGCGGGCACGATCGCGACCGACAAATCCCGCCGCCGCCTCGCAGGCGACCGGTCGGCGCCGCAACCTACGGCGCGTGGTGATCGCCTTCTTGGTCCTCGTCGGAATAGCAGGAATCATGACGATCTCGGGATCCAGCGATGATCCCAACGGCACACCTGCCACGGTTCGCCTGTCTGCTCACGCCGCTGCGCCCGCTTTCGAGCGCCGGTAGGGTGAGGTCCGCATGGAGCACGTCCGTTGGCTGACCGACATCGATCAGATCACGCTTACCAATCCGGTCGTGGTCGCTGCCTTCACCGGCTGGAATGATGCTGGCGATGCGGCGTCCGCTGCGATCCGCACAATGGTCGAAACCAGCGGTGCAACGGCGCTCGCAGAGATAGATCCTGAGCCGTTCACCGACTTCGCCACCGTTCGCCCCCATGTGCGGCTCGACGACGAGCGCAACCGGTCGATTGTGTGGCCGACCACCGGCATCTGGGCGGCTTCGCTGCCAGGCACCGACGTAATCCTGATTCTCGGTCCCGAGCCTGCGTTGCGTTGGCGCACGTTCTGCGAACAGATCACCGGGATCGTCCACCACTTCAACTCGCCGATGGCATTCACGCTCGGGGCGCTGCTGGCCGACGTTCCGCACACGCGACGCACGCAGATCATCGCTACCGCCACAGATACCGTTCTGATCGAACGCTTCGACCTCGAACGATCGCGGTATGAGGGCCCGACCGGAATCATCGGCGTGTTGCACGATTCGTTGTCGAAGAGCGGACTGCCAACCGCGTCGCTGTGGGCCGCAGTGCCGGGCTATGCATCACAGTTGCCGTCGCCACGCGCGACCTTCGCACTGCTCGAGCGACTGTGTTCGATGATGGGCACTCCAGCACCCGTCGCCACGGTCGCCGCTCAGATCGCCGAATACGACGCCAAGGTCGCCGCCATGATCTCAGGCGACGACGATCTCGTTACGTATGTCAGCCGTCTCGAAGACATGGTCGACGAGATGAACAGCGACACCGCCACCGAGCTTGACGACGTGATCATTACCGATGCCGACGCCAACCCCGAGCAACTAGCCGACGAGGTCGAGCAGTTCCTCCGCAATCGCGACGCTGACAGCTGACGGCTGGGTGCCGGGCACCTTTCGGTTGGGACCATTCAGTTAAGGACGCCAGACCGGATCGCGGGGCGGGTCGAAGGCGGTCGCAGCCTCTTCACCATTGATCGCTGCAAATGCAGCGGCGGCCCACCAGGAAGCTCCAGCTGTCGCACGGGGCAAGGCGGTTGGCCCGAACCAACCGACATCGCTCGTCTCGAGCGGGTGAGGACGCAGCGCGCCGCCGGTTGCCCGGCAATAGAACAACAGCAAGTACATGCCGAATCGCGAAAACCCCATTCGCTGACCGTCGATCACCGACAGCAGGCGAACCGGCTCACATTCGATGCCGGTTTCCTCTTCGACCTCTTTGGCGGCCACCTCTGACGCCGAGTAACCGATGTCGGCCCATCCCGTTGGGTACAGCCAGATGCCCGAGTCGGCCCTTTGCACGAGCAGCATCTCACCGTTTTCGTTGCCGACAATCGCGCCGATCGCCACCTTCGGCGTTACGTATCCGGGCACCCCTTCGCCGACGTTCGCCAGCCACTCCTGTACGAAATGATCAGTTTCGCGCTCGACCTCGAGAGCGTCGTCGAGGGCATGCGCGGCGGCCTTGATGTCACCCGCGACGTGGAGTATCTCCTCGAACCGCTCGCGCTCGTACAGATTCTCCGTAAACCCCAACCCGGTGCGGGCAATCCCCGCCAGCGACGAGCTCCATCGAGCCAGATCTCGTGCATCCGGGGCGCCGGCGGACTTGGTCACGAGCCTGACGCTACTCGCCCAGCGCGACGTGGACGAGTAGTGCACCCACGAGCGCCATGACCGGTCGCAGCCACACTCAGATCAGTTGATCGCGTGCAGCACGGCGCGTTCGATCTCGACACGATGACGTGGGTCGGTGATCAACTCACCCGACCAGTCGCGCACATAGAACGTATCGACGACCTCCATCCCGACCGTCTGCACGGTCGCGTGACGGATGTCGAGGCCGACCTCGACGAGAGCTTTTGTAATCCGATACAAAATGCCGATCTTGGTACGGCAGCGCACCTCGACAACTGTCGCATCACTCGACGCATCATCGTGAAACACGACAGATGGTGGGCCCGGCTCGACCGCCTGCATCGGCCGTCGGCGCCGATAAGTGCGAGCTCGCTCGGCCAGCCGCGACTCGATCGCCAGGCGACCCTCGACACCGCGCTCGAGGTCGGCCCGAATCGGATCCCAGTCGATGCCGCCGCGAGGCACGTCGATACGAAACTCGGACGCACCCATGCTGACCCGACCGAGCTGCGGTTCGTCGGAGTGGGCGCGCGCCGTGTGCACGTCGAGCCCGTGTAGCGACACGATGCCAGCGATCCGGCTGAACGCTCCGGGAGTATCGCGATACACGACTGTAAGGCGGTCGTCCTCAACCCGGATATGGCTCTCGCCAGTAGCCATCAAGGCCAACGTCTCGGCATCGGGGAACAGGGTCCAGGTGGCCTCGGCGACATCGCCACCACCGATCACGTGGGCGACGCGACTGACCAGGTCGTCGACGAGTTCTTCCTTCCATCCGCCCCACGCCGATGATCCGGTGGCGATCGAGTCGGCGACCGTGAGCCCATGCAACAGTTCGAGCACCTCCTGCGTACCGACCGCGGCGGCTACGGCCTCGATCGTTGCCGGGTCGGACAGATCGCGCCGCACGGCGACATCTGGCAACAACAGATGATGCTCAACCATCGCCACCAACACACTGGTGTCGTGGGGGGACAGACGCAGCCGGGGGCCCATTTCGCAAACCATCCTCATGCCGACCTCGGTGTGATCGCCCGGATAGCCCTTGCCGATGTCATGGAACAGGGCTCCCAACACCAACAGGTCGGGGCGCGAGACCCGGTCGGTCAACTCGGCGGCGTTGGCGGCTGCCTCCCACAAGTGCCGATCGACAGTGAACCGGTGATAGGCGTTGCGCTGCGGCCGAGAGCGCACCGGTTCCCACTCCGGCAGCATGCGTGTGATCAGCCCGCGTTGGTCCAACGCTTCGATGACCGGAATCGCACGATGGCCCTCGAGCAGTAGGCCGACCAGCTTGTCGATCGCCCCCGCCGGCCATGTCGACGGCCACTGCGGTACCAACTCGGCCAGCCTGTCGAGGCTGCGTCGGCCGATCCGCGCCTCGTGGCGTGCAGCCGCGGTGGCGATTCGCAGCATGTACGTCGGGTCGACAGCGGGGTTGGCATCGATCGCCAATTCGATCTCACCGTCGAGCAGCATGACGCCGGGGGCTACCTCGAGCGGGCTGCCACCGGTCGTCTTGCCGACGCGTCCCCACGACTCGTCGGAGATCCAGGCCACCGTCCGGGCGGCGGCGGCGATCTCGGCCATCAGCGCATCCGCAGACGCAACACGCGCCTCGCGGGCGGCAGCATCCTGATCCTCCAGCCGCAGCGTGTCACCAACGCGACCAGTCGCCCGGTGTAGCGCCACACGGGCGCCGAGCAAGACGTCGTAGCACTCGTTGAGAGCCTGGTTGTCTTCTTCCGACAAGGCCAATCCGCCGTGCTCGGCCCACCACAACGACTGCGCATCGCGGATACCCCCGTGACCATCCTTCAGATCAGGTTCGAGCATGTAGGCGACGTCACCGGCACCGGACTGGCGGCGGCGCACGCGTTGTTGCAGCTCTTCCAGCCAGCGCTTCTTACGTTTGGTCCAGTTGCTACGGCCAGACTCGACGATGCTGCGACCGAGTTTCGTGTCTCCGGCAACCGGGCGGGCGGTCAGCAATGCCGTGGCAGTGTCGAGATCGGTCTTGGCGAGCGCAAGATGCTCGTCGAAGGTGCGCACGGCGTGGCCGAGCTTCAGTCCGGCATCCCAGATCGGATACCAAATCGCCGAAGCTACGGCCTCGACCCGGTTCGACCTCGATTCGTGCACGAGGATCAGATCGATGTCGCTCTGAGGCGACAGCTCACCGCGGCCGTATCCGCCAACTGCTACAAGGGCGAAACGGGGAGCGCGCGGGTGGTCAGCTCTGGCGCCGGCCGCCAGTGCCACGATCCACGCGTCGGTCGCCGCAGCCAGCTGATGGCAATATGCGCGCCCACCGACAGAGATGTCGGCAACCGCCTCCAGACGTTGTTCGTATGCAGCCGCGACTGCCTGTTGATGGGTCGGCGTGGTCACGGCGCCCACGGTAGAGCCCGACTCGGTTGCTTGCGCGTTCTGGGCGACCGGCGTTGCACGCCAGCCGAGTCCATCAGCGAACGCCCTCTGCGCGTCTCCGGCGCAAGATGGTCATCGCCTTCCAGGCGCCCCAGACCAGCCCCGGTTCGTGCAGACGCGGATCGATATCCGACCAGGCGGCGGGGCCGAGGGCATACACGTCGTCGGGAAATCGTTCGGCACTGAACTGGTCTGGCTGGGGCACCGGCACACCGATCGATCGCAACAGGGCAGTCGGCGCGGCGACAGCGTCACGAAACAACGAGAGCGGATTCGTGCGCTGCTGATCGACGTCGGTGGCAAGCAGCTGGCGCAGAGCGGCGAAGAGCCGCAACGACTCGGACTCGACCATCGCCTCGAGTGATGGGGCCAATGCATCGGCGCCGAAGCCTTCTGCCGCGGCAGCCTGCAGGGTGACCCGCCGGATCCAGCCAGGGGTGACTTCAGCCGCGATCACTAACAACTGTGCCGCCGGTTCGGAGGGCTGAACATCACAATCCATGTCTTCTCTTCTATCGTGACGTCTGTGCCCACAGTCAGTCAGCGCCCGAACCGTCGAGTCGCGCAATGGGGCGGGGCGGCCATCATGCTGACGATGATCGCCCTCGTCGGCTGCACCGGGAACGACGACATCGCCGACGTGGCCACCAGCACGTCGTTCGAGAACACCACGACCACCACCATCGAGCGACCCAACGACGGCGTGTTGAAACTGGGCGTCTACCTGCCCCGAACCGGTGAGGGGGCGCGGCTCGGCGAACCGATGATTCAAGCCGTCGAGGATGCCGTGGCTTTGATCAACGCCTCGGGCGGCGTGCTCGGTGAATTCGTCGAGATCCTTCAGATCGTCGACGAGGGGGGCGGTACCGGCCCTGACGAGCTGATCACGGGCGGGGTCGATGCAATCATTGGCCCGGCATCGTCACGGGTCGCCCTCGCCCAACTGGAGAGCATGGTGCAGTCGACGACTGGGGTAGTCACCTGCTCACCGACGGCGACCGCCATGGCACTTGACGATTTTCCAGACACCGGCGGTTTCTTCTTTCGAACCGCCCCCAGCGACTCGCTTCAAATGGCGGCGATCGCACGACGCGTGGAGGACACCGGCGAAACCTCCGTCGCCGTCGGCTATCTCGACGATCCCTATGGACGCGGTCTCGTCGCCGCCTTCACCGATGAGGCCACCCGCCAAGGACTCACAATCCGTGCCGAGGTCGGATTCAGCGGTGATCAGGAAGACCTCACCGATGTAGTCACCGAACTGCTCGCCGAAACACCCGGCGTGATCGTGGTATTGGGTGATGCCGACGACGGCAGCCGTCTCCTCACCGCCATCGACGGGGCCGTGGCCACCAGGCTGCGGCGTGTGATCGTAAACGACGCCATCCGCGACGCCCGCCAGACCATACAATCCTTGACCCCTGAGTTCCGCCAGTTGCTGATCGGAATCGCACCAAACCCCCGATCACTCTCCGAAAACGGCCCCGCCGGGTTCTTCACCGCCCACGCCGTCGATTGCGTCAACCTGATCGCGCTCGCCACGATCGTCGCCGATTCGGATGCGCCAGCCCGGATCAAGACCAAGATAGGTGAGGTTGCCAGCGGTGGGCGCGTGTGCACGTCATTCGTTAACTGTGTTGACCTGCTCGACCAGAACCTGCAGATCGACTACAACGGTTTCTCGGGCAGCGTCGACCTGTCAAACAGCGCCGGTGACCCAATACGAGCCAATTTTGAATCATTCGGTTTCGACGCCGACGGCATCGAAACCAACACACAGGTCTTCGAGGTTCCGTAGCCCTTCGGCGAGTTCGCCGTGCCGACGCCCTGGGCGTCAGAGCAACTCGTCTACCTCGCCCAGATAGCCGACGTAGAACGTGCCGAACTCGCCATACAGCGCCGAGCCCTTGTCGTAGCGCATCGTGTAGACGACATCCTTGATCACTTCGAGATTGATACCAAATAGGGTGACGCCCCACTCGAAGTCGTCGAGGCCGGTCGATCCGGTCACTAGCTGCACGATCTTGCCGGCGAACTTTCGGCCGCTGCCACCGTGCTCCATCATCATGTCGCGGCGCGCTTCGAACGGCGTGGCGTACCAATTGGCGTGGGCCTCACGTCGCTTGCTCATCGGGTAGAAGCAAAACGCCGGCTTGCCCTCGGGCGGAAGCTGCGGGTAAAGCCGAGCCTGGAGCGCCTCTTCAGGCATGCCCTTGGCGTACTCGCTGACCTCGGTGATCGAGAGGTAGCTGTCGATCACAAGCAGCCCCGCACGCTGAAGGCCGGTCTGCAGCGTGCGCAGCGCCCGCACATCCTGACCGAGACCCATCACGGCGAGATCGGCCTTGTGACCGAGGATGGCGGCAGAGACGACCTGGCACTGATCGCTCTCGGCGGCGCTGATCGCCGCCTTGACCGCATCTCGATCGACGTTTTCGGTGGTTGAGCAGAAGAGGTGTAGGACGCAGACGCCCGTTTCCATGCGCATCCCAGCAGGCTACCGACACCCGAGAGAGAGCTCGTGTGGAGCTACTCGAGCGAAGGCAGACGTTCGGGGCTGTAAACGTTGAAGCGCTCGCCACGAACGAATCCGGCAAGCGTGAGGTTGGCGCGACGGGCCGCTTGCACAGCGAGCGCCGTTGGAGCGCTGACGGCAACGACGGTGCCGAACCCGGCCGCCCACGCCTTTTGAACCATCTCGACGCTGGCGCGACCGCTGACGAACAGGCCCAGCCCGGTCGCCGGCAGATTGCCGTCGAGCAGCATCGCCCCGACCACCTTGTCGACGGCGTTGTGGCGACCGACGTCCTCGCGAACGAGACCCACGTCGCCGGACGGATCGAATACCGCCGCCGCGTGCACGGCACCGGTGGCGTCGAACAGTTGCTGACGGGTGGCGACCTTCGCAGGAATCTGAATCAACAACTCGAGCGAGATCGGCGGCGTGTCAGGCAATATCGTCAGGCGCTCGCACATCTCGTCAAGCTGCTCGCTGCCGCACCACCCACAACTTGAACTGGTTGTGCCGAGGCGCGGTGTCGGTATCGGCGCCCGACCACCCGTGTCAACGGTGACCACATTGAACTCGGTATCGACCGCACTGCCCGTGGCGCAGTACCGAACCCCCCTAACGGGAAAGCCCTCGATCAACCCGTCGGTGTGGCAGAACCCCACCGCCAGCTCGAAGTCGTGTCCAGGCGTGCGCATCGTGGTGGCAACCATGTGCCCGTCGAGTTGGATCGTCATAGGTTCCTCGACGATCAGGTCGTCTGGGCGCCGATTGGTGCCGTCGGGCGTGATCGATGTCACGAGCAGACGCTGGGTTCGAGATCTACTCACGGCGCCAGGCTACGGAACACCGCCGCCGCCGCACGTGCGGTGGCGCTGAAGCAGCGGTAGATCGGAGTCGATGTGGCGAGCATCGTCGCACGTGATCAGGGCGAGCATCGCCCAAAGATTACGCTCGTTCGCCACGAGCGAAACGGGCGCCGGGCGAAACATTGCGGCCGAGTTTGTCGGCACCACGATCGTCATGTTGGGTGGGCCAGGCGCGGCAAAGTGTGGGTATTCATCATCGTGGCGACCGTGCCGATCGTGCCGATCGTGCCGACCGTGCCGACCGTGACGGCATTCGCCGGCATGCGGGTGCGGCTGGCGATCGACAGGGCCACCATCGACGACACCGTCTTCGACGCCACGGTCTTCGACGCCACGATCGTGAAAGACCTCGCCGACGCCACCATCGGCGACGACTGACCCTCGCCAGGCATGGCGACCATCGCACGGATCGTGGCGAAGATCAGCTGAACCGCGAACGAGCCCGGGCCGAAACCCGGGCTCGTCAACTCGTCGTCAGGGCGACGTTGCGACTCAGAAGTCGTGATCGTGACCGTGATCGTCGGCCGCGTGCTCGGGCTTGTCGGCAACGATTACCTCGGTGGTGAGGAACAAAGCGGCGATCGAGGCTGCGTTCTGTAGCGCCGAACGCGTGACCTTGGCAGCGTCGATGACACCGATCTTCACGAGGTCCTCGTACACGCCGGTCGCAGCGTTGAGACCCTCGGCGCCCGACAACTCGCGGACCCGGTTGATCACCACGCCGCCGTCCATGCCGGCGTTCTCGGCGATCTGCCGCAACGGCGAAGACAGAGCCTTGGCCACGAGCCGGGCGCCGGTGGCCTCGTCGCCTTCAAGCGCCGCGGCCACCGCCATTACAGCATCGATAGAGCGGATCAAAGCGACACCGCCGCCGGGCACGACGCCTTCTTCGATTGCCGCCTTGGTGGTGCTGACGGCATCTTCGATGCGGTGCTTCTTTTCCTTCAGCTCGACTTCGGTGGCAGCCCCGACCTTGAGCACGGCAACCCCGCCGGTCATCTTGGCCAGACGCTCTTGCAGCTTCTCGCGGTCGTAGTCGGAATCGGTGTTTTCGATCTCCGCTTTGATCTGCGAAATGCGACCCTTTATGTCGGCCTCGTCGCCGGCACCCTCGACGATCGTGGTCTCATCCTTGGTGATGATGACCCGCTTGGCGGAACCGAGCAGATCGAGCGTGGCGTTCTCGAGCTTGAGCCCGACGTCTTCGCTGATCACCTGAGCGCCGGTCAGGATCGCCAGGTCTTGCAGCATCGCCTTGCGCCGCTCGCCGAAGCCCGGCGCCTTGACGGCCGCCGACGTGAACGTGCCACGAATCTTGTTGACGACCAGCGTTGCGAGCGCCTCGCCCTGAATGTCCTCTGCGATGATCACGAGCGGCCGGCTGGTCTGCATGACCTTTTCGAGTACCGGAACCAGATCGCGCACGGCAGTGATCTTCGACGACACGAGCAATACGTACGGATCCTCGAGCGCCGCCTCCATCCGATCGGTGTCATTGACGAAGTACGGCGAGATGTACCCCTTGTCAAAACGCATGCCCTCGACCAGGTCGATGTCCATACCGAACGTTTGGCTTTCTTCGACGGTGATCACACCGTCCTTGCCGACCTTGTCGATGGCGTCGGAGATCAGACCACCGATCTCTTCGTCGGCAGCCGAGATCGACGCGACCTGGGCAATCTGTTCTTTCGAGTCGACATCGACCGAAAGCGCTTTGATCGACTCGACAGCAGCCTCGACGGCAGCCTCGATGCCCTTCTTGAGGCTCATCGGGTTGGCGCCTGCGGCGACGTTACGGAGACCCTCGCGGACCATCGACCAGGCCAGCACGGTGGCCGTGGTGGTGCCGTCGCCGGCGACATCGTCGGTCTTCTTGGCGACCTCTTTGACGAGCGAGGCTCCGATCTGCTCGTACGGATCCTCGAGCTCGATCTCCTTGGCGATCGAGACGCCGTCATTGGTGATCGTGGGGGCGCCCCACTTCTTGTCGAGTACGACGTTGCGACCCTTCGGCCCCAGCGTGACCCGAACGGCATCGGCGAGCTTGTTCATGCCCGCCTCGAGCCCACGACGGGCCTCTTGATCGAACGCAATCTGCTTCGGCATCTTCGTGTCCTCCGTTGGACGGTTTTGGGTGACTACAGACTCAGCCCCGGCCGACACTCTCGCCGACCGAGCGGTTAGCACTCTACAACCGAGAGTGCTAACCGACACTGGCCGAGGCACCCGCGAAGTCGGCCTGGTTGCCAAGCCACCCGATATGGCAGAGTTCTTTGGTATGCAGGCGTTGCAGGTGCTGATCACAATCGTCTCGATTCTGGCCACCGGAGCGCTGCTGCTGCGCCAAAAACGGCGAGCGGCAAAATGGATCCGACTGCGTCCCCGACTCGACTCGGTGCGGATCGTCGTTCAACTCGGTTCGGTGATCGTGATCGCGGCGCTGACCGGTGCAGGGGCTCCGATCCTGGCGCTCGTGCTGGTCGGGCTGTTCGCGGTCGGGCCCGGTTACGTACAGGGACGCAATCTCGTCATCGGCGACCACGACGGAAAGACGTACACAATTCGCAACACCCTCGCTGCCTCGGTCTGGGGCGCCGGGCTGGTGATCATGCAGTTTGCCGGGCTGCTGAGGCGGACTGGGATCCTTGGTCTCGGCCAAGCGACGGCTTGGGTCGGTGTCGGATTGGCGATCGGTCTGATGATCGGCCGGCGAGCAGCGCTGACCGAGTACCGCCAGGCCGCCGGTCGCCTCGCAGCCCCGGTCGCCACCACCTTGCTGATGGTGCTCGCCATCGTCATGTTCGGGAATGGTCACCACGCCGACGCCCAAGACTCCGGGCGGTGGGTTCAAGTCAGCCACCAGGTCAACCCGGCGGGCGATCCACCGCCCGACAGGTGGGAGGTCACGCTCAGCGCCACATCGGTGTCGGTCGTTGAGAGCTTCGGGCCCGAATTTCCGGATGACGGCGAGGCGACCTTCAACGCCAGCTGGCAAGCGCCCCCATCAACATTGACGCCGGGAGATCCACTCACGATTCCGGTCACGGTCTCGAGTCGCCACACCGGCAGGCTCGACACCCAGTACTTCTTCGGACTCGACGTGATCATGATCGTCGACGGCACCTGGAACCGCGAGGCGGTCGGTGCCGGGGCCAGCTGTGCTGAGACCACCGTGATCAGCCGTGTGTACGTCTGTAGCGATCCGGTGACCAACAGTGGCGAGATGGTGACGACGGTTCCAAGCTTCGGCGATGAGTTCAGGATCGGGGTCGGCGCCCTCAACTGCGGGGGCGCCTGTTATGTCGAGTGGGCGTACCAGTTCGAAGGAGATTCGGCGGCCGGAGAGTCGCCTGTCGCGACCGCACCCGGCGATACGGGAGGCGAGGTCGGAGGCGAAGCTGAAACGAGTGACACCGATCGGCTCGGAGACTTCGTCGAGCAGCAGACCGACGAGACCGAAATCGAGCCCGACGAGGCGATGCAGGCGGCGATCGCCGGCGTGCTCGCCGCCCTCGCCACCGGCGGGATCAGCCTGATCGAGGCGATCGATCGCGTCGGTGACGCCGACCGTCCGGAGACACAGGAGGAGGAGGAAGAGGAAGAAGAGGAAGAGGACACGTCTGTCGTTTTGGAGCTGACGTATCCGGTCGGGCCCAGTCCCGTTGTGTTGCAGTACGGCTGGTTGTTCGGGGCGAGATGCATAATCGGCGCCGGCACGCCCGATCAGCGAGACGTGTCCGACACCGTGAAATGGAGCGGCCCTGCGACTTTCACCCCAGTGGTCGGCCGACGTTCCCGGCCTGCTTTCAAGAATCGGAACGGATCGGACTTAGACATTGGGGAAGGGCAAGTTCAGGGCGCCACGATCATCTTGACGGTCGACGTTGACGGCGTGACACGCGAGAAAAAATTCCCCGTCAATGTTGTGTCGACAATCGGCTACGCACGGGTGAGCGATCTTTCCGAGGTGGCCGCCGATGCGCACGGCTGCCCCGCCTGTCCCCACGCCTGTGTAGGCCCGATCATCACAGGAAGCGGCACCGAGGTCTTCCTCCACGACCTCCCCGTGGCGGCGGTTGGCGACGAGGGAGTACACGCCGCCTGCTGCGGCCCCAACATGTACCAGATCGAGACGGGCGATGAACGGGTGCTGATCAACGGCAAGCCCGCGGCCTGGAGACACAGCAGGGTCAGACACTGCGGTGGGATCGGGACTATGACAACTTGGCACGGAGGGGGCCGTTGAGGGTCCTCTTGGCCGAGCCTCCACAGCTGTTCCTCGAAGGTGCCGAGCACACTCGTCAAGTACAGCCTCTGGGTCTCGGCTACATCGGCGCTGCCCTGGCAGCCGAACATGACGTCCGGCTGCTCTTGCCCGACACGCGTTCTTACTCAGGGCCCGACCCGTGGGGCGAGATCGAACGTGTACTCGTCGACGAGGCACCAGACGTGGTCGGTATCACCTCGGTCACGGCCAACTACCCGTCTGCTGCCAAGCTTGCGGCGCTGGTCAAGCGACTCAATCCTGGCGTCCGGGTGATTCTCGGCGGGGCGCATGCCACGACCGAACCCACGGCTGCGCTGATCGGGGCGCCCGACGTCGACTACGTAGCGCAGGGCGAAGGCGAGGTGACGATGCTCGAACTGCTCCGAGAACTTGCCACAGCAAGGATCCGAACCGTACGACATCAGAACATCCCAGGGCTGTACTGGCGCGACGACCAGGGCGAGATACACAGGTCAGCCGCTCGTCCACCGATGACCGACCTGGACGCGCTTTCGTTCCCGCTACGCGATGGACTGGTCTGGAGCGACGACATTCAACCGGCCTTCCACCAGGGCATCGTGACCATGCGCGGGTGCCCGTACCGCTCGGTGTTCTCCGAAATCAAGGCACGCCTGGACAGCTACAACCGGACACAGATGAACATGCGGCTCGCTGCGGCGCAACGAGAGACACCGATCAGCTGGTTGTAGTGACGCGGCGGGCCAGCCTGGCGTGGGACACGTATCGAAATCGGTACCTGGGTGTGCGGGCAAGCTCCCAGTCGAAACCATCGTCACGGTCGACGGTTTCCAGCCCATACTCGGCCAACAGACCATCCCAGGTGTCGTCGCTCGAAGCGAGCCACTGAGACGCCGGAGTGGCGTGGGTGTTCCATGCATCCGGTTGGGCCAGGAGCAGGTAGCCACCCGGGCGCACCATCGCCGCCGCTTGCCCGAGCGCGATCGCCGGGCTCGGGGAGCTGTCGATGAGGTTTATCGCCACGACCAAATCGAACGCTTCAGCCATCAATGGCGGGTTGTGGATGTCGGCACATAGCCAGCTGATCCGGCCGAGACGCGGTGTGGTCGGCACCGCCAACCGACGGGCTCTGAGCTGGGTGCCCAACTGGAGCTCAGGGACCGAGAGCTCGGGGCCCGACCATGCCGCCATCGCCATCCGCAGGGCCAGTCCACTCGCGTCGAGGCCAACAATGTCACAGGCCGACCTTGACGCCATTACATGGCTGAATCCACCAACGCCGCACCCGACATCGGCAACCAGGTTCAACTGGATCGGCAGATCTCGCAGGAACCGCTCGTACAGGCGGCGCGACAGAGACTGCCCCTCGCCGTAGTGCGAGACCCCATACATGCCAGTACGCAGCGCCAGTTCCCACCCGATGCTTCCAGGTTCGAGGCTTGCGATCCATCCGTCGACCGCATCCGCGTCGCAGAAGTCAACCGGAGCGTCCAAAGCCAGAAACGACTCGACCGCTCCGGGCAATACGACCGGGATGTCGGTGCCATCGAGCGTCAGGAAGACATGACCACATTCCAGATTCGAGCATCGCATCGTGTCCTGGATAATCGGCCAGGCATTCGGTGGTCGGCGACAACGCGGACAAATGAGCGACAACGGCGGCGTCATGTCGAGGCTCAAAGGAATGCTCCAGATCGTGCGGAAATGGTCGAGGATGGGGCCTGTGACAAGATACTCAGCCCCCAGCGGATGACACCGCTGAGCATGCGGAACCCGGCAACGATCCAGCCGACCGTATCGCAGGAGATGATGGTGACTCCGGCGGGTTTTGATGGCAGTCATCGGCGTCGGCGCTGCCGACGTCGCAGTGTCAGCCGCCGGCGACGGCAGGAATGATGCTGACCGTGATGCCGTCGCTGACGACGGTGTCGAGGCCGTCGAGGTAACGCACGTCGTCGTCGTCGACGAAGATGTTCACGAACTTGCGCAGGGCGCCATCTTCGTCGAGAAGCCGATCGGCAAGACCCTCGTGTGCAGCTTCGAGAGCGGCGATCACGTCCGAAAGGGTGCCGGACGGGACCTCGACCAGCTTGTCGCCGCCCGAGAGCGGGCGAAGAGTGGTAGGGATGCGAACAGTGACAGCCATAGTCAAAAGCTAACCGGAGTGGTCGGGATTTCATTCCGCGACCTACATTGGCGCCATGGCCGAACCCGCAGACGACTTCGGCGCACACCTACGCAAGCACTGGAAACTCAATCCTGATATTGCCTACCTCAACCACGGCACCGTCGGCGCTCCCCCGCGTCGAGTGCTCGAGTTCCAGCGAGCGTTGAGCGATCAGATCGAGGACAACCCGGCGCGCTTCCTGCTGCGAGGGCTAGACGACATATCCGGCACCGGCAAACCGTCGCGGATGCGCGATGCCTTGTCACACGTCGCCGGGTTCGTCGATTGCTCACCGGACGACCTGGCGTTCGTCGACAACATCACGGCCGGGGTCAACACCGTGTTGCGATCGTTTCCCTTCCGACCCGGCGACGAGATCGCCGTGACGACGCTCGGCTACGGCGGCATCACAAATGCTGCGACATTTGCCGCTCGCGCCTCGGGGTCGAATCTCAACACGATCGAACTGCCGCGACCCGGAGCGGAGCCGTACGAGTTCGTCGAAGCCCTCGACCGAGGGCTGACACCGGCCACCCGGATCGTCGTCATCGACCACCTGGCTGCAACAACATCACTCGTGATGCCGGTCGCCGACATGGTTGCGGCATGCCACGCCAAAGGTGTGCTGGTGCTCGTCGATGGTGCACATGTACCCGGCAACATCCCGCTCGACATCGTGGCGCTCGGCGCCGATTGGTACACCGCCAATCTTCACAAATGGGCGTGGGCGCCGCGCAGCTGTGGCGTGCTCTGGACCTCGCCGGCACAGCAGCCGCACCTCCGGCCGCTGGTCACGAGCTGGGGATTCGACAACGGACTGGCCGCCGAGTTTGATCACCCCGGCACACGTGATCCGTCGCCTTTCCTTAGCGCACCGTTCGCGATCGACCTGATGAGGGAGTTCGGTCTAGACGCGATCTACACCTACAACCACGAGCTCGCCTGGTGGGCCGGCCAGTTCCTCGCCGAGCAGTGGGGCACAACGTTCGCCGCCCCGAAACCGATGGTTGGCTCAATGGTGACCGTGCCGCTGCCAACGCACCTCGGCACAACCGTTGCCGATGCCGAGCGGGTGCGCGCCTGGCTCGAGCAAGCCGGCATCGAGGCTCCCGCACTCATCAGGCCAGATGGGCTCGACGTTCGGGTATCGGCCCAGATTTATTGTGATCGGACAGACATCGAACGGCTCGGCCACGCCATCGACGACTTCCCCACGGCCTAACGTCATCGCATGCGAGTCGTTGCAGCGGTCGACAAGTTCAGAGGTACGGCGTCGGCAGCCGAAGTCGCCGCGGCGATCGGTCACGCCTGCTGGGAACGGCACCACGACTGTGTCGAGATCCCCCTCGCCGATGGGGGGGAAGGTTTACTCGAAGTGCTCGGCGGAGCCAACCGTGTCAACACCGTAACCGGGCCACTCGGAGCCTCCGTCGAAGCGCCATGGCGGCTGCACCGCGGAACCGCGATCATCGAGATGGCACTCGCCAGCGGTTTGTTGTTGGCCGGCGGCGCCGAGCGCAACGACCCTATGGGGGCCACCACCACCGGCACAGGCGAACTGATCGACGCCGCCCTTACTGCGGGGGCCAAGCGGATCATCGTCGGGTTGGGCGGATCGGCAACGACCGACGGCGGACTCGGTGCGCTGAAGGCGATCCGAGCACCCGCACGTCTGAAGGGCGTCGATCTGCTTGTGGCCTGCGATGTCACGACCAAGTTCACCGATGCCGCCAGCGTATTCGGACCTCAAAAGGGGGCGACACCGACCCAGATCAAGATGCTGACCCGGCGACTCGAACAACTGGCGCAGCGCTACAAGGCCGAGTTCGAGTTCGATGTCACCCAGGTCGAGGGGTCTGGCGCCGCAGGCGGTATCGCCGGCATGCTGGCCGCCCTCGGAGGCAGGCTGATCGGCGGGTTTGAACTGGTGGCCGACGAGCTCGACGTATACGACCAGGTCGCCGGCGCCGACCTGGTGATCACCGGCGAAGGCCATCTCGATGCGCAGAGTTTCAACGGCAAAGTCGTTGGTGGGCTCGCCGAACTCGGTGCCGAGTACGGCGTGGTGGTAGCAGCAATCGTCGGAATCGCAGACGACGACGTGCGCGATCGAATCCCGACCTGGGCGATCGCCGACCGATTCGGCGAACAGCGTGCCCTACGCGAACCGCTGTGGTGCGTCGAGCAGATCGCCGGCGAGCTGCTCGACGAGTACGAGACCTGAACCTGGACCGACTCCGGCGCGCTTCAGCCCGTGGTGTCGGCGACGATCGGTGGGTTGGTCACCGCAACCTCTGGCGCGGCGGTCGCCGGCGCCAACTCGGCAAGCGTCTTACCGGCCTTGTCGTTGCCAAGCATCAACAACACCCCGGCGCCGTTGAGCGTGCCGTCGCGCGTTGGCGGAGTCTCGGGCATCGGAGCGATCGTGGCCACACCGCCGAGCACCGTAGCGAGCGAATTGGCGACGGTCTCAGCAGCCGGCGCGGTCGAGTCGAAGTAGACGACCGACACATCGAGATCGCCTATCGTGGCGCTCGAGTTGACCGGATCGACCATCGTGAAACCACCACCCGTTTCGAGCGCTCTACTCATTGCACTCGCTGAGCCGCCAACAGCGTTGGCGTTGGCGACAATCACTGAGGCGCCAGTCTTGATCAGCGCCGGAACCGTGGTGGTGGCCGGAAGCGTGGCGATCGACTCGTCGGTGGTCGAGTCGGGAGCGTCGTCGCCAACACCGGCCTGGTCTGCCGACGCAGACGAAGCGTTGCCGTCGAAGTCGAGCGATTGTTCACCTCCGTCGCTGATCGACCGCAGGATCAAAAAGCCAGTGACAACAGCAACCACCGCAAGCACGATGGCCAGCGCACCACTGACCGGAGCACGGCCGTCACTGACGCGGGTCGTGCGGCGAGGCACTTGGCCAGAGCCATCGTGTCCGTCAGTCATGCGTGTGCGCCTCCCTGAGCCTCGGTGCCTGTGTCGAGCCGCTCTCGGCGACGGCGCACACGTTGGCGCTGCAGCCGGCGTACGACCAAAGGGTCGTGCGCGAGTGCCGAGGGTTGTTCGAGTAGGTCGTTCAGCTCCGCATAATACTCGTCGACGGAGCATTGAAACCGCGACCGGACAAGCGTTTCCTTCGGTTCGTCGAACGTCCAGAACGTTCGCTCGAACTCCAACATTGCCTGCTGCCGCTCGGTGATCACCTGCACAGCCTGGCGCTCCGGCGGGGTGTTTACAAGCACCCCCCCTCGAACTTGTGATCTGTGAGCCCCTAACTTGGGCTTCATGACGATCAACAGCGAGCCCCACGACGCGCCAAAGCGGCCCTACTTGATCGGCGTGGCGGGCGGCAGCAACTCGGGAAAGACCACGATCGCAACCCGTATGTCCGAGTTGATGGCCGCTGAGAATCTCTCGTTGATCAAGCTTGATTCGTACTACGTAGAACGCTCGACCGAGCCGCTGGAGGCCCGCGCCGCTGCCAACTACGACCACCCCGATGCGTTCGACTGGGACCTCATGAACGACCACCTGGCGGCGCTCAGCGCCGGGGCGTCGGTGCAGATTCCGATCTACGACTATGCCGTCCACGATCGTTCTGACCGATTTGAGACGGTGCACGCTGCCAAGGTGATCGTGGTCGAGGGGATTTTGGTGTTGTGGGAGCCGCGGCTGCGTGAACGGTTCGACCTGAAAATATTCGTTGACACCCCGCCTGACCTGCGAATCATCCGTCGGCTGCGCCGCGATGTTGCCGAGCGCGGTCGAACACCCGAGAGCATCCTCAATCAGTACCTCGAAACGGTGCGACCCAGCCACGAACTATTCATCGAACCAAGCAAGCGCTACGCAGACGTGATCGTGCCCGAAGGCGGCCTCAACCGACCGGCGCTCGAGGTGCTGCTGGCGAGGGTGAGAGAAGTTGTCAACGAAAGCTGACGCTGACCCTCAGCCTGTGGGCGCCGACGTCTCGGTCGGCGTCGCCTCCGCTACGGCGGCTTCGAGGCCCTGCAGTTCGGCGAGTGTTTTGTCGGCGACGTCATTGCCCATCGCCACCACGATCGTCGCATCGCCAACTTCCCCGGTCTCGACCGGGGCGGGTGTTCCCATCTCGAGTACCTGGATCGGTCCGCCGCCAAGGGCGACACGAACGGAGTTGGCGACCGCTTCCGCAACGGAATTGGTCGAGTCGAAATACACCTTCGTCGTTTCGAGCTGGCCCTCGCTGCTGTTGGCTGCAGCGCCCGTGCTGAAACCGGCGATCGCCAACGCATCAGTCATTCGGCCGGCGGACCCATTGACCCCGCTGGCATTGGCAACGATCAACTTGGCGCCCGCCGTGACGAGCGGAACCGAGGTGGCGACGGTGGTCGGCGCCACCGTTGTCTGAGGTAGTGCAGCTGTGGTCGTGGGCGCCACCGTGACGGCAATCTCGGCGGTGGTCGACGGGGCAGATTCGTCGTCACCGCCGCCGCATGACGCGAGCACGAAGGCAGCCACCGAGAGCGCCGCCAACGACACCAAACCGCGTCGTCGGCGTCGATCCGAGCTGCCTATGAACGTTGCGGTGGGCTCGAACGATGTGCGTGTCACACAACAGACGCTAGTCAATGCGTCAAGCCCGTGCCGAACACTTGTGTTCGACTCGAGTAGCGAGGGCCAATGGCGGCTTCTCGATCAGCGCCACCGAAGAACCGCGCAGAGTCAGATTTCGGCGTCGACAGAGACCAACAGGTCGTTGATGTCGTCATCCGTGATGTGCTCGTGCTCGACGAACTCGGGTGTCAAGCGGCCGACCTCTTCGAAGCTGGCAATCGTCGGCATCGTCGGCAACACGCTGATGACCTGCTCGATGACCGCGTCGTCCCACTGGCTTCCCGAGTGCTCGCGAAGGATCGCGAACGCCATCTTGACGGGCATCGCTTTGCGGTACTGACGGTCATGCGTCATCGCGTCCAAGGCATCGCAGACCGCGATAATTCGCGAGCCGAGCGGGATTTCTCTTCCCACCAGACCATCCGGATAGCCAGCCCCGTCGATCCGCTCGTGGTGCGAGCGTACAATCGGCGCCGCCAAGGCGAGACCCGGCTCTGCTTTGAGCATCCGTTCACCATCGATCGAATGCAACTTGACGACCTCATACTCGTCGAGCGTCAGGCGACCAGCCTTTTGGAGGATCACACTGGGCACCTCGACCTTGCCCACGTCGTGCAGCATGGCAGCGAGACCGAGCTGACGCAGCTCCCGAGCAGACATCCGGAAACGCTCGCCGACCCGCATCGCCAACTCGCCCGTACGAATGACGTGGTCTCTGGTCATCCGATCCTTCACCTCGAGATCCGACACGAAGTTGTGAACGGTAGGGCTCAAGCCCAGTTCGAAGGCAGCCAGCGGGTCACGAGCGAGCAGCGGGGCGAGCACGTCCTGAGCGGAACGGGTCATCCGCTTTGAAATGGTCATGCCGGCACAGGCGCCCAGCACGCCGAGTACACCTGCGACGTGGAGCCACCAGAACCCAGGCGAGTACTGGTTGGTCGACATCGGGAGCAGAGCGGTGACGCTGAGCAGAGCGAGCGAGGCGGAGGCGATCAAGTTCGACTGCTGCCGCCCGAGCTCGTAGAAACGTAGCTGGCGCAACGAGAACGATCCGAGGGCAACCATCATCGCCACCCCGAGCACGATCGTCAGCGAGTCGCTTGGGTCCGGAACAGAGATCAGGTTAGGGGCGAACACGAGCAGCGAGCCGAGCATGAACACGCCCAACAGTGAAATCAGGGTCCAATCACGCCAGTGCCGGGCTGCCCAGCGGCCGAAGAGCGAACGCGGACGCAGCAGTGGCGCCGCCACCAAGACCGCTACGGGCAACGACAAGAAGGCGGCAGCACGGAAAGCCTCGGTGTTGTCGTACAGGACGTCGGGCGTGACGAGTGCGTGGACGAGAGGGAGCACAGACGCCGCCATCAACGCCGAACCGAGCAGACCGACCTCGGCCATCTCGCGGCGATCCGCGAGGGCGATCACGATCGTTGCACCAATCACACAGATGCCTGCCGCGACGGCCACCAAACTGAACAAGAGATCCGGGTTTTCCCAGCTCTGGGTGCTTAATGGACCAAACATGGTGCCGAGCGTGACGGTGATCAGCAGCGTCGACATGACGAGCCATGCGGCTCGTATGGGAGAGACATGCGAGATGTTCACGATGTTCCTATCGGACGATCACCGTGGCGTCTTGAACAGTTCCCCGATTCGTCTGGAAACGGTATTGATCGCAAACCGGGAACTCTCGACCATGATGTGCGGGTGCCCGCACTCATCACTCCCTCAAAGATCACGGCATGGCTCGAGTGTGCCCACACCTTGACACTCCACCATCGAGCAGAAACCGGGCAACTGGTGGTCGCGCGGGGTGGACTCGGCGAGATGGCCGAGATGTTGATGGCCAAGGGCCAGGCGCACGAAGACGCCGTGCTCGGCCGGTACGAAACCGCCGGCAAGTCGATCTGGCGCGTGCCCGAACGAATCACGCCCGAAAACCCGAACCCCGTCGGTGCGGGCGGCCTCGCGGCAAACGATTTCGCCAACGGCTGGGAGCCGTTTTCGGCGTGGGTCGAGCGAGTGGGCAATCCCATGGCCGACGGTTGGGACATCGTCTATCAGCTGCCGATGATCGATGACGGAGTGCGCGGTGTCGCCGACTTCCTCGTGCGAGTTGACGCCTCGGTGGACCAACCGGCGCACTACGAGGCCGTCGACGCCAAGCTCGCCCGCCAGGCCGCCAAGCCGGGGCACGTGCTCCAGCTCTGCTTCTATGCCGATGCGCTCGAAGCCCTGACCGGGCAACGCGGCCAAAACATCCATCTCGCACTTGGATCCGGGGCGACCGAATCGATCCGGCTGGCGGAGGTTGCGCCGTACTGGCGTCGGATCAAGCGTCAGTTGGTTCGAGCGCTGGTGGCGGCTCCGAACGCCAGCACCGTTGCCGAGCCGTGCAACCACTGCGGCTTCTGCGAGTTCGCCAACAACTGTGATGCCGAATGGCGCCAAGCCGACTCGCTCGTGTTCGTGGCGGGCATTCGCCCCGCCGACACGGGAAAACTGGTCGAAGCGGGCATCGACTCGACGGCGACTCTGGCGGGCGTCGATCTCGACGTCTCGGCGATCGACGTCACCCACCTCGATCGGCTGGTCGGCCAGGCCGCCCTGCAGGTAGGTACCCGTCTGCTCGGCGCCGATTCGACACCGCTGTTCGAGCTGCTCGACCAAGCGGCCGAAACCGAACCTGCCGGATTTGCAGCTCTGCCTCAGCCGAATGATGGAGACGTTTTCCTCGACTTCGAGGGGCACCCATTCTGGAAGCCCGAGACCGATCTGTTCTTCCTGTTCGGTCTGATCGAACGTTCCGACCAGTCGATTGCCGGCAAAGCTGTAGACGATTGGACATTCGTGTCGTTCTGGGCCCACGACAAGGCCGAAGAAGCAAAGGCGACGCAAGCATTGATCGAGCACCTGGCGATGCGGCGGCAGCAGTTTCCCGGCATGCACGTGTACCACTACAACCACACTGAACGCTCGGCGCTCGAACGGCTGACGATCGAACACGGCGTCGCCGAGGTAGCACTCGAGAACATGATCGCCACCGGGTTGTACGTCGATCTGTACGCCGTGGTGAAGGGTGCCGTCCGGATCGGCACCGAGTCATACGGACTCAAGCATGTCGAGCAGCTGACCGAGTACGAGCGTGGTCACGACATCGACCAAGGCGCCGGGGCGGTCGTCGAGTATGAGCGATGGATGTCGGAGCCCGATCTAGCGCAACGCGATCAGAACATGCTCGATCGCATCGCCGACTACAACGAGGACGATGTGCGAGCCACGCGCGCCGTGCGCGACTGGTTGGTGGCGCACCGCCCTGTGAATGCCGCGTGGCGGGCACCCGTGCTCGAACTCACCGAACCAGACCCCGAGCTAGATCAGAGAATCGAGAAACTGCACGGGTTCGATGTCGGCTCGCCCGAGCATCTGATGGGCGACCTGCTCGGCTACTGGCGGCGCGAGCGACGCGCCGTTGCCGCCGACGCATATCGCCTGTCGATCGCCGACCGAAACGACCAGCTCACGTCGCCGAATACGATCACGGGGCTGTCGTTTCGGCTACTGGAGGACCAGATCAGCGAGAAGACCGGCCGACCATTGAAGTGGCCGGCGGCGGTATTCTCGTATCCAGAGCAGCCGATCGGGGACGACATCGAGCCCGGTACGGCGATGATCGAGGCGATCACCGAAGCGGAATGGGCCTTCTACAAGGTCGCCGGAATCGACCGCGAGGCGCGCCGACTCCGACTGCACTGGGACGACAAACACCAGGAGTCCGGTCGGTTTCCTCTCTCGGTCGTCGAGCACGAGACGTTCCAAGAAGGCGCCAAGCTCGATGCCCTGACGGTGCTCGCCGACCAGATGTTGGCAGGCGACGCCTCACGTGTCGGGCACACGATGTTGCGGCGAGACCCACCCCGATTCGTCGACGAGCAGGTGCGGCCGAGCAACGGGATCTTCACCGGCGACCTCGATGAGATCTGCAGTTGGGCGACACAACTCGACCGCAGCTGTGTGGCAATCCAGGGGCCACCGGGTACCGGTAAGACCTACACCGGCGCGCACATCATCCGCGCCCTGGTGAATGCGGGCCAGCGGGTCGGTGTGACGGCGATGACCCATCTCGCCAACGACAACCTGATGGCCGCCGTGGTCGAGTGTTTCAAGAAGGCCGACCAGGTCGGCGACCTGCGCGCGGCGCGCAAGCACCACGTCGCCAATGTGCCTGGCGTCTCGTACCTCAACGACAACACCAAGATCGCCGAAGGCGACTTCAACGTGATCTCCGGCACGCCCTGGCTGCATGCCAGCCAGGCGATGCGTGATCACCCCGTCGATGTGTTGGTGATCGACGAGGCCGGCCAACTTGGTCTGGCAGATGCTGTAGCCGCCTCGATCTCGGCGACCAGCGTGATCCTGCTCGGCGACCCACAACAGCTGCCCCAGGTGTCGCAAGCCAGCCATCCCAACGGCGCTGAGGCGAGCGCCATCGAGCACATGCTGGCCGGAGCCCGCACGATCCAACCCGACAAGGGCGTGTTTCTGGGCACCACGCGGCGCATGCACTCAGACGTCAACGGCTTCATCTCCGACGTCATGTACGAGGGCCGCCTAGAGGTACACCCTTCGTGCGACATGCAGAGCACTCCAGCCGGCACGGGCCTGCGATGGTTGCGGGTCGTACACGACGGAAACGACACGAGTTCGCAGGTCGAGGCAGACCGGATCGCCGACCAATTGCGGTCGCTGATGGATAAGCCCTGGACAAACCAGAAAGGCGAAACCGCACCGCTGCGGCCGGTCGACTTCATGGTCGTGGCGCCCTACAACGACCAGGTTCGATTGATCCGCAAGGTCCTCAGCTCGAACAAGCGCACGGCCAAGGTCGAGGTCGGAACAGTCGACCGCTTCCAGGGCCGCGAGGCAGCCGTCGTGTTGTTTTCAATGGCTACGTCGGCGGCTGAGTACATGCCGCGCAACGCCGACTTCTTGTTCTCGAAGAACCGTCTCAACGTGGCGATCAGCCGCGCTCGTTGTCTGGCGTTCGTGGTGTGCACCGACAAGCTGCTGGCGACCCGCGCCAAAACGGTCGAGGAGATGAAGTTGATCGCCGCCTTGTGTTCATTCGTCGAGCGCGCCACCGTGGTCTGACGATCGTCCGCCACCCGACCACGTTCGCGCTCCACCGCCGTCGTGCCTCGCTCCGGGCTCGCTTGTTTCACATCAGTTCGAATCCGCCCGGTGGTCAGGCAGTCCCGGCAGGCCAAGCGATCTCAATTCGAACTGACGTGAAATGGCTGGTGCTTTGGCGGGATGGTCGTCATCCGTCTCGGTTCGCAGCCGATGCCTGAGCGGGTCGAGACGCGAGACCGCCCGGCACCGAGGGGGCCGGTGCCGGGCAGTTGTAGTGGTGGTTTCCGGGCGCTCAACCTGCGAAGGCTGCCTCAAACGCCGCCGTCAGCTCAGGGGTTGCCGGGCCGCTGTATCCGCAGAAGTTGACGGTTCCTTCGGCGGCAGTGATCAGGTATTGCTGGCCGGCCACGAACTCGAATCCGTCGATCAACGCCGGCGATCCGGCGGCCCCCGACAGCACCACGCTGGCAGCATCGCCGCCCGCGTACCAGCGATCGACGGTCAGAGTCACGACCTCACCGTCTACCGACGTTGCGGTGCCTGCGAACGCCGGCGACATGTTGGCGAGGAAGGCGACGTCGAACATGATGCACGACGACATCACGCCGCTGTCGCCCAGCGACAGCTCGAGTGGCGGGCCTGCGGCGATCTGTGTGTCGCCATCACCGCCGCGATTGCCGACGATCACGGCGCCGCCGACGGCGATCACCGCAGCAGCGGCGACGCCACCGAGCAGCATCCAGTTGCGCCGACGGCGTTCGCCGATCGTCGAGGATTGGGGAATCGACGTGGTAAGTGAATCTTCCTTGTCGATGAGTGGGGTGTTCATGATTTGCTCCATTCGGGCTCTGGACGACGTAGTCGCCGCTGATTCGACGGGCACACCGGGGTGCATCGGGTCGAGACGTCCGAGTTGATCCCGCAACTCTTCGTTCATGGCCGAGGCTCCCTTCTGTGTCCAAGCCCTTCCTGTCCGGCAGCGGCAACATTCTGTCGCTCCATCGAGGAAACAATCGTTTTCTTCGCTCGAGTGAGTCGCAGGCTCACCGCGTTCGGCGTCATGTCGAGCACGACGGCGATCTCGCGGGGCTCGAGTTGTTCCCAGGCCCAAAGCCTGATGAGCTCCCGATCCGATTCGTCCAGCTCGGCGAGCGCGGCTTCCAGCCGCGGGTTGTCGAACTCGGCCATCGGCGTGCCCAGGGCGACCGAATCTCGTGGTGCACGCTCGATCATCTTGCCCACGAGCCGCAGCCGGCGCTGCGATCCACGCCGATGATTCGCCAGGCATCGCTTGGCGACGCCGTACGACCAGGGAAGCGGATCGTCAGCCGGCAGCTGGTCGAGCCGGCGCCAGATCACGAGCAAGGCGTCATTCAACAGTTCCGAGACGTCGGCGGGCTGCGTTCGACGTGCGAAGTAGCGCTGCAAGGGCTCGTACACGACATCGACGACGGACTCGAACTGTCCGCGCCGAGCGAGATCGATGTCCACCCCTGCTCCTGTCCTCAACGACGCCATTGACTCGCCATCTGACGATCCGGCTGGCCGCCCGGTTCGCTCACCAACCTCGCTATTTGTCACGCGATGCTACGCCTCTCTTCACAATCGAACAAGGATGGACAGTGACGCGGGCCCGCTGTCTCAGCGGATAGCCGTGTCGTAATCGGCGGTCAGCCCGCACGGTTCCCACGATAAGTACAGCCCATGCAGTCGCGAACTCGGCGCCGCCGCCCGAGGCCGCACGGCTTGGCGTTCACGGCGCGGCTCAGGACCTGAGACAATGGGAGACATGGAGCGGCTGCGCAGTCCGATGCTCGACGATCTCGCAGAGATGGCGACGGCGCTCGTCGACGAGGGGTTGTTCAAGCACGAGCGGCCGATCGTCTCACCCCAGTCCTCACACATCGAGCTCGCCGACGGCGCCAGCGTGCTCAACCTGTGTGCCAACAACTATCTCGGGTTGGCCAATCATCCGGCGCTCGTCGAGGCCGCTCACGCTGCGCTCGACACCTACGGGTACGGCATGGCGTCGGTGCGGTTCATCTGCGGCACCCAGACCGTGCACAAGCAGCTGGAAGCCGAGCTGAGCTCGTTTCTCGGCACCGAAGACACGATCTTGTACTCGTCGTGCTTCGACGCCAACGGCGGCCTGTTCGAGACGATTCTCGACGAGCAAGACTGCATCATCAGCGACGCCCTCAACCATGCGTCGATCATCGATGGGATCCGGCTCAGCAAGGCACAGCGGCTGCGTTACGACAACAACGACATGGCCCAGTTGGAACGCCGCCTGCAGGAGGCGACCGGTGCCCGCTACCGCCTGATTGCCACCGACGGTGTGTTCTCGATGGACGGCGTGATCGCCGACCTGGCTGCGATCTGCGATCTCGCCGAGCGGTACGACGCGATGGTGATGGTCGACGACTCACATGCCGTTGGCTTCGTCGGCCCCAGTGGGCGAGGCACACCCGAGTACTGCGGTGTGGTCGATCGGGTCGACATCATCACGGGCACACTCGGCAAGGCAATGGGGGGTGCCTCGGGCGGCTACACCACCGGACGCGGCGAGATCATCGAATGGTTGCGGCAGCGATCCAGGCCGTATCTGTTCAGCAACTCCTTGGCGCCGGTGATCGCCGCCACCACGCTGCGGGTACTCGAGCTGCTGCAGTCAGCCGACCACCTGCAACGTCAGCTCGAGCGCAACTCGCAGCGCTTCCGCGATGGCATGTCGGCGGCCGGCTTCAGATTGGTCGGCGCAGACCATCCGATCATCCCGGTGATGCTGGGCGACGCCCGAGTCGCCGGCGAGATGGCCGACCGCCTGCTGGCGGAAGGGCTGTTCGTGACCGCCTTCTCGTTCCCGGTGGTGCCGCACGGCAGCGCACGGATCCGCACCCAGATGTCGGCCGCTCACTCCGACGACGACATCACGATGGCGATCGCCGCGTTCGCACGCGTCGGACACAAAATGGGGGTCTTGTCGTGAAAGCGCTCGTCAAGGCCCGACCCGAGCCAGGGCTGTGGCTCGAAGACATGCCAGTACCAAGCCCCGGCGACACCGATGTCTTGATCCGGGTCCACAAGACGTCGATCTGTGGCACCGACCTGCACATCCATCGCTGGGACCCCTGGGCGCAGAACACCATCCCGGTGCCGATGGTCGTCGGGCATGAGTTCATGGGCGAGATCGTGCAGATCGGCAACGACGTTGCCGGACTCGAGGTCGGCCAGCGCGTCGCCGGTGAGGGCCACATCACCTGTGGCCACTGCCGCAACTGCAAGGGTGGCCGACGCGAGTTCTGCCACAACCATGTCGGTGTCGGCGTAACACGTCCGGGGGCGTTTGCTGAGTATGTGGTGCTGCCGGCACAGAACGTATTCGTCGTACCCGCCCACATCGATGACGACATTGCCGCCGTGCTCGATCCGCTCGGCAATGCCACCCACACGGCACTGCGCTACGACATGGTCGGCGAAGACGTGTTGATCACCGGTGCCGGCCCGATCGGGGCGATGGCCGCCGCGATCGCACGCCACATCGGTGCCCGCAACATCGTGATCACCGACATCAACAGGTACCGGCTCGATCTGGCCGCCGAACTCGGGGCGACCCGCGTCGTCGACGTGTCGCAAGAACAGCTGACCGACGTGATGGCCGAGCTCGGTATGACCGAGGGGTTCGATGTAGGCCTCGAGATGTCAGGCGCCGAGTCGGCCTTCAACCAGATGCTAGGCGCCATGAACCACGGGGCCCGGATCGCCGTGCTCGGCATCCCAGCCGGCCCGATGACACTCGACATCAACGACGTGATTTTCAAAGGGCTCGAGATTCAGGGAATCTACGGTCGTCGGATCTTCGAGACCTGGTACAAGATGTCAGCGATGCTGCAGAGCGGCCTCGACGTCGGCTCGATCGTGACCCACCGCCTGGCAGCAGACCGGTTCGAGGAGGCCTTCGAAATCATCGGGCGCGGCGATTGCGGCAAGGTGATCCTCGACTGGACCTGAACCGCCCGCTGTGGTCTAGCCATTTCGGCGCGGTGCGGATCGGTGACCGATCAGCGCACCCGAATGGCCACGCCCGGCGCCGAGCCGAGCCGTCGTGCCTCTGTGACGCCCGCCGCGGCGTCGAGTTCGAGGGCGATCTGGAGAAATGCCCACACCACGCTCACCTGCGTCGCCAACAGCTCGCGCCACGGTCGTAGACCAGGGCCGACGGCATCGCCGATCGTGGCGTTGAGATACTGCCGCACGAAAGTTGGGAGGCTGGGCACGTCACGCGCCAGCTCCGAGTAAAGGCCCATGTCGCTGGCAGCTTGGTGCGACGCCCCGGCCAGATCGACCCGCCAGGTTGGCCGGCCGCGTAGCAACGCCCAGGGCCGGTCGGCGTCGCTGGATGCCGGCGCGGTGGTGTCCTGATCTGACACGACCAGCAGCGTCGGCACCGTGACACGGCCGAGCGCACCATCGCTCATGGTTCGGGTATACGGCTGGAGGCATGCGACAGCGCGGACACGATCGTGAGCGGGCACTCCTCTGGCACCCGCCGCCGTGGCGAGCGCCGTGTAGGCGCCGTAGGAGTGGCCGGCGAGCGCAACCCGCTCGTGGTCGATCGCATCGATCAGCACGGCCGGCAGCAGGGTGCCGCCCGGCCCGAGTTCGGCGAGGACTGCATGAGCATCGCCAACCCGGTTGATCTCGTTCGTGCGATCATCGACAAAACTGCCCAGCAGCCAGTCGGTGAGACCGTCGCCAGGGTGATCGGCGGACACCACGATCGCACCGCGGGCGGCGAGCGCCTCGCACAGCAGCGAGTAGGCAAAACGGAATCCCGTGCGCCCGTGCGAGAACAAGATCAGCGGAAACCGTCCCGCCGCCGGCGGCGGCTCGTGTTGCGCCGCCGCCGCCAGGAACGAGACGCCCGGAAACAACTCGTACTCAGACCTTGATCCGTCATCGCTGGCTGCCGGATACCACACATCCACGCCGAGCAGCCGACCGTCGCGTTGCGGATCGGCGACCAGCGTCGTGCGCCGTCCGATCGGGTACAGCGGTGGTTCGATCGGTGGAGCCGCCGAGAACTCGGTCATGCTCCGAGCCTATGGACGGCGGACGTTTAGCGGCGACGAATCCTTTAAAGCGGTCGGCAGTTCGGTCCCGATCGCTCGGTACCTCCCCGTCAGCGGGGAATGATCGTGCCGGCGTTCATGATGCCGTTCGGGTCGAACGCCTGCTTGAGCGCATAGAGCATTCGGTATGACGAACCGTATTCATCCTCGACCCACCTCGCCCGCGCCTTGCCGATCCCGTGGTGGTGCACGATCGAGCCGCCATGCCGCAGGGTCTCCTCCACGATGATGGCGATGATCGGCAGCGAGTATGTGGCGGCTTCATCCTCGGGGGCGCAGTCGAGCAAGTCGTAGAAGTAATTGAAGTACATGTTGGTGCCATTGATATAGCTGTGTGACGAGTGCCCGCCGAGCAGCGTGATGCCCGGGATCTCGACCCGGATTCGCGATACCACGGCCTGATAGATGTCATTCACCGAACTCCAGTCAGCGGCGATCTCGGTCGTGCGGTTGACATTGCGGGTCGTGCGAATCCGCTCGTCCTCTGCGGTGATCTTCTCGGGCCCCCACACAAGGTCGTCGAACCAGGTTGCGATCAGAGCGCTGTCGACCGGCTCGCACTCCGGATGGCCGGCGACGATCTGCTCGATCGCTTGTGCCGTTGCCTTGGTGATTCCGGCCGCACCCTCAGCCATGAACAACAAGATGCAGTCGTCCGGGGCGGCGAAGTGAGAGAAGTGGAGTTGGCCGTCCTCGGGGTCGTACAGCCGTGCGACCGACGGCTTGTAGCCGGCGACCATCACCTCGCGCAGCACGTCGAATCCGGCCTGCATGCTCTTGAGCGTCCACCCCAGGAAGGTGTTGTTTTCTGGCATGTACGGAAACAGTTTGACCGTGACCTCGGTGATGAAGCACAGGGCGCCCTCGTTGCCGATCACGATGTGACGGATGTCGGGGCCGGCGGCACGGCGTGGGACGTTCTTGATGCGCGACACGTGACCGCCGGGGAACACCACCTCGAGACCCACGACCATGTCCTCGATCCCGCCGTACAACGTGGAGAACTGCCCGATGCTGCGGGTCGCAACGAGCCCGCCCATCTGGGCGACCGGCTTCGACTGTGGCGAGTGCCCGGTTGTCAACCCGAGTTCGCGGGCGCGGTCTTCGAGCAATTGCAACGGCACTCCGCATTGAGCCGTCGCCTGCATGTTGTAGGCATCGATGCTGAGGATCTGGTTCATGCCCGAGCCGTCGAGCACGATCGAGTTCTCGACGACCGTCTCGAGCCCACCCTCAGTAGCCGTGCCGCCGGTGCGCGGCACCACATTGATGCCGTGTTCGTCGGCGAAGGCAAGCACGGCTGCAGCCTCGTGTGTGCTGCGAATCATGACGATCGCTGCCGGGGCCGGCATCGTGTACACGCCAAAGATGTTCTCGAGCTTACGAAAATTGTCGATGCTGCGCTGCCGCAGCAGATCGGCGTCGGTGTCGATCTGTTCGGGGTCGAGGATCTGCTGGAGATGCTCGACGATCGCTTCGCGGGTGAGGGCCATGTTGGTTCCTTTGTGCGTTTGAGGGGGGCTAGCGGAATAGTGGGTAGGCACGTTCGAGCAGTGGATCGGTGGCATCACGAATGTGCTGGTAGATGGTTTCGTTCATGTCGCGGTAGACCGCGTTGTTGCGAGGGTCGGGGGTAAACGACTCGCGATCCCTAGCCATCGTGGCAGCGGCAGTATCGATGTCTGGGTGGATACCGACCGCCGTGGCGGCACAGATCGCGGCGCCGAGGCTGGCACCCCCGGCACCGACGCTGCGCGAAGCGGGTATCCCGAACACGTCGGCAAAAATCTGCATCAACAGTGGGCTCGACGATCCGCCACCCAACACGACGATCTCGTCCAGGGAGCTTCCAAGTTCGGCACACATCGCGTCGACGTGGTGCTTCATCGTGAGGGCGATCGCTTCGAGGATCGAGCGGTACAGGTGACCCCTCGTGTGGCGGGCGTCAAAGCCCAGCATCATGCCCTTTCGAAAGGGACGATCGGTCGGCGCCAGCCAGTCGAGCACGGTCATCAGACCGTCGCTGCCAGCCGGCAAGGGCGCCGCCTCACTCTCGATGTACTCCTCGCGCGACAGCCCGAGTGACCGGGCACGTTCGGCGACCTCCGAGCCGAGCAGATCGAGGAACCACGTCAGCGTCCACATCCCGCGCCGCACCCCGTTGCTCTCGTACAGATATCGATTTGGGGCGCAGGCAAAGTTGGTCCAAAAGTTGGCCGGATGTTGGTGGTTCTCGTGACCATGCACCATCGCCGCGATGTAGGTGCCGAGCGAAATCAGCACTAATGATTCACCGAGCGAACCGGCGCTGAGCATCTCGACTGCCTTGTCGTTGGCGGTGGCGACCACCGGAACGCCGACCGGGATACCGGTCAGTGCGGCGGCATCGATGGTGACGAGCCCGATCACTTCACCGGGCATCTGTAGCTCGACCATCATCTGGCGGGTCACGCCAAACTGCTCGAACACGGCGTCGTCGTCGCTCCACTGCCACGTGTCGGTATCGATCGGCCACTGCAGCAGAACATTGTTGGCAGCGGTGTCGCGAAGCTCACCCGTGAAGCGGTGGCCGAGGTAGCCCGACGAGGTAGTGGCGTATTCGAGCGACGGATCGTTGGGCACGTATGGCTGGTAGGCGCGGTCGTCCATCCAGCTGATGACCGGCTCGAGCAGCGACCCGTCGGCCCGAAGAAACGCTTTGCAACAGCGGATCGTGCACAGCCCGACCCCGGCGATCTCGGTCGGTTCCCCCGTGAAGCCGGCCATCGCCTGGCGGCTGGCGGCCGCGATCGAGTCCCACAGATCGTCGTTGGGGTGAACAGCGACACCGTGGTGGGGGCGGCTCATCGGTTGCAGCGCCTGGCGGCCCTCCGATACGGCGTTGCCGCAGGCGTCGTAGACAACGACTTTGGCGCTCTGCGTGCCGCAGTCGACACCGATCAGGTAGGGCCCGGTCATGCGACGCTACCGGACGAGGTAGCCGCCGTCGACGGCGAGGATATGCCCGTTGACATAGTCGGAAGCTCTGCTGGCGAGGAACACCACGGTGCCCATCAAATCGCCGGGCTCGCCCCAGCGGTCGGCGGGGATGTGCTCGAGTACTCGGCGATTGGTGTCGGGATTGCTGCGTGTGTTCTCGGTAATCGCGGTGGCGTAGTAACCGGGAGCGATGCCGTTGACCTGAATGTTGTACATCGCCAGCTCGTCGCAATACGCCTTGGTGAGCCCGGCGATGCCGTGCTTGGTAGCGGCGTAAGCCGGCGACAGGCGACCACCGAGAAAGCTGAACATCGAACAGATGTTGATGATCTTGCCACTCCGCTGTGGCACCATCCGCTGACCGACCTCGTAGCTCATCTCGAACGCTGCCGTGAGGTTGACGGAGACAGTCGCGTCCCACGGCGTGCGGTCGAACTCGAGCACTTCGGCGAGCGGGCCGACCCCGGCGCTGTTGATCAGAATGTCGACCGAGCCGAGCTGTTCGACGCAGGCGTCGACGATCCGTTTGGGTGTTCCGGTCTCGGTGATGTCAGCCAGCATGAATCCGTATCGAACGCCCTCGCCCTCGATCATTGCTCGCGTGGCGCCGTCGTCATCGATGATGCTCGGAACGAACACGTTGGCGCCGCCCTTGGCGAGCGCCAGGGCGAACGCCTGACCAAGACCGGTGTTGCCGCCGGTGACGATCGCGTTCTTGCCGCCCAGACTGAAGTAGTTCATCGCGAAGCCTGTGATGTCCACCGTAATCCCCTCGCGTCTGTGCGGCCTCACACCGTCGATTGAGAGCCGGGTGTGGGAATCGAACCCACGACCACATGATTACAAGTCAAGTGCTCTACCAACTGAGCTAACCCGGCGATTGCTGGTCAGGAGGCTAATCCGTCGAGCGACGAAGTGTTCGGAGTGTGTAGGCACACTCCGAACACTCTCGGGTGGTTCAGAGTTCGTGCCACTCGATCAGTTCACCTGTGACGACAATTCGATATTTCAGACTGGTCGGCGCCCAGGCATCGGGATACGCAGACTTCGAGCTGTCGTATCCGACCGTGCATGCAATCAGCGACAATGTCGTACCAGGATGGAAACGTGTCGCCGCCAAGATGTTTGCCGTTTGATTGTTTGTTAGGTCGCGCCCCACCATCCGGTAGGTATACACGCGGTTGTCGCCTGTGGTGACTGTGAAGGCGTCGCCGACCACCATCGTGTGGAGATAGCGGTAGGGGCCACCATATTCGGTTCGGTGAGCGAACAGGGCAACGTGTGCCTCTTGGCCCATATAGCCGGTGCCGGTCCAGTGCCAGCTGTGCCCAGAGTCGGTGACGAACCTCGGATCCCCGGCTTTGGCTTGTGAGGTGAGACCGAGCCGTGGCACGTTCAGTACCCAGGGCGGAGCGGCAACCGGGGGCGGCGGGTTGTCGTAGGACGCCACCGAAGGAATCAATGCGGTTCCCGTGAAATAGCCTGCAAGGTCGACGATCACGTGGGCGCCGTGCGAGGAATACGCCTGGAACCCGTGGGTGGTCGTGACAGGTGTGATCACGTGGTTGGGAACCGTGGCGCCGGCGATCATCCAGTTGACGTTGGACGTGCCGGGCCTCGGCCGTCGAGCGGCCGACACGGTGAAGTACCCCGGCCCGCGAGAAGCGTCGCCTGTCACATTGGCGACGATCGCAGATGCCCTATTCGCCACATCAGTTGGAAGTTTGCGTTCGACCACCCAACGAGGCCATAGCTTGCCGATCTCGCCAGGCAGGCGTGTATCGAGGATCCGCACCGGCGACATCGGTACGAACAAACCCACTGTCGACAGTTCAGCGGCCTCGCTGGTGAAGTAGCCGTTGACGTCAACGATCAGCTTGGCGGCGGTCTTCGTGAAGATCTTGATCCAACGTCTTCCCGTGCCAGGGTCGGTCACCACTGGGACAATGACGGAAGCAGCTCGCGTATCGCCTGAATAGGTGACATTGAGGCTCGATGTCGTCGGCTGCGTCGTCTGGTCGGCGGTCGCCGGCAGAGCAGTAAAATGGCCGAGGCCTGTGCATTCGGTGGCCGTCAGATTGATGACGACCGACGAGGCATCGGCGGGCACACCATAGTCAGTCAGATCAGCCCAGGTGAACGAATTATTGGCGGCGTATCCGATCCCACCGGGCAGCCGCGTGTCGAGCGCTCGGGCGGCCGTCTCGAGAGGTATGAACCGGCCACCCCGAACGGCTGAAGACACGGGGGCGTAGTAGCCGAGCAGGTCGACGATCACGTCGCATGGCCGTCGCTGGTAGAGATCGACCGAGTTGCCGGTGCCGACCTTGACCGTGACGAGGTTGGCGGTGACTTCACCAGGATCACGAACCATGTTGAGATTGCTCACCGTTGGCAGCGTCGTACCCGTCGGGTAGACCGTCACCCAGTTGGGCTCGTTCCAGTTGACCGCGGTTACTGTGAGCACCACCGCAGTGGCAGAGCTGGGCACCCCGCTGCGGTCTTTGACCTGGACGCGTATGTGCTGCGGCGAAACCCGGGTGTACACAGCCGACGCAGGTGTCCTGGTGTCGGCAACGCGAACGCCCTTGGGCAGCGGCGTGAAGCTACTGGCGCCCTCTGGCAGCGCCGCCTCGGCGATTCCGGCAGGCAGCACCGACGACAAAGCCCCGGCACCGGCAACAGCGCCGGCGCCGACCAGGAACCGACGACGGCCGATGCTCTGGGGATCGCCGCCGAGCAGCTCGGCGATACTCTCGAGGTGGGGTTCGATCTGATTGTTCGTCATGTCGCAAGCAACTGTCATTCGGGGTGAAGCGTAGACAACTATGCTTCGCGATGTCGGGAGATTTCGTAGGTCGCCAGCGCCGCCGCCGCCGAAACATTGAGCGAGCTCAAGCGGCCGCTCATCGGGATACTGACGATCATGTCACAGCGTTCGCGTACCAACCGAGAAAGCCCAGCTCCTTCTGCGCCGAGCACCATGCACACGGCATCGGCCGCAAGATCATCGATGTCGAACAGCGAACGATCGGCAGCGTCATCGAGGCCGATCACCCAGATGCCGGCATCGCGCATTCGCTGCAGGGCGCTCGGCAGACCCGACACGACCGCGATCGGCACGTGTTCGACTGCACCAGCGGAAGCCTTGGCAACCGTTGGTGTGACATGAACAGCGCGGTGACGAGGTACGACGACCACATCGACGCCGGCACCATCACAGCTGCGAACGATGGCGCCGAGGTTGCCCGGATCGGTAACGCCATCAACAGCAACGATGAACGGCAGTTTTGACCCCTTGCGGTGCAAGAAGTGGCCAAGATCGGCCTCTTGGATCGGTGCCGCCATCGCCAACACACCTTGTGGCGCATCGGTGCGGGCGGCCGTTTCGAGCCGTTTTCGGGCGACATAGTTGACCGGCACCCGATTGGCGGCCGCGATCGCGACGATGTCGTCGACCGCATCGGTGTCTTTCAGCTCACCCGAGATCCACACCTCATGTACCTTGCGGCGCTGCGCCAGCAGCATCTCGCGGACAGCTTGGCGACCCTCGACCTGTTCGCCTCCGAGGCCCTTGTCGCTACGCGCCGGCTTGGACTCGCCGGGCTGGCGGATCGCCCCGGTTCGACCAGCTCCGCGGCTACGCGGCGGGCCCGAGCGACGACCGGCAGCGGCGCGGCCGCCACGACCTTGGCCTGGACCGCGACGCGGAGCCGTGCTTCGCCCGCTCATGACTCGACCTTCGCGATCAACACGGCAACGGCAAAGGCTGCGATGCCTTCTTGACGACCGAGCGCACCGAGCCCTTCGGCGCGGCGACCCGACACCGTGATCGGTGCTTGTGCCGCCGTGCTCAGGTTGCGTTCCATCTCGTCCTTTCGGGGTGCCAGCTTGGGCCTCTCACATACGACCTTCACATCGACATTGCCAATCGTCCAACCTGCCTGTCTCACCAGATCGGCAGCATCTGACAGAATCCGCAGCGAATCGGCGTCACGCAATGCTAGGTCGGTGTCGGGAAAGTGCTGACCAATATCGCCGAGACCGGCGGCACCGAGCAGCGCATCCGCCGCCGCATGGGCAGGCACATCGGCGTCGCTGTGCCCCACCAGACCACGCTCGCCATCGAAGCGGCACCCGCCAAGCACCAGCACCCGATCTGGATCGTCCGAGTGTCGATGAACGTCAAAACCCTGTCCAACTCGAATCATTCCTGGCCTCCCAGCCGTCTACCTATAGCGTCGCCGATTCAACGATCGATGTGGGCGCGCCCCTCGGTCACGACTCGCCGCGCCCATTCGAGATCGTCCGGGCGCGTGATCTTGCGGTTGTTCGCCTCGCCCGTGACAACGACCACCTTGCCCCCTGCTGCCTCGACGAGCGCGGCATCGTCGGTTGCCTCGCCACCACCTGCGTGGGCGGCCCGCAATACAGGGCCCAGAAATGCCTGTGGGGTTTGCACAGCGAACAGCGTCGAACGGTCCGGAGTGTCGATCACCCGGCCCGCCGAATCGACGACCTTGATCGTGTCGGCCACCGGAAGGCCGGGAATCGCTGCGTCGGCGCCGGCCCGTACCGCCTCGATAACGCTGCGGTAAAGCTGCTCGGAGGCCAGCGGCCTGGCAGCATCGTGGACGCAGATGATCGAGGCATCTTCCGGGACGGCGTTCAGACCGGCGCGGACGCTGGCGCTGCGCGTTTCGCCGCCTGCCACGCCCGACTCACGTTCGACGTCGGCGGCCGGAACTACCAACACCACACCGTCCGACACGGCTTGGGCGATCCGCCGAGATCTGTCGATCACACGCTCATCGTCAAGTTGCTCGTACTGCTTGGGTCGCCCGTACCGCTGGCCGCTCCCGCCGCCCACGATGACGGTCCACACCTCCTGGGGACGACTCACAGATGCGAGGGTAGTACCGTGTCGCACACGATGACCGACCACATCGAACGCCTCTCACGCACATCGTTCTTCGCCGACGCGGCTCCCGACATGCTCGAGCGCGTCGCTGAGGCCGGTCGTGTGCGGGCTCTAACCCGTGGCGACGTGCTGTTCGAGGAGGCCGATCCACCCGATGCCCTGTATCTCGTGGTTCACGGACGGATCGCGATTGCGATGTCCAGCCCGGTCGACCGACGCGAGAGTGTCGTGGCGCTGATGGAGCCCGGCGACTTGTTTGGCGAACTCGGCATGCTCGACCATGGCCCCCGCTCGGCGATGGCGCGTGCACTCGAACCGTCGTCGGTGCTCGAGGTGCCCTTCGAGCCGGTCCGTCGGTTGTTCGAGGAAGACCCGCGTCTGCTGTGGAACGTGACTCGCCTGCTCGCCACGCGGTTGCGCGTGATGGACGAGGTTCTGGCCGATTCGGTGTTCCTCGACGTCACCGGTCGCACCGCCAAAAGACTGCTCGAACTCGCCAACGGTTCCGACGAGTTTCAGTTGCCGGTTACGCAAGAAGAGTTGGCCGGCATGGTCGGCGCATCCCGCGAACGCGTCAACAAAGCGATCGCCAGCTTTATCAGGCTCGGCTGGCTCGAGCAGCACGACCGCAACTACCGAATCGTCCAACGCGATCGGCTCGAGTTGCGGGCGCGTTAGCCGACTGCTCTCGACCCAATTTGTACGGTGCCGCATCCAAATCATCGGATCGCTCCGTAGTAGAGCTCAACAACGATCACCAACGATGGAGACCTGCCCCCGATGTTCCTCGCACTGAAAGAGATGGCTCGCGCGAAGACGCGATTCGGGCTGCTCATCGCCGCGGTCGGAATGCTCGTCTTCTTGATCCTGTTTCAGCAGTCGCTGCAGAACGGGCTGCTGACCTCGTTCGTGGGGGCGATTCGCAATCAATCGGCACCGGTGCTCGTGTACACCGTCGATGGCCAACGTGTGATCCAGGGCAGCGTTATCCCTGCCGGGCTCGAGCAGCAAGTCGGAGCCAACACTGACGTCGGTCGCATAGGGCGCATCGGACTTGGCACATTCACAGCCGAGACCGGCGATGGCGAACGTTTTGACACGACGGTGCTCGGCTACCAGACACCAGACCTCGGCGCCCCCACCGAGCTGATCGCCGGACGCTTTCCGTCGGCGCCGGGCGAGGCGATCGGCAGCGACGCCGACGCCTCGCAGGGGTTCGGCCTCGACGCCGTAGTGACGATCCAGCCGGGTGGATACGAACTGGTGATCGTTGGGCTGGCACGCGACGTGCAGCTCAACGCAGGGCCGACCCTGTTCGCCAACTATGACGACTATGTCGACGCTGTTCGTTCGGTCAACCCTGACGCACTCGATCCGCTTCCGAACATACTTGCCGTCGCCCCCGCGGAAGGCGTCGCCGACACCGAGTTGGTCGACTCGATCAACGCCATCAGTCAAGATCTCGATGCCCTTACCCGAACGGAAGCAGCCGACCAGACCCCCGGCGTTTCACAGGTTCGCCAGTCATTCCAGGTGATCTTCCTCCTGTACGGGCTGGTGATCCCGTGTGTGACCGGCCTCTTCTTCTTGATCATCACGTTTCAGAAATCGGGCGCGCTGACCCTATTGCACGCGATCGGCGCGCCGGTACGACGACTCGTGACCTCATTGCTGATCCAGGCGGTGATCATCATCGCCGCCGGCTTCCTGATCGGGCTCGCCGTCTACGCTCCGGTTTCGCAACGCCGGCTCGGAGGCATCCCACTCCGGTTCGAAACCAACGCCGTCATCTTCTGGGCGATCCTGCTGATGATCCTCGGAACCGGGAGCTCGCTGATCTCGGCCAAGCGAGTTCTGGCGATCGACCCGATCGAGGCGACCACGGGCGGAGCCAACCAATGAGACTTGCCCTTCGTGAACTCGTGCGCCGGCCAGGGCGGTTCGTCACTGCAACTGGAATCCTCACCCTGATCGCGATCCTGCTGATGTTCCTCGGAGGCTTACTCGATGGCCTGATCCGCACTTCTACCGGTGCAGTTCGGGCCCAGGACGTCGACGCCATCGTCTTCTCCGAATCATCGCAAGCGAGCTTCCTACGCAGTCGCATCGAGCCGGCAACACGAGCAGAGATCGACCGGCTCGAGGTGGTCAGCGAAACTGGAGGACTCGGGGTCGTGCAACTTGGCGCCCGCGTGCCGGGCAACGGCCCGCGCGACCTTGCCAACGTGGCAGTTTGGGGCTACGAACTGGCTCCGATCGGCGTGCCGGATCCGCCCGCTGCCGGCGAAGCGTGGGCCGACGAAATTCTCAAATCCGACAATGTCGAGATCGGCGACCAGTTGTTGGTCGGCCCGGCGCGTACCCCGATCACGGTTGTCGGCTGGGTTGAGAACACCTCCTACAACGGGCAGAGCGGGCTGTGGACCAGCGTCGACACATGGCGATCGGTCCTCACCGCCAATCGCCCCGACGCGGCGCTCGCCGACGGCGTGTTCCAGGCGATCGTCGTGCGCGGCACCGGTGGCGACAGCGCAACGATGATCGCCGCCATCGAGACCACCTCGGGTGACGGTGTGATCGCCCTCACCGTGCAGGACGCGATCAACGAAATCCCAGGGGTGACCGAGCAACAAACGACGTTCAATCAGATCCTCGGCGTGACCGTCGTGATCGCCCTGGTCGTGATCGCCTTGTTCTTCGCCTTGCTGACCGTCGAGCGCAGTGCCCTGTACGGGATGCTCAAGGCGATCGGGGCACGATCGCGCACTATCTTCGCCGGTCTCGTCGCGCAGGCGGTCGTCGTCACACTGATCGCCGCCATCATCGCCGGCCTGGCCGTGATCGCACTCGATCTGTTGATACCGCCCGGCTCGATCCCGCTCTACATATCCGCCAGCCGAATCATTACCAGCATCGTGCTGCTGCTGTTCGCCGCAGTCGTCGGCTGCGCTTTCTCACTTCGCCGCGTCCTGGGTGTTGACCCAGCCTCCGCCCTCGGGAGTTCCCAATGACCAACTCTGCACTTCATATGTCGAACGTCCGCAAGGTGTACCGCATGGCCGACACCGAAGTGGTTGCCCTCGACCACGCCGAGCTGACTGTCGCCAGCGACGAGATCGTCGCCCTCGTCGGTCCGTCGGGTTCGGGCAAGACCACGCTGTGTTCGATTGCCGGCGGAATCCTCTCGACGACCGAGGGCTCGGTCACCGTCGGCGACGAGGAGATCACGGCGTACAGCGACAAGCAACTCACCGTGTTTCGCCAGAACCAGGTCGGGTTCGTGTTCCAGTCGGTCAACCTCGTGCCGTTTCTGACGGCCCGCGAAAACCTGTTGGTGGTCGACGAGCTCGGCCGCCGCGAGGGCAAGCCCGCCCGGCAGCGTGCCGATCGACTGCTCGAAGAACTCGGGCTCACCGACCGCTCCAAGAACCTGCCGTCTCAGCTGTCGGGCGGACAGAAGCAACGGGTCGCGATCGGGCGGGCGTTGATGAACGAGCCCAAGCTGGTGCTTTTCGACGAGCCAACCTCGGCGCTCGACACCGAACTGGGCAGCCAGGTGATGGAGTTGATCCGGTCGGAGATGAAGTCGCGTGGCACGGCAGCGATCGTCGTCACCCACGACGAGCGGATCACGGCCTATTGCGATCGCACCGTGCACATCATCGACGGAGTGCTGGCCGCCTGAACCGCGACCGAACGACAGCGCGCCGGCCACCGTTGCTGTCGTTCGCGAGCGGGCGGGAATGGAAGGATGACGGCGTGCGGCCCAACGTGCTCTTCGTCACCCTCGATCAGTTTCGGGCCGACTGCCTGTCGGCGGCCGGCCACCCAATCGTGCGAACTCCGCACCTCGACGCGCTCGCCGCCGCCGGCGTGCGGTTTGCCCGCCACTACAGCCAAGCGGCACCGTGCAGTCCCGGTCGGGCGTCGCTCTACACCGGCATGTATCAGCTCAACCATCGTGTTGTCACCAACGGCACGCCGCTCGATGCTCGCTTCGACACCGTCGCCTTGGCTGCCCAGCGGGCGGGCCACGCGACCGGGATGTTCGGCTACACCGACCAGTCGGTCGACCCTCGCCTGGTCGAGAACCCCGACGATCCGCGGCTGCGGACCTACTACGGCATCCTGCCCGGCTTCGACTACGCCGACGAGATCACCGACGATCGAGGGATTTGGTTCCAGTGGCTGGGCGAACTCGGCTACGACACCTCGCCCGGTCCGGTCAAACTGCTCGCCACCGAACCCGACCGGCCCGAAGAGCACAGCATCGGTTCGTTTCTGACCGACCGGGCGATCAGTTGGATCGACGAGCAGGACGGCGCGTGGTTCGCTCACTTGAGCTATCTGCGCCCGCACCCTCCGTACGCTGCGCCCGGGCACTGGGCCGACGAATACGACCCGAGCAACGTCGGCGAGGCGATCGCTCCGGTCGACGATCTGCACCCCTATCACGCCACCGCGCTCCGGGTTGTGGAGGCGGCGGCGCCGACCGATCCCGATCAGTTCGCTCGGATGCGGGCCCAGTACTACGGGATGATCGGTCATTCCGACCATCAGGTCGGGCGACTGTGCGAACACCTGCGAAAGGTCGGTCAGTGGGATAACACGATCATTGTCGTCACGTCGGATCACGGTGAGATGCTCGGCGACCATGGCCTGAAGGAGAAACTCGGCTACTGGGAGCAGAGCTACGCGATTCCGTGCATCGTGCGCGACCCGCGGCATCCCGCCGCACACGGGTCGGCAATCGAGCAGTTCACGGAGAACGTCGACGTGATGCCCACCATCTGCGAGGCGATCGATATGCCCGTTCCGGCCCAATGCGACGGTTACCCGCTGACGCCGTTCTTGGTCGGCGACACCCCCGACCGATGGCGGCTGGCCGCCCACTGGGAGTTCGACTGGCGGGCAATCCTCGTCGGCGTCGTACCGCACGAGTGGCCGTGGGACCGTACGCTCGAACGCCAACACCTGGCGGTGCATCGCACCGACACACACGCTTACGTGCAGTTCGGAAACGGGGACTGGTTGTGTTTTGACCTCGCCAGCGATCCCACCTGGCGCACCACCGTCGAAGACCCGGCGGTCGTTATGCCCCTCGTGCAGGACATGCTGACGTGGCGCTCGCAACACGCCGACCGCACGCTCGCCGATCTCGTGCTCGACGAGAACGGCGGACGCGGCCGGTGGCCGACCGTGCCCTGGCGATCGTGATCCGACTCCAGATCTGACAGTCGGATACCACTGACCGATGCTGATCGCCACCCTCCTCGCTCTCACGGCGGCCGTGCTGCATGCCGGCTGGAACTTGATCGCCAAACGGTCGATCGACCCGTTCCTCGCACTCTGGGGGCAGTTCGTCGTCGCCGGCGCGGCAAGCGCCGTCGTGCTGACGCTGATGGGCGGACTGCCGGCGGCGGGTTGGGCCTGGGCACTCATGAGCGGACTGATCCACGTGCCCTACGTGCTCGGTCTGGCGTGGGCCTATCAGCACGGCGACTTCTCGTTGGCGTACCCGGTCGCCCGTGGGGGCGGGGCGTTGATCGCCGCGATTGGAGGATTGGCGCTGCTCGACGACGAGTTGCACGCCCTCTCGGTCGTCGCCATCCTCGTGATCGTCGGCGGGATGGTGCTGCTCGCAGTCGGCGCGCCGGCCAGCCAGGTGCTCGTGGCGCTGCTGGTGGCAGCGGCGATCGGGTCGTACACGGTGGTCGACAGCCATGCGGCGCGGCAGTACGGCGGCATCTCGTACGTGCTCGCTGTGTTCATCATGATGGCCCTGTGTAACTCGGTGGCCGGTGTAGCCCTCGGCAGGGCAGGCGACCTGCGCAAGCTCAGCGCTGACGTGTGGCGGCGAACCGCAATGGCCGGGATTATGAGCGTCGTCACCTACGGGCTCGTACTGGTGGCCGTGCGCCGCGCCCCGGTGGGGTACGTCGCCGCTCTGCGCGAATCGAGCGTGTTGATCGCAACGGTGGTCGGGTGGCGGATGCTCGATGAACGGCGCGGCAACGTGCGCACCGCCGCCGCCGGGATAATCGTAACCGGGCTGATATTGCTGGTGATCGCCGGCTGATGTGTCGAACGACACGCCCCGACGCCCGCAAATCGGACGCAAACGGAGCCGATACTGATCCCGTGTCCACGACGACGCGCACCCGATCACTCGCTCGCTGGCTGAGCCGGCGTGCATGGTCGCGGGCCGGCGCGATCGCCGACGTGCTCGCCGGCGGGCCGGCCCGACGCGCGCTCGCCTTCATGACACGAGTCGCGTTGTTCCTGCTCGGCACGGTGGTGATCGCCGGATCGGTGGCAGCGATGCTGTGGAACCAGCTCGGCCCGGGCCCACTCGACGTGTTTATCGGTGCCGTTCGTACCAGAACCGGACTCCCACTGGCGCCCGCGCTCTGGCTCACGGTTGGTGCGATGATCATCGCATCATGGCTGCTTGGCCGTCGGCCGGGCGTCGGCACGCTGATCGCCCCGTTCGTGATCGGCGCCGTGATGCAAATCATGCTGACCGGTCTCGAGCGGTTCGAGATTCCCGGTTCGGTGATGCCGCGGGTCGCGGTCCAGCTCGGCGCGATCGTCGGCATTGGCCTCGGCGCAGGGGCATTGATCGTCTCGGGCCTCGGAGCTGGTACGGGCGAGCTTTTGGCGGCCGCCGCGGCCGATCGCAGCGGACACCCCGAGCCTCGTGTCCGGATGGCCTTCGAGTTCAGCTGGCTCGTGCTGGGCGCACTGTTCGGTGGTCCGATCGGGTATGGCACGGTGTTGGTCGCACTCCTCATCGGTCCATCGGTCGCCGCCGGATATCGCTCTGTCGACACGATCGCCGGTCGCGTCAGGCGGCAGGTCACATCGACCCGCGCTGCCCTGGTCGCGATCGCTTCGTGAGCTTCGCCAGCTCGGGCCGCTGACCGGATCGTCAGCGAGGGCGGCCTGTCCGCGTGAGCGCTGCGCCGTTCGCTGCCTTACTCTGGCGCCATGGTGGCACTCGCACATGAACACGGCCCGACGGACATCGAGCTGCTCGATGAGACGATTCCTGCCAACCTCCAACGCACCCTCGACGCACACGGTGGGCGCGAGGCACTGGTGTCGCGGCATCAGAACATCCGCTGGAGTTACCACGAGTTCGGGGACCGGGTTCGACGACTCGCCAAGAGCATGATCGATTCCGGACTTGAGGTTGGAGACCGCGTCGGACTATGGGCGCCGAACTATGCCGAGTGGACGTTGGTGCAATACGCCACCGCCGAGATCGGCGTGATCCTGGTCAACATCAACCCTGCCTATCGCACCCATGAGTTGTCGTATGCCCTCAGCCAATCAGGGTGCCGATGGGTGATCGCGGCGCCTGAGTTCAAGACGTCGAACTATGCCGACATGGTCGCCTCGATCGCCAACGAGGTGCCCTCGCTCGAACGGTCGGTGTTCTTCTGGTCCGACGACTGGAACGCGTTGGCGGCCGGCACCGATGCCATTTCCGACGCCGAGCTAATGGCACGCCGCGACTCGCTGCAACCTGACGACCCGATCAACATCCAGTACACGTCGGGTACGACTGGTTTCCCGAAGGGCGCCACGCTGACCCACAAGAACATCCTCAACAACGGCTACTTCACGACCGAGCTGCAGGGCATCACGCACGAGGACCGAATCTGCATCCCCGTCCCCTTCTACCACTGCTTCGGCATGGTGATGGGCAATCTCGGGTGCACGTCGCACGGGGCCACGATGGTGATCCCCAGCGATGCCTTCGATCCGACCGCAGTACTCGGGGCGGTGCAGGCCGAGCGTTGCACATCGCTGTACGGGGTGCCGACGATGTTCATTGCCGAGCTGGGCCACCCCGATTTCGACACCTACGATCTGTCCTCGTTGCGAACCGGCGTGATGGCCGGATCGCCGTGTCCTGTTGAGGTCATGAAGCAGTGCGTCGACCGCATGAATATGGTCGACGTCACGATCTGTTACGGCATGACCGAAACCTCTCCGGTATCGACTCAGACCTTGCCCGACGACTCGCTCCACCATCGCACCGCCTCGGTCGGCAAGGCCCATCCGCATGTCGAGATCAGGGTCGCCGATCCCGACAGCGGCGCAACGGTCGAGCGTGGTGCACCCGGTGAGTTCTGCACCCGCGGCTATTCGGTGATGACTGGGTACTGGGGTGATCCAGGCAAGACCGCCGAGGCGATCGACGCCGACGGGTGGATGCACACCGGCGACCTGGCCGTGATGGCCGACGACGGCTACTGCAACATCGTCGGCCGTATCAAAGACATGGTGATCCGCGGTGGCGAGAACATATACCCGCGCGAGATAGAGGAGTTCCTCTACAGCCATCCCGACGTCGAAGATGTGCAGGTCATCGGTGTTCCCGATGTGAAGTACGGCGAGGAGCTGATGGCGTGGGTCAAGCTCCGCCCGGGCGGAACCGCTACTTCAGACGAGTTGCGCGACTTCTGCCGCGGCAAGATCGCCCACTACAAAGTGCCGCGCTACGTCAAGCTCGTCGACGAGTTCCCGATGACCGTCACCGGCAAGGTCCGCAAGATCGAGATGCGCGAAACATCGATCGCCGAGCTCGACCTCGCAAGCGCCGCCGACACCGAGATGGCATGAGCATCGAGCTCGCCGCCTCGATCACCCAACGCTACGCCGCTGGCGGAGCCGCGTTGATGCACGAAATGGGGCTGACGATCATCGATGCGCAGCCTGGTCGCGTGACGTACACGCTGCCTGTCGCCCAACGGCTGACCCACGCCGGCGGGGTGCTGTGCGGACAGGCGATCCTGGGCTGCATGGACACCGGAATGGTGTTCGTGATGATGTCGCTCAACGACGACCCTGAGGCCCGGTTCACCACGGTGCAACTCCAGACCTCGTTCAAGCGCGGCGTGCCAGCCGACGTCGGCGAGGTCACATTCGAGGCTCACGCCAGCAAGAGCGGACGAACGCTGGTGTTCGGCGAGATCGACCTGTACCTCCCCGACGGCACCCGAGCCGCCCACGCCACCACGACCTACATGTGGCTGTGACTGAGCCGAGTACGGTGGGGTCGTGCAGTTCGGCTTCAATGACGTCGGCCAGGTCTTCGGGCAGTGCCGTACGAGCGATGGCCCCGAGTACTGGGACGACCTGGCGGCGCATCATCTTCAGCACCGCCGGCAGGTCCACAACCTCTCGTTCGTCGCTGCACTCGTCGTGATCGCCGGGCTCGTCGTGGATCCGACGTTCTTCGTGTTCTTGCTGCTGTTCGCGCCGTTCCTGCTGCTCGAGCTGATCATGGTCCGGCGTTCTCGACCCGGCACGTAACGGATTGGTGCCTGGAGCGTGAGCCGATAGGCGAACTGCGACCAATCGTCGCCGAGAACCAGGCGGAGTCAAGAGGAGCGCAGCAACCTATCCGCTGGGTTCCCTGGCACCGTTCCGTTGCTGGTGGGGGTCAGCCCAACAGGTCGACGATCACACGTTCCCAGAGTTCGGTGGTGAGCCGTAGCGACTCGACGTCGACACGCTCGTTGTGACCGTGAAATCGCAGACCGAACTCGCTCGGGTCGAGCGAGGGGCTGAACAGGCCGGCGCCATAGGAGACGGCACCGAGGTCGCGAAAGACGCGGGCGTCGGTGAATCCGACCGTGAACTGCGGGTTCAGGTGGGCGTCGGGGAAGGGCACGCTGATCGCCCGCTGAAGCGAGTCCCACAGCGGCGTGTCGGTACGGCTGATCGAGGCCGAGTCGTCCATCAGCACCTCGATCTCGACCCGCTCGAACAGATCGTCACCGAGTGCCGCCCGCAGATGGGCCGTGACCTCGTCGGTGTTGTCACCGGGCATCGTGCGGATGTCGATGTCAAGGTCGACGATGTCGGGGATCACGTTTGTCTTCGGCTGTCCCTTGGTGGCGACCACGTTCGGAGCGAATGTTGTGTGAGTGCAGGCGTGCAGGTGACGTTGTGCCCCTGGGTGGGGCAGGTCGGCGAGCAGATCGTCGATCGTGTTCTCGTCGAGCATCGCCGTCTTCATATCGTCGGGCAAACCGAGCGAATCGACCTGCCCTCGCCACAGTTCGTGGAACCTCGGGGTCGGCTGATAGTCGGCCAACCGCGAAACGACCTTGGCTGCCCGAATCAGCGCGTTGTCCGAACCGAACGGCATCGAGCCGTGCCCTGGGGTGCCGCGTACCCGCAACCGCCGCCATGCAACACCCTTCTCGGCGACATTGATCCCGATGCTGTGCTGGCCCTCGGCACCACTGTGCAAGCCACCGCTCTCGGTCAGCAGGTAGGTACACCTGATCGAGTCGGGGTACTGCTCTGCCACCCAACGCGCGCCATGGGCACTGCCGGCCTCCTCATCGGCGACGGCGAAATACAGCAGGTCGCCCTTGGGTCGGAACCTGCGCTGCACCAGCGACTTGAACACGACCGCCATCGAGGACGTGAGGTTCAACATGTCGACAGCGCCGCGCCCCCACACCTCATCGATTCCGTTTGCGTCGCGGATCAGCTCGCCACCGAACGGGTCGTTACGCCAGCCCTCGGCATTGACCGGCACGACATCGGTATGGCCCATAAGGCACAACGACGGAGCGTTCGGGTCGGTGCCCGGCAGGCGGGCCACGAACGACGCCCGATCGGGCGTGGGTTCCCAGCGCTCGATCTCGACCCCTGGGCCCTCGACATAAGTCTGCAGCACATCGGAGTTTCGTGTCTCGTGCCCGGACTCGGCAGTGCCGTCGTTGACACACTCGTTGCGAATCAGCGTCTGCAGTAGTTCGACGGTGTCACCGGTCAGATCAGTTGCCATGGTCACAGTCTCGCGCCCCGACGGCGCTCTCTTCACTCTGAACGCGTGCACAGGTTGCGGCACATAGTGCACAACCTGTTCGCGCGTTGGCAGGGCCATGCGTACGGCATGCTGTCGCGATGAAGATTCACACTCAACCCGACCAGCTCGGTGGTGTCTGGGCCAACGCCGCCGCAGTTCGGCACTCGCCGCACGAGTTCACGATCGACTTCCTGCGCTGCGACTTCGACGATCAGGGCATGGCCAAGGCCGGAATTCTGGTACAGCGCGTCAACGTGTCGCCCCTGTTCGTCACGCAGCTGATCACGGCACTCCAGGACAACTGGTCAAAGTACGCCGACAAGGCGATGCCAAAGGAGATCGGTGACATCTTCCTATCGCCACCCGTGATCGGCAGCGGCGAGGACCTCGGCGATGAGTCGACGGCAAGCGACTGAACGTTCGGAGTAGGCCTGGCACACTCCGAACGCGGATGACGCCTGACCGTTGCGTGCCCCTAGCGTGATGGGGTTGTGCGCTACGAGACCTTGCTATTCGACCTTGATCACACCCTGCTCGACTCCGACGCGTCCGAGATCGCGGCATACGCCCACACGATGTCGATGATCGAGCTTCCCGATCCCGACGACCACTTCCAGCGCTACCTCCGAATCAATCATGCGATGTGGGCGGCCGTCGAGCGCGGCGAAATGCAGCCATCGGAGGTCCGTTTTCGACGCTTTGAGCAATTCGTCGACGAGGTTGGCATCTCTGCGGATCCGGTGGCGATGGCCGATGCATTCGTGTGGGGGCTCGGCGCCTTCGGCGAGTTGTACGACGGTGCACGCCAGGTGCTCGATCAATTCGCCGGACGGGTGCGCCTGGCGATGATCACGAATGGGCTCAGCGAGGTGCAACGGGCGCGGATCGAACGCCTCGACCTTGCCGGCTACTTCGACGCCGTGGTGATTTCGTCGGAGGTCGGCGTCACCAAGCCACGCCCGCAGATCTTCGACATCGCCTTCGAACAACTCGGTCAACCGGACAGGCAGACCTCGCTCATGATCGGCGACAGCCTGACCAGCGACATCCGCGGCGGCAGCGACTACGAAATCGCGACCTGCTGGTTCAACTGGCGAGGTGCACCGGCCGACCCTGACCTGACCATCACCCACGTGATCACTGATCTCGAGCAGTTGGTCGAGATTGTCTTGCTATCTGCCGGGTGACGATCGGCACACCGAAACATCCAAGCTTGGTTCACCGCGTGGGTCGCCAGGGCTATCGTTGAGGTATGGCTTCTGGGGGTGGTCGGCGAAAGCAGTTGACGATCGGTGCAGCGATCGTGATTCCCGCGGCAATCGCCGTTGGGGTTCTCGTGCCGCGGGACCACGCCAACGAGATCGAGGTCGAAGAGGTCGTCGAGCGCTTCCGCGCCAGCACAGTTCCGGTCGACACCCAACCAGCATCGCCCTCAACCAGCACGGTGACCACGTCGACTGTCTCTATCATCCCGCAGCAGACGGATCCGCCGATCACCGACCCGTTACGTGAGGTGGCCGTGGCCGAGCCGGGGGTCTACGTCTACCGAACCAGCGGCTTCGAGGCGATCGATGCGCTGACGGGGGTCACCCACGAGTATCCGGCCGAAACCACGATCACCGTGATCGCCGACGGGTGCGGCGTGCTGCTTCGATGGGACGCTCTCGAAGAACGCCGCGAGGAATGGCGACTGTGTGCAACACCTGTTGGTATCGAGCTGCAAACACAATCGCTTCAGTACCACGAGTTCTTCGATCAGGAGACACCTGAGAACGTGGTCTGTGATTTGCCTGTGCTGTTGGTACCGGTCTCTGATCAGCCGCTCGAACCTGTCGCTCAGACCTGCACGATCGAGGACCGCCCCTGGCTGCCAGTCTGGGAGGTGCTCGAGTCCGGCGTGGCCGACGTCGACGGCGAAACGATCGACGTCCGTCACGTGCGGATGACGATCGACGACAACGACAACTATTTTGAGCACTATGTCGCCGACTGGCTGTTGGCTCCGAACGGTCAACCGGTCCAACTCAGCCTGCTCAAGCAATCGAAGTCGGGGTCGGTCGTCGGTGATGTGGTCTATGACGAGGTCGTTCAGCTCGACCTGGTGTCGACCGACCCACTTCGCTGAACATCGCGCCAGACTTGGTTCGTCACTTCACTGAGATCATCGTCAGCGGACTGCGCAACGCAGCGGCGACGTGAGCAGTGATCAGGCCAAGAGCGAATACACCGCGAGGCGCGGGCTGCTGAGCACCGGGACACCGAGATCGACCCGATCGGCGGCGTCGGCCATCGAGGCTTGAGCGAGCACGATCACGTCGCACCGCTCGGCGATCGAGACCAACGCTTCGGCGATCGCCACCAAGTAGCCCTCCCGGTCGCCGGCCTCGAACCGGCCCCAAGCACCGGCGACGACGTGAAGTTCGAGATCGAGTTCGCTTCCACCCTCGGCGGCGACAGATTCGAGCAGGGCACGCGTCGGTTCAAGCGTGCTGTCGACGGCAGCGACGACCACGATCCGCCCGCCCAGCTCGACTGCTCGTTGCGCCATCGGCCGGTCGACGCGCAGGACCCGACGACCGCCCGAGCGCCCGAGCATCTCGGCGATGCCACCGATCGTGGAGCACGTGCACACGATCGTGTCGGCTCCTCGCCGTTCGAGCTCGGCGAGCGCGCGCCGCACTCCGTCGAGCACCTGCGGGTCGTCGACTCCGGAGCTGCGCGCCCGACATAGCAACGCCACGTCGACAATCGCAAACGAGTCGAAACCAGGTGCGAGCTCGGCGACCAGTGCCTCGAATGTCGCGACGTGAACGGGCGACGTGTGCAGGAAACCGATCGTGGCCATTACGCCAGTCTTGCCGACGCCTTCGACGCGAGTGATCGGACCTTCCAAGACACGAGTTGTATTTGTAACGATATATCGTTATCGTTATCGTTAGCACATCACGAGATGGGTCTGAAGAAGGAATACATGACACACAGAATGAAGCACGAACACGAGCACCAACACCAACACCAACGCCGGGGGCCCGACGGCCATGGCCGCCATCGCGCCAGACGGGGTTCCGTCGGGGCGGCAATCTTGGCACTCCTGGCCGAACAACCGATGCACGGGTATGAGCTGATCACCGCACTCGAAGAGCGCAGCGGTGGCCGCTGGAAGCCGAGCCCAGGCTCGATCTACCCGGCTCTGCGACGCCTCGAACACCGAGGGTTCATAATCGCCACCGAGATTGACGACAAGCGAAGCTTCGAGCTCACCGAATCCGGGCGCCAGCGACTTGCCGAGCACCAGCAAGCAGGCGATCAGGCACCTTGGGACGACCCCGGCCTGGGTGGCCACGGCGAGCTTCGCCGAGCTGTCTCCGAACTCACCGGCCCCGCCCGTCAGGTCGGTCGATTCGGATCACCCGAGCAGGTCACCGCTGCCGTCGCCGCCGTAAAGGTGGCCACCACCTCGCTGTACCGCATCCTGGCCGACGGACCCAACACCGACTCCGATACCTGAAAGTTGGGAGTTGCGCCTGGCACAACTCCCAACTCAGTCGCGCTGAACTCGGCCGCTGAGGAAGTCGATCGACCGGGTCACGGTCGCCGCCACGAAGCGTTCGAGCTTGGGGGCCGCCATAAACCTTGCGGTGGCATCGAGTGGCAGCGACGAACCGAGTCGGATCGCCTCGTCGGTGGCGGCGACGCTCATCTTGACGGCGTGGGCGTGAACGATGAACGCCGTTGTGCCGTCGAGTAGCGCTTCGTGTTGAAGCGACCGCCCGTAGGCGAGCAGGTCGCTCGAGCGCGATTCGACCTCGGCCCGTTGCCCCACCCCGCTATGCCATTCGTGGCGGCCGGTCCAGTTGGCGAGGAATGCGGTCCACAACACGAGCCGGATCAGATCGGGCGTGACCGGCCGATCGGTGGCGTGCCACCTGGCGGCGTGGGCGTAGGTGAGACCGTGCGTGATGTCGAGCCAACCGAAGTCGTCGTGGAAATCGAACTCGCCGGCCGGGTCGTAGCGCAGCATCCGCTCGGTCACCGCCGACACGACCACGTCGAGCACCGAGTCGATCGGCGCCCCACCGGCGAACGCAGCACCCGTCGCCAGCGCAGCCTCGGTGCGGTCACCGCCGAGCAATGCCGACGAAAGCCGGCCGTCGTCGGCCCAACCCTCGTTCGGGTCGGAGACCGCCTCGGCAAGCCCGTTCAGATCGAGCTGCCGCAGCCCGCGATGGAACAGCGTCATGTACGGCAGTTTGTCTTCGCGGGTGCCGTAGACCAGCCGGGGCACGAGGTGCGGCAGCACGGTGTCGGCACGCTCCCAACCGATTCGGTCGAGCAACTCGAACGCCTTCTGGACATAGATCGCCCCGTGCCCGTACGACAGCAGGTGGTCGCTGACGACATCGGTGAACCAGGGACGCAACTGCTCGGCGGTCGCACCCGTGTGCAGGGCACCACGCAATAGCGACTGGGCCGGCGCCAACTGCTCGGCCTCGACCAACCGTCTGAACTCACCTCGCCCATCGGGCGGCATCGAGACGACCGGGGTGGGCAGCGCCTGCACCGGTCGGTCACGTTCGACCTCGGCCACCCCGGCGATCGCCTGCACGATCGGTAGCGCACGATCGTCGTTGTCGTAGTGGTCGACCATCGAGAGACAATCGGTCAGCGAGGCGATCGCGTGCCCCCAACCGAACTCGGCCCGCGGGGCTCCGTAGGCGACCGCCTCCCAGATCAGTTCGCCTGGATTGGTGTCGGCGCGCAGCAGCCGAACGATGTCGCGCGACACCTGCCCGACATAATCCTTCTCGATCCCGTGCCGCAGACTGGTCAGCAGCTGGGGCCGTAGCTCGGAGGGGTCGGGCTGCGAGAACGCCACCGACAACGTGCCATCGCCGTCGACAGCGACCGGGTAGGTGCGCACGTTCTCCTCGCCGAGCACACAGACGCCGTCGGTCACACGGAACTTCCAGTTGTGCCACGCACACGTGACCAGGTTGCCGTCGAGCTCGCCGGTGGTCAGTCCATATCCCTCGTGCGGGCAGGCCTGATCGAGGGCGAAGACCCCCTCACTGGTACGGACCAGACAGATCCGGTGCCCGTCGACCTTGACCATCTTCATCGCCGCCACGGCGAGGTCATCGAGGTGCCCGACCACCGTTCCGGTGCCGTCAGGGGGAACGTTCTGCTGGGTTGTTGCGCTCACGACAACACACGGTAGAACTTCAAGCATGGTTGAAGTCAAGAGATTCACGATCGGTGAGATCGGACGTCGCTCAGGCGTGGCAACCTCGGCGCTCCGGTTCTACGAAGAGCAGGGTCTGATCCACTCCGAGCGCAACCCTGCCGGGCATCGGCGATACCACGCAGACGTGATGCGACGGGTCAGTTTCATTCGCACCGCCCAGCGGGTCGGGCTAAGCCTCGAAGAGATCGGCCAAGCGTTGGCCTCGCTGCCCGGCCGGCGCACACCGACTGCGAAGGACTGGGACCAGCTGGCGAGCTCGTGGCGGCGGCGGCTCGACGAGCAGATCGCCCTGCTGACCCGATTGCGCGATCAGCTCGACGGATGCATCGGCTGCGGCTGCCTATCACTCGCCTCGTGCGGGATCTGGAACCCCGATGATGCCGCCGCCGAGCTCGGACACGGCCCGCGCTACCTACTCAGCGACGCTCGGCCGGCAATTCTCAAAAATGCCCCCTGATCAGCCCCTGTGAGTCACAACCACCGGCACGTCAAGCGTTACCAAAGGTGCCTGGCACATTTGGTAACGGTGCTGAGGGGTGCTGTGAGACCTGCGGTGAGGGTGATTATGGATTGTGGCCGACATGCACTCTTTCGGTACCCCGCACCCCACCACCGGCCAACGTCTCGCGCTCGAATGGGCCCGGCTACGCACACGCCCCAGCGCCCTAGATCAAGCCACCCAGTGGGGCCTGACCGATGGTCCGGTCACCAACCTCGAAGAGGTGCTGGCCGCCGTTGGATACGAGACACTTCGTACGCACGATGCCGAGCTTCGCCTGCTCCGCCTCGTCGTGTTGGCGGGTGACGACGAGCTCGCCGCCAGGGTGGTCGTGCAGCGGCTGCTCCCGGGCCTACTGGCCGTCGTCAGCCGGCGCCGGCGGGGTGGCTACGGAGACACGGCGTTTGACGAACTGCTGGCGACGCTGTGGATATCGATCCGCACCTACAACACCGATCGCAACCCGATGTGCCTGGCGGCGGCGCTGATCTCCGACGCCGACTACCGCGCCTTTCGGTCAGCGAAGCGGAGACGCTCGGCCGACGAGCGGCCGGTCGATTTCGGCGACGCCACCCATGCCGCCGAACACACCCCCTGTGCCAGCGACGAACTCGACGAGTTGCTCAATGACGCCCTCGAGGCGGGCGTGCCGCAGTGCGATATCGACCTGCTGCGACAACTGGTCGACGCCCCGCGGGCGATCGACCTGGCCCATCAGCTGAACGTGACGCCGCGCACGATTCGTAACCGGCGCGACCGGATCACTGACCGGTTGCGCGAGGTTGCGCTCGCTGCGTGAAGTTCGGGCGGCGCTTCTCGAGAAACGAGTTGATGCCCTCTTGCCCGTCGGGGGTGACCACACCTGCGGCCATCACCTCGATCGCATAGGCGTACGCTTTCGGCTGGTCCATGTCGACCTGGGCGTAGAAGGCGCGCTTGCCGACCGTCTTGGACATCGCGCTGCCGCGGATCGATCGCCGCATCAGATCGTCGACGGCGGCGTCGAGTTGGTCGTCCGGCACGGCATGGTTGATGAGGCCCCAGTCGGCCGCCGTGCCGGCCGATACCACGTCGCCGGTGATCGCCATCTCGAGCGCCCGTTTGCGACCGATCTGGCGTGCGACGGCGACCAACGGTGTGTTGCAGAACAATCCCCCCTTGCCGCCCGGTAAGGCGAACCCGGCCGACTCGGCAGCGATCGCCATGTCGCACGTGGCGACGAGCTGGCAACCGGCCGCGGTGGCGAGAGCGGCGACCTTGGCGATCACGACCTGGGGGATGCGCTGCACCAGGTCCATCATGTTGGTGCACACGCGCAAGAGGTGCTGAGCGTCGGGCAGCTCGACGCCGACCATGTCACCGAAGTTGTGACCGGCAGAGAACACCGGGCCTTCGGCGGCGAGGATCACGCCGAGCGCGTCGCTGTCACCGATCTCGCTCAGCACATCGGTCAGTTCGAGCATCACGTCGAGCGCCAACGAGTTGCGCTTGGCCGGGTTGGCGAGCGTGATGGTCGCGACCGGGCCATCAACAGTGACGTCTACATACTTGCGTTCCATGCCGTCAGACTAGGTGGGACGGCACATCGTCAGGCGACCCAGGGGTCACCGGCGGCTTGCTCACCCGGTGTCGAGGCAGCAAGCCATTCACGGTCATCGGTCGACCGCAACACAGCACACGGCGACCTGATCAGATAGGAATGATGGCAAGTCGCCCACAACCATCCCTTCACGCCGACCGGGAGCCAACTACAGATGACGAAACTGCCGACACAACGCCCGTCTCGGGTCGTCATCGAGCCGGTGGCACCGCTGGTCGATGGCGGGCGCTACTCCGCCAAGGCGGCACTCGGCGAGCCGGTGACGGTGTACGCCGATGTGTTCGGCGACGGGCACGATGCCGTCAATGCTGCGGTTCGCTGGCGGACGGTCTCGTCAAAGGGTCGCGCCGCCAAGTGGACCGAAGTCGCCATGCAGTTCGACGGCAACGACCGCTGGCACGCCACGTTTTCTCCGACACAACTGGGGGGGCATGAGTATGAGGTGGTGGGGTGGTCGGATCATCCCGAGACGTGGCGGCACGGCACCGTGCGCAAGGTCGAAGCAGGCATCGAGGTCTCCGTCGAGCTGATGGCGGGCCAAGCGATCGTGAAGCGGTTGCTCGACCAAGCCCGAGCTGCCAAGCCCGCCGCCAAGCCGGACATCGCTCGACTCGAGGCGTGGCTGGCTGAGCTGGTGAAGGGCGGCACGGCCTCGCTCACCGAAGATTGGGGCGACGTGTTCTGGCGTCACGCCGACCGCCAACCGCTGGCCAGCAGCGGCCCATTCCCGTTGGACGTCGATCCCGAGCGGGCCCGGTTCAGTGCCTGGTACGAGTTCTTCCCGCGCTCCACGATCGCTCCCGCGGCGGGGCACGCCACGTTGCGGGACGCGATCGACCGGCTCGAATATGTCGCCGCACTGGGCTTCGATGTGTTGTACCTGCCGCCGATCCACCCGATCGGGGTGGTCAACCGCAAGGGTGCCAACAACAACACCACGGCCGGACCCGACGATGTCGGTAGCCCGTGGGGTATCGCCGACCATCTCGCCGTACATCCCGATCTCGGCACGCTCGATGACGTGCAGGCGCTCGGCACGGCCTGTCGCGAGCGCGGCATCGAGTTGGCGATCGACATCGCCTTCCAGTGCACACCCGATCACCGCTGGGTCACCGAGCATCCCGAGTGGTTCGCCCACCGCGCCGACGGCACGATCCAGTACGCCGAAAACCCGCCCAAGAAGTACCAAGACATCTACCCGATCGACTTCGAGTCATCGGATTGGGAGGCGCTCTGGAAGGGCCTGGCGGACGTGATCCGGTTCTGGATCGACCAGGGCATCACGATCTTCCGGGTCGACAATCCACACACCAAGGCGTTCGCCTTTTGGCAGTGGGCGATCGGTTCGATCCGCAGCGAGCACCCCGAAACGATCTTCCTCGCCGAGGCGTTCACCCGACCGCGCGTGATGGAGCGTTTGGCCAAGCTGGGGTTCAGCCAGTCCTACACCTACTTCACGTGGCGCCGCCAAGCATGGGAGCTGCGCCAGTACTTCACCGATCTCGCTACCCGCACCGTCGATTCGTACCGCCCGAACGTCTGGCCCAATACGCCCGACATCCTCACCGAACAACTCCAGCACGGTGGACGCGGGATGTTTGTGAACCGCGCCATTCTGGCGGCCACCCTGTCGGCCAACTGGGGCATCTATGGTCCGGCGTTCGAGCTGCTCGATCATCGCGCCATCAAACCCGGCTCGGAGGAGTACCTCGATTCGGAGAAGTACCAGCTGCGCACATGGCACCTCGACGACCCCGACTCGATCGCCCCGCTGATCACCCGCCTCAACGAGATCCGGCGCACGCAACCCGCAATGCGACACCTGCGAACGCTCCGATTCCACGACACCGACTCGGGTGACCTGTTGTGCTACTCGAAAACCGACCCGCTCGGTGTCGGCGATCCGATCCTCTGCGTCGTCAACGTCGACACACACAACCGGCGTGCCGGCAGCGTGCACGTCGACCCTGCCACGTTCGGGCTCGGCATCGGAGACGACGACGAGTTCGACGTGCACGACCTGCTCGGCGGCGGTGTCTACCGCTGGCGCGGGTGGCACAACTATGTCGATCTCACACCCGGACGCGGCGGTGGCGCCCACGTGTTCGCCGTGCGCCGCATCAAAGCGTCGCCCGATACCGCACTGACCAGCGAGGCGACCGCGTGAGCAAAACCAACCCAGATCGGGCGACGCGGGAAGTGCCGGCCACGGGTCGCATCCCGACAGCAATCGAAGCTGGGCCGAGCCCAGCCCCGGCCGTCGAGAGCGACTGGTTCAAGGACGCCATCATCTACGAGATCCACGTGCGCGCATTTCAGGATGCCAACGGCGACGGAACCGGCGACTTCGATGGCCTGACGTCGCGGCTCGACTATCTCGTCGAGCTCGGTGTCACCGCGCTCTGGCTGCTTCCCTTTTACCCCTCCCCGCTTCGTGACGACGGTTACGACATCGCCGACTATCGCTCGGTCAACCCCGACTACGGAACGATGCGCTCGTTCAAGCGCTTCCTCGCTGCGGCCCACGACCGAGACCTGAAGGTCATCACCGAGCTGGTGATCAACCACACGAGCGATCAGCATGCCTGGTTTCAGCGTGCCCGCCGTGCGCCGGCCGGATCGCCCGAACGCGACTTCTACGTCTGGACCGACGACCCGACCCAATGGGGCGACGCCCGCATCATCTTCCAGGACTTCGAGGCGTCCAACTGGACCTGGGATCCGGTCGCCCACCAGTACTACTGGCACCGCTTCTACTCGCATCAGCCCGACCTCAACTTCGATAACCCAGCGGTCGAGGCAGCGATCCTCGAACTGCTCGATTACTGGCTCGACATGGGCGTAGATGGGCTCCGGCTCGACGCCATCCCGTACCTGTACGAGCGCGATGGAACGAACTGTGAGAATCTGCCCGAGACCCACGCCTTCCTGAAGCGGATGCGGGCCCACATGGACCGCAACTACGGCGACCGCATGTTTCTGGCCGAGGCCAATCAGTGGCCGGAGGACGCTGTCGCCTACTTCGGTGACGGCGACGAGTGCCACATGAATTTCCACTTCCCGCTGATGCCGCGCATGTTTATGGCGGTGCAGATGGAGAGCCGCACCCCGATCACCGACATCCTCGAGCAGACCCCCTTGCCGCCCGATGGCTGCCAATGGGCCACGTTCTTGCGCAACCACGACGAGCTCACGCTCGAGATGGTCACAGACGAAGAACGCCAGATGATGCTGCGGGCCTATGCACGCGACAACGAGATGCGGATCAACCTCGGCATCCGGCGCCGCCTCGCTCCGTTATTGGGCAACGACCGCCGCAAGATCGAGTTGCTCAACGCCCTGCTGTTCTCGCTGCCCGGCACACCGGTGCTGTACTACGGCGACGAGATCGGTATGGGCGACAACGTCTACCTCGGCGACCGCGACGGCGTACGCACCCCGATGCAATGGTCGGCCGACCGTAACGGTGGATTTTCGGTGTCGAACCCGCACCGGCTGTACCTGCCCCTGATCACCGAGCAGGGCTACCACTATGAGAGCGTCAACGTCGACACCCAAACCAACGACCCGGCGTCGCTGTTGTCGTGGATGCGCCAGTTGATCGCACTGCGCAAGCTTCGCCCGGTGCTGGGGCGCGGCTCGGTCGAGTTCCTCGAACCGGACAACCCGCACGTGCTGGCGTTCGTTCGGTCGCTGCCCGGCGAGGAACCGTTCTTGTGCGTCGCCAACCTGTCGCGGCTCGCCCAGCGCGTCGAACTCGATCTCCGCGACTTCACGGCCAGCGTGCCCATCGAGGCCTTCGGGCAGACCCGGTTCGGCACCATTTCCGAGTCGCCGTACCAACTCACGCTGGCCCCATACGGCTTCTTCTGGTTCTCTCTCCAGGCGTCCGGAGGCCAGGTCGACACCGCTGGTGAGCTGCCGGTGTTGCGCGGATCGTGGGCGGAGGTGCTGCGCCGACGAGCGCCGCTCGCCCGCGTCCTCGCACAATGGCTGCCGACCCGGCGCTGGTATGCCGGCAAAGAACTGACCTCCCGCGAGGTGGTGATCGAAGACATGGTGCCGTTGCGCCATCCCGAGACCGACGTGTCGCTGCTGATCGTGCGGGTCGGGTTTACCGAAGGCGACGATCATCGATACGCCGTGCCGGTGATGCGGGCGACGGGCCGATTGGCGACGCTGGCGGCGAGCGACACCCCGGGGGCCATCATCGCCTCGCTCGATGACGGAGCCCTGCTGGTCGATGCCATGGTGGGGCCCGACGGAGCGATGGCCGTGGTCGCCGCGGCGCTCACCCGACGCACCATCGCAGGACGCCATGGGGCGGCCCGCGGGCTGCCGCGCCGCTCGGGCATCGGTCGCCTGATCCAGTCGTCGCGAGACCTGGTGCCGTTGGGGGTCGAGCAGTCGAACTCGTCGGTGATCGTTGCCAATCAGCTGATCGCCAAGCTCGTGCGGCGACTCGAGCCGGGGCCCAACCCCGACGTCGAACTGCCGGTGCATCTCACCGCCCGAGGCTTCGCACAGGTACCGGGTGTGGCGGCAACGCTCGAGATCGACCTGTTGGCCGAGTCGCTGCCCGCCGATGTGGTCATCGTGCACGACGCAATCACCAACGAGGGCGACCTGTGGTCGTGGACACTCGACGAGCTGGCGATCGGCATCGAGAACCGAGGCGAGTTCGGTGGCGCCAACGACCAGACGCACTGGATGGCCGAGCTGCTGGGCCACCGCACGGCCGAGCTGCATGCTGCTTTGTCCGCATCGGTCGGCACCACCGACTTGGCCCCGTTGCCGTTCACCCTGTTGTGGCAGCGCTCGCTGCTGCAGACCCTCCGCAATGGCGTGCGCACAACGCAGCGGGCACTCGCACGGGCCAAGCTCGACACGCCGGCGGCGCTCGCCCTGCGCCAACCTGCCGACGTGGTGTTGCGCCGATTCGACACATTGCGCACCACCAAGTTGGATGCCCTCCGGATCCGGGTGCACGGCGACCTGCACCTCGGCCAGATCCTCCGGTCGGGCAACGACATCACCTTCATCGACTTCGAGGGCGAGCCGGGCAGGCCGATCGGCGAACGCCGCATCATGCGGTCACCGTTGACCGACGTGGCCGGACTGCTGCGCTCGGTCGATTATGCGGGGCGAAGCGCTCTCGATACGGCCGTTGCCCGTGGCCTCGTGGCAGAGGCCGACCGGCCCCAGGTCGATCTCAGCCGTTCGACGTGGACGCGTGCCACGTGCGCGACGATCACCGACTCGTACCTCGCCACGGTGGCCGACGCCGGCCTGGTGCCCGCCGACCGCTCGGCCGCCGACCTGTTGCTCGACGCATACGCGCTGCACAAGGGGCTGTACGAAGTGCGCTATGAACTGGCGAACCGTCCCGACTGGGTGCACTGGCCCCTGGAGGCTGTTTCCGAGATGATCAGGCCGTGAGATTTCCATCCATCTATCAGCATCCGCGCTCAGGCGGCTGCGGCGAGGCGACGTCACGATGACGAACGCATCTATCCCCGATCTCGATCTGCACCTGTTCGGCGAGGGCACACACCGCAGGCTGCACGAACAGCTGGGCGCCCAACCGGGTGACGGCGGCTGCCGCTTCGCTGTGTGGGCGCCTGCCGCCCGGGCCGTGCACGTGATCGGCGATTGGGATGATTGGGCGGGCGAGGTCGAGCTGCACCCGCAGGGCTCGTCTGGCGTCTGGTCGGCCTGGATCGACGATGTTGGGGTCGGGGCCACCTATCGATTCCGGATCACCGCCCAGAACGGAGCTCGCTGCGACAAGAGCGACCCGGTCGGCGCCGCCCATCACGGCGCGCCGTCGATCGATTCGATCGTCGCCGACCTCGACCATGCCTGGGCAGACGGCGACTGGATGGCGACACGCCACGAACGCAGCCGGCTCGACGCGCCGATGTCGATCTATGAGATGCACCTCGGATCGTGGGGGCGCACAGTCACCGAGGGGCAGCGCTTCCCCAACTACCGCGACCTCGCCGACCCGGTTGCCGACCACTGCCTCGCGCACGGGTTCACGCACGTTGAACTGTTGCCGATCATGGAGCACCCGTTCTACGGATCGTGGGGTTATCAGACCACCGGCTATTTCGCCCCGACCGCTCGCCACGGCACACCGGTCGACCTGATGGTGATGATCGACCGGCTGCATCAACGTGGCCTCGGGGTGTTGCTCGATTGGGTGCCGTCGCACTTCCCCACCGACACCCATGGGCTGGCCGAGTTCGACGGCACACATCTCTACGAACATGCCGATCCGCGCCAGGGGTTCCATCCCGACTGGAATTCGGCGATCTTCAACTACGGCCGCAACGAGGTGCGCTCGTTCCTGATCTCGAGCGCGGTCTGCTGGCTCGACCGGTTCCACATCGATGGCCTGCGGGTCGATGCCGTGGCGTCGATGCTGTACCTCGATTACTCGCGCAACGAGGGCGAGTGGATCCCCAACATCTATGGCGGGCGCGAGAATCTCGAGGCGATCGCCTTTCTGCGTCAGTTCAACGAGACGGTCTACAGCGAGTTTCCCGACATCGTCACCCACGCCGAAGAGTCGACCGCGTACCCCAGCGTCAGCCGCCCGACCTATCTCGGTGGGCTCGGGTTCGGCGGCAAGTGGGACATGGGGTGGATGCACGACACCCTGCAGTACCTGCAGCGCGACCCGATCCATCGCGGCTGGCATCACGGCGAGATCACGTTCCGTTCTGTCTATATGGGCAGCGAGCACTATGTGCTGCCGCTCAGTCACGACGAGGTGGTGCACGGCAAGGGGTCGCTGCTGGCCAAGATGCCCGGCGACGACTGGCAGAAGTTCGCCAACCTGCGCCTGTTGTACGCGATGCAATGGTTTCAGCCGGGCAAGAAGCTGCTGTTCATGGGCTGCGAGCTGGCGCCGTGGACCGAATGGAACCACGACGGCACGCTCGATTGGGCGCTGCACGATGCGCCGATGCACGAGGGCGTACGCAAGCTGATCGCCGAGCTGAACCGGCTGTACCTCGGTGAACCGGCCCTGCACCGTGGTGATAGCGACGCCGGCTCGGGCGGGCCGGGCATGCAATGGGTCGAGGCGCACGATCCCGAACGGGGCGTGTTCGCTTGGCTGCGCACCGACCCCACCGGCGAATCGCGCCCGGTACTCGTGGCGGTCAACGCCACTCCTACCCCCCAGGAGAACTATCGCCTCGGAGTGCCGCGACCCGGCGCGTGGACCGAGCTGTTGAACAGCGACGCCTCCGTGTACGGAGGTAGCGGGCTCGGCAACCTGGGAAGCGTCGTGGCTGCACCACTCGACTCGCACGATCACCGCCAGTCTGTCGTGATCACGGTGCCCCCGCTGGCCGTCGTTGCCTTCGCCCCCACCGACTGATACCCGATACCCGACCCGGATCTGGGTGGAGCGGGTTGACTCCGTTCGGCGCGTGGCTGGCACGCCACACATCGAAACGCGACCGACGGCGCCGTCATGCTCGAGTACCGGGCGGATGCAGTCGTGAACCGCTGGCGAGCGACATGGGTCGGGTCAGTTCCGATCGGTTCGGCGACGAAACAGCTGATCCCGTGGCGCTGATCCCGTGGCGCTGATCCCGTGGCGCTGATCCCATGGCGCTGATCCCATGGCGCTGATCCCCTGACGTCGTGGTGGCGCTGATCCCCTGGCGCTGGCGTCGTGGAGCTGATCCCCTGGCGCTGATCCCGTGGCGCTGAACCCCTGGCGCTGAGCCCCTGTCGTCGTGGTGGCGCTGGCGTCGTGGAGCTGACCCCTGGAGCTGATCCCCTGGAGCTGAGCCCCTGGAGCTGGCGTCGTGGCGCTGATCCCCTGGCGCTGATCCCCTGGAGCTGGCGTCGTGGCGCTGATCCCCTGGCGCTGATCCCATGGCGCTGATCCCATGGCGCTGGCGCCGTGGTGGCGATGGCGTCGTCGAGAAGATCCGTACACCGAGCGCGGCAAGGCTGCCGACGGGAAGCTCAGGCGCTGAGCGGGAACAGTTCGGCAGGGCCGCTGTGATCGTCGGGTGGTCGCCCGCGCTCGGGTGGTCGCCCGGATGTTCGGTCGTCGTGTCGATCGGGTGTCGCGGTGGTGAGCGTCGCTGGTGGTGGCCGCATCGAGGGGGTGGTTGTGGCGAACACGGTGCCGTCGGGTTGTCGGATGGTGAGTGTTCGATCGGGTGCCAGTTTCAGTGACCAGCCGCCTTCGTGGATGACGTGGTGATGCCTTGAGCACACTGGCAGGAGATTGTCGAGATCGGTCAACCCGCCGAGCTCCCACGGGCGGATGTGGTGAATTTCGCAGCGGTTGAACCCAACGTCGCAGCCATGGAAGGCGCAGGTGCGGTACATCGCCCGCAGTGCTCGGCGTTGCTTGCGGTTGGCGACGCGTTGTTGGCGGCCGACGTTGAGTGCGACGCCGTCGATGCCGATGATGATCGGCACGATGACGCCGCTGCACAGCAGGCGCAGCACCGACGCTGGCGGGATCTGGGTGCCGTCGTCGTATTCGCAGATCGAGTGATCGTGCAGTTCGCCGGTAGAGGCGGTGTGGGCATCGACGTGGATGCGAATCTCGGCCTCGACAGGCCGTGATGGTTGGAATCCACCGGTGACGAGGTTGCCGAGAGCTTCGGCGGCGATAAGCGAACGGTCGACCGAGCGGTCGCCTCCGGCGGTGACGAGTGCGCCGGTTTCGGCGTCGATGGCGTTGAACACGGCGTTGCCGAGTTCGGGGTGGAGCCGTGCGTTGAGCACATACATGCCGTCACGGTCGATGGTCTTGGTAAGGCGGGTGTCGCGGCGTTGCCGTTCGGCACGTTCGAGACCGGCGTCGCGCTCGAGCAGCCGGATCATGTCACGGCAGTTCTTGGCGAACTCTTCGGGGGTCATGCGCGCCGCGTCGCGGGCGAGGTCGGGGTCGTGTTCGAAGAACGATGCCTTCACGTCGTCGTCGAGACGGCTGGTGGTGTTTGCCAACGCGTCGGCGTGTTCGGCACCGATCGCGCCGGCCGCCAATGCGTCGGCGACCGAAGGGGCTCGATCCAACGCTGCGGCGCGGCGTTCCTTTCGGCGAGCCTCTCTGGCCGACACGCCACCGTTGCGGGTGTGCATATCGGCCGCCGGTGCGCTGGCGCCTTGCTCGTAGAGCTGTTGTAACCGGGTGGTGACTGCAGCCTCGTAGCGGTCGATGAAGCCGCGGACCACCTTGACGTCGGCGAGTGCTTCGCCGGCTCTTATGGCATCGATCGCACCGACATCGTCGACGAGCATCGCCTCCAGGGCGAAGGCTGGGTCGGTGTGGGGAACCATGTGCGAATGATAGCGAACAACTGTTCGTATTGCAACCCCTGATCAGGACTTTTACGGCGAAAATTACGGGGGGTCCCCAGCGGGTGAGCTTCGTGACGGGGCGGTCATCCCCGTCTACGGCGGCATGTCGATCCACCACACCTGACCACGTTGAGTCTCCTGACACAACGTGGTAATAACGTGGTCGGATCAGTCGGGGGCGGGTTCGGCTTCTGCTCGTGCGGCGAGCGCATCGAGGGCGTTGCCGAGCAGTTTCGACATCCGTTTGCTGCTCAGCCGCCAAAACCAACCGAACCGGCGGGCGGGTTCGATCCCTTGCGTATAGGTGACGGTGCAGCCGTCGTCGTTCGGTTCGATCACGACCGACTCCGCCAGGGCCGCCAGCAGCCGCGGACCCGAGATCACGGCGAACGCAAACCGCTCGTTCGGGTCCCATGCAGTGAACAGTTCGCCGATGGTCGCGCCAGGCACCGAGACGACCCGTTGCCCCCCGACACCCTCAGCAGCGCCCGTCACCTGGACCCGCTTGAGCGCAACGAACCATTCGGGCCACGTTTCATGGTCGGCGATGTGTTTCCAGACAGCCGCTGGTGCGGCGAACACGCGCCGCTCGCGCTGAACGACGAGCGGCGCTGTGGCGATCCACTCTGGCTGCCGCACCGGAAGCTGTGCCATGGTGCGCCCCCAGGGACTCGAACCCTGAACCAATGGGTTAAAAGCCCACTGCTCTAACCATTGAGCTAGAGGCGCGGGACCGGCGCGATTCGCGGGAGAAAACCCCCGCTCGGCGACACCGGGCCTACTGCGTTCGCAAGCGTAGAGCCTGGTGCCGGGTCAACAACACCCGATTCGGTCTCCCAGCGGCTCCAAACCGTGTTGTGGGCGCGCCGAACCCGATCTTTCGAACAGAATCCGGCGGATCAGGCGGCGAGCGGTGGAGCGAGGCCTTGTCGGTGCACGTGCATCGACATCGCGTTCACACCGAGCGCATAGGTGATCAGGTTCAACAACTGACGCCGGCACCCCACCGAATGCGCCCGCCGCAACCACAGCGTGTCGTCGAGGTGCCGGTTGATGCTCTCAGCATCGTTACGTCGCTTGTAGAGCGTCTCGAAATCAGGGTCGCCAGGTGGGATCTGACGCACGTTCTCAGCCCGATTGAACTTGCGTTGCTTGTCCTCGTCGTTGCTGTGCAACCGGACGGTGACGATGCCAGCACCCAGGCGTTCGGGCAGCCGGTAGTCGTTGTACCAACGAAAGGTGCCGCGCTGATCCTCGTTGCGATGCGTGCGCACCCGCTCGAGCGGCACGAACACCGACTCCCCCGCTTCGGTGATCTCCCCCAACCCGATTCGTCCGCCCTGTGCGATCAGGCGCACCTGGACGTCACCGTCGGTTGTCGAGACCGTCTTGGTTTCGACCCAAGTGATCTTCTCGATCCGCTTACGATTCTTGCCGTTGCCCTGCTGACGGCTCCCCGCCGCAGCAGAGACCCGGTTGACCGACAACCAGCCGAGATCACGCATCAACCGCTGATGATGCACACCGCACAACGCGGTGTCGTACACAACACCCTGCGCGCCCGGCAGCAATGGTGCCAGGCCGACAAACCGGCCGACCGCGGTCGCCGCCTCACCGCCCGATGTCGGTACGTGGGCGACGTCGACGATGAACCGGCTGTGCGGATGCGGATGACGTGCAGCGATCAACACGAACTTCGTCCCCCACACCATCTCCCCCGTCCCCTCGACATGCAACCCAGCATCACGCTCGACACGCGGGAAATGGATTTCGCCGGTTCGCTTGTCGACCCGCTTGTCGCCCGGCTGGGCCCGGAACAGCGGTGTGATCACCTTGCCGTCGGCGTACAGCATCCGCGACAGATCCGGATGCGTCCACGATCCCGGATGACGGTGACGTGCTCGACACGGACTGACTGCTCGTCTTTGCTGCGGTAGCATTCCGTCAGCGGATCAAGCAAAGTGCGATCCTGACCGGCTTTTCATTCTTGGATGATCGTGAAGTGTCATCATCGTGCCCAGGACCGGCTTCGTCCTGTCTTGTCCAACCGTCGGAGGAAAAATGCCGTTTGCCCCTGCCATGAAACTTGCAATGGGCCTGATCGCCGAGGCCGAGGCACTGGCTGCCTACGGCGCGGCACTGGCCAATCCTGAACCCGGCCCAATCGCCGACCAGATCGGCGCGGTCACTGCCCTGCTTGCCCCGGATGCGCTGTCCGACCTGAAACCGGCCGAAGCGACCATGATCCGGTCTTATATCCGCAGTTTCCTGCGTCAGGCGATGGATCTGCTGGAAAACCCCGGCCGTCCCGCCGGTTGGGCCTTTGATGACCCTCTGATCCTCGAAAATATCGGCCAAGGGTCCAAACAATTGGTCCGTATGATCGAGGAGATCGCGGTCAAGACGCCGGCCCTCTCCGAGCGGATGGCACGCGCAGGCAAGTTCCTCGACGTTGGCAGCGGTGTCGGCTGGATTTCCATCGAGGCTGCCCGGAGCTGGCCCGCCTTTGCTGTCGAGGGCATCGACATCTTTGATCCCGCGTTGGCGCTCGCCGAGCGCAACCTGGCGCAATCCGGTCTTGCCGAAAGGGTTTCGTTCCGCAAGCTGAGCATCGCCGACTTGAACATTCGCGACACCTACGCCGCCGCCTTCTTCGCAGGTCCCTTCGTTCCTGCCGCCATCGTCCCGGACGCATTGCAGCGACTGCATGCCGCCATCGAGCCCGGCGGCTGGCTGTTCTTCGGTCTGTTTCGCGCCTCGCCAGAACCTCTGCCGCAAGCGTTGTTGAAGCTGCGTGTGCTGCGCTCGGGCGGCTACCCATGGACACCGCCAGAGGTTCGCACTTTGCTTGAAGCGGCTGGCTTTGTCTGGCACGGCGACCAGCCCAGCGACGGCCCGGCTTACATCGTGACAGCGCGCAAAACCTGATCCCCTCAGCCCGTCGTCGAGATGGGGAAATTGCTCAACCCTTCGTATCCGCCGAGGCTTCGCGCGAGCGGTGCTCCGAGCCGGCAGAGCAACGCCAGGTCCGCGACGCAACGACCTAACGGAACGACTTGAATATCGAGCGGGTTCAGGCGGTCTGACCGCACTCGGTATATCGCCGGATACCGGGTGTCCAGTCACTCGTCTTGGGTCGCGATTACCGAGTGGCTTGGAGACATCGGCACTGACGATGTCGGGCGCCGTGGGCCGCGCGTTGGGGCCTCGTGGGGGTTCACGGCGGAGGACCGACGCGGGCGATCTCAACGACGCGCCGACTGTCGCCCTGGGCTTGAACGCCTGCCGAGGGGTCGCCGACCGGTCACCATAAGGCGAGTGGCACAGCAGACCAGGGTTCGTGTCGCAGCAGACCAGGGTTCGTCTCGCAGCACGTCGCTTCCATCGCAACCGTTGCGAGATCGAACTGCCCCGACGGGCGACGGCAGCCAAGATTCCGGTAGTCAACCCGCTGGCGGGCGGGAGGTGGGCCGGTCGTATCACCGAAGAGGGCGCTGATACTCCTATGTCAATGCCTTTCCAACCGCCTTCTGGCGATCGCCGTGACCAGGGGTAGGTCGGTTTCGCACCAGCCTGAATCAGCGCCTCGTCAGATTCAGATCCGGCCGGTCGAGCGGCGGGTGGCAAGGGCGGCGAGCTCGGAGCGGTTCGACAGGCCGAGCTTGGCGAAGATGTGGCTGACGTGCACCTTGACGGTGCCGCGTGCCACGAACATCCGCTCTGCGATCTGTGGGTTGGTCAAACCCTCGGCGACGAGTTCGACCACACGACGCTCGGTCGGGGTGAGGCTCGCCCACCCGACGCTGGGGCGCTTGCGTTCTCCACGCGCACGCGAGACGTACTCGACCACTTCGTCGGGCCCAAGTTCGGAACCCTCGGCCCAGTACTCGTCGGTCGCACCATCGCCGAGCGCGTCGCCCAACGCCGCCCGCCACCTCGCCGCCGTCTCGGCGATGGGAGACGGGGTGGCCAGACCCAACGCCGCTCGCTGGGCGGCTGCTGCGCCGTCCGCTGACATCGGCAAAGTCGAGGGCGGCTTCCAGATTGTCGTGTTCGAGTTCGAGCATCGCCAACAGCTTGGCGCTGTCACGAAACGCAATCTCGGGTTCGACCGACTCGACGAACGCCAGGAAGTGCTCGAGGTGGAGGGAGCGAACCCGATCGACGTCACCGGAGTCGACGAGCCTTCCGTGCAGGAAATGGCGGACCGACTCGAGGAAGCGGTAGCGCGACGGGCCGCCCGCGTGATCGACCCGTATCACTGACTTGTCGACCAGGTGGGTGAGCAGGTCGAGCACGCGGTAGGTGTCGATCTGGTCATCGACGGCGATCGCCTCGTCCGCATCGATCGTGAACGAGGACATCACGGCGAGACGACGAGCGACCGTCTGCTCGTCGGGCTCGAGAAGGTCGTAGCTCCAGGCGACCGACGCCTCGAGCGTCTGCTGGCGCGCCAACGACGTGCGGTTGCCCCCGGTCAACAACCGGAATCGGTCGGTGAGCGCCGCCTCGATGCCGACCGGGCTGGGCGAGGTGACCTCGATCGAGGCGTACACCGACTGGATGCAGGGCCTCTACACGGTCATGACCGACGTCTCGTACGAGATCAAGGGGTTCGGCACCGATACCGATCGCAACTGCGTCGTGGCCTACGCGGTGTTCTCAGGGACACACACCGGAGATGGCGGCCCGGTCCCACCGACCGGCAAGAGCACGACCAGCGACTACGCCTACGCGCTGCAGTTCGAGGGCGACAAGATCGCTCACCTGACGAAGGTCTGGCACTCGGGCATGGCAATGCAGGAACTCGGCTGGGCCTGACCGACAGGGCCCGCCGATCGATTCCACCTTGTGCCTGACACAAGGTGGAATCGGTCGACTTCGCCGGACCCTCCTGATCATGTGCCGCCCGGTTTACAGGTCACGATCACGTTGGACTCGAGGCTGTCGCCGGCTTCGTTTTCGACCTCGCCGGATGCCTTGACCGTCACGAATGGATTGGCATTGCCGCCGAGCGCGATCCGCTCGACTGACGAAAGCGGGAGTGCCGATCCGTCGTCGAGGGTGGTGCCGTCTTCTCGCACGAAGCGCACCAGTGACCTCGCTCAGCGCTTGTTGGGCGGTTTCATGTCGCGGCCGTAGATCAGCTTCCACACCATGTCTCGGTTGTCGAACACCCATGAGTTGAGTCCAGCGGGTTTGATTTCGGTACCGAAGCCGGCGAACACGGACTCTGTCTTGGGTCCGCGAGTGTCCATCACCTCTCGGGCTGTTCGCGTGAACATCTGGCGCCGATCGTCGAAGAATTCCACTACGGCGTCAGCCGGAGTCCCAGGGGGCGCCGAGGCGGCCTTGAACATGTCACGCATGTAGGTGAAGACTGGCCGTCCACCTGGTTCTTCGCTGGCGTAGGGCAGCTCATCACCGACGACTTCACGTAACTCCCACCACACCCGATTCTGCTGTCGCGCCAACGAGACCACCTTGTCCCACTGGTGGGCGATGCCCGACAGCATCGGACCGATATGGGCGTACATGATCATGTACGGACCGGCCGCCGTGAAGCCGGCCGCCGTGCCACCCGCCGCCCAGATGTTCTCGATCTTCGCCAACGCTTCTTGACTTGACGCGGCCAGAGCCGGCACTTCCTTCCAACCTGCGAGCAGGCCGACGACCGACTTCACCTTTCCCAGCACCCCCACGAGCGGAGCGACATCACGGCCGTTGAGAATTGCTTCGGCATCGTTGATTGCGGTCAGCACGGTGAGCGTTCCTTCGGCGACATCTTTCAGATTGCCGGCCCCAACCTCTATGTCGGAGGGTTCTTTACCGGCCGCATAGGCGTCGCGGTACGCAAACAAAATTTGCTCCCGAAGCGCCATCATCTCTCGTTCGGTCCGGCGAAGTTCGCGTTTTCCTTCGGCTTTGTTGCTTTCGACGACGCGCTGCTTGAGTTCTTCCCAGCGCCCGAACACGTCGGCTGCGGCGTCGATGTCGGCTTCCGACGTCTTGTCGCCCGGAGCCTCGATGACCTTCAGCAGCAGCATCGCGGTCTCATCGAGGAGCTGGAACCCAGTTCTGTAGAAAGAGCTGTGCTCGTTTTGTTCGGCGACGAAATCGGTGATCTCGTCGGCCAACTGTTCGAGCTCGGCACGTGCAAACGGCTTGGTAGTCCAGGCTGCTGCCAGACCTTCGGCGACGATCTCGGTGAAGCTCAGGCCCTCGTCTTCCTCCAGTCGCATCACCTGGCCTTGGCCGAGCAGCTGTGTCGTCGCCGAGTTTCCTGCCGAGCGCTGGAGTGCGAGTGCCATGGCGACGTGCTGCGGCCCGCCCGCCGACTGTTGCAGCGACCGCAAACCCGTCGAACTCATGCGACTGGGGTTGCTGGTCACGCGCTCCTTGTCGGTGAGTGCTTGTGACCTGCCCGGTTTGACGCTCGGCAACAAGTCCGAAGCTCGCGCATCGGCGCCACCGGTCCCTTGCGAGCGCATAGCTCCGACAATACGACGACAGCCGGTTCCCGATCGGGCAGACATCAGTTCGAGCCGAGTGAAGTTGAGCAACCGCAACGGGTCTTGCCGAGTCGACGACGAGGGAGCGCCAGCGGCTGAGTGTGCCTACACGGGCAGCGATGAGGTGCGACGATTTGGATCGTGCCACCCATACGACCGGGGCAGGTCGCCCGTCGGCGACCAAACGCAGAACAGGAGCAACAGCGCAGCGAGCCCGACATCGCAGCCAACGCCAACGGCGCGCCGGTCGTCACACCCCAAAACGCTCACCAACTCCAACAACAGATCGGCAATCGTGCCGTCGGCCAGCTTTCCAGCGTCGGCGCCGAACCGGAATCTGCTGAACAGGAATCTGCTGAGCCGGCAGAGCAGGCTGAGCCGGAAGAGAAGGGCGCCGGCTACACCGAGTCGGAGATCGACGTGATCCTCGGCCGAACCGAAGCGTTCGGTCCGGATGTGCCGACCTTCGAGGTGATCAGCGCCACGACATCTGCTCAGCTCTCGCACGGCGAACTCGAACAAGAGGTTGGCCGACTGTGGACGCGGGAGCAGATCGGGTTCACCGAGGCTGCACGCCAGGCTGCCGAGACCAACAGCGCCACACGTCAGGGTTCGGCAGTTCCGACTCAGAGCGCCGACTTCGAACCTGATCAGTCGTACTCGCAACGATGGATGCTCGGGTTTTACAACCACGACTACGAGAAGGGGAGCGGCGGTGGCGATCTACCAGCCCTCAAGAAGCTGCTCCGACGTGGTTCAGGCTTTCAGCGCTCGGTCAAATCCGACTTCGATCAAGACTTCCCGTTCGAAAACAGTTCGGGAGCCCAGATCTCGTCACAGATCAACGAGAAGGGTCGCCATCTCCGGCGCGGGCTAGAGCGCCAAGAGATCGGCGAACTCGTCGTGTTCTTCACCGGTCACGGAGGCGGCGGCTCGATCCTCGGTGTCGACGGTACGTCGGTCGCATGGTCCGAGCTGGCGAGCTTGGCCGATCTCGCACAGGACTTCGGTATCCACACGGTATACATCCTCGACACCTGTCGGGCGGGTTCGCTGGCGTCGCTCGCACAACTCGCCGCCCAGGACAACATCGACGAGAGCATCGCCGAGTCCGCCAGCTCCGACACAACAACGATGACCAGCCGCGGCGAAACGCTGCGAGCCCTCTCCACCGAATCGCTCGCCGCCAAGGAGGCCGCCCTCAGCCTGTTGGACTGGCACCGTTGGCATCGCAGCGCCACGCGCAAGCGAATGGGGCCCGACATAATCGCCCAGGCCGACGAACAGCGGACCCTTGCCGCCAAACAACTGTCCCACCACATCGGCACCATCTACGCCCTCTTGCATCGCGCCGAAGGCGAAGCGGTACCACATCGCGCCGAACTGATCCGACTCAGCGCGACTCTGATGCTGGGGTCGGTGTGGGCCCTCGACCCGCGCCGAATCAGCGGCTTCCTAGACGACCTCGCCCCGTTCTTCGACACGATGAACGACAGCGTCAACGCTCAACTGATCACCCTGCGACAGATGGTCGAGGCGGCCCGCCAGACGAATTCGGGCGGTTGACTCAAACGGGCTGTGCTGCGTTCACACGGCGTTGGGTGGCACCCCGCCGTCGGGGGCGGCTATCTCGGCGACGGCAGACACGTGGACTCTCAACGGCACCCCATCGTGGTAAACGTCGAGCGCGATCTCGACGATCACGTTGTCGCCGTGTCGGGGCCGAGCGTCTGGCACCGGGATCTCGAGTTGCCAGCCGTGTTCGGCGCTGACCGTTTCGATGATGTCGGCATAGCCCCAGTACTCAGCCGTCTGATCTCGGTCGCGCCACACACCGACCGTTGCCGCCGGCTGAATCAACTCGAGCACCAGCGGTTCGGTTCCTCGATGGACAAGGCGCGGAGCGCTGGGGTTGTCGAGGTCGATCTCGATCGCGGCCTTGGGCTGTTCGCACAGCTCGGACATCAGCGCTCGACATCGCTTCAGCAGAACACCCCACCAACCGTCCAACGTCAGATCGGCGGCGATCGCCGCTTGGTGCCCATCGACGTCGATCCGTTCGAGTGTGGCGTCCATCGCGATGCGGTCCGAACCCGCTGGCGATGAGCGCAAGGCCCGGTCGGCATCATGCACCAGTGCCTCGATGTCGGGAACCACGCCGGCGAACCGGCCCACCATTCGACCGGTCGAACGCCACATCGCGAACGAACCATCGGCATCGATCTCGAGCATCTCGTGTTCGGCTGGCGGGGAGTCGGACGTGCGCCGGAACGTCAGTTTTTTCATCGTGCCCCCATCGACCAGGTCTCAGTGGGATTGCGCTGTTGAACAATCGACACGAACTCTCGCAGATGACGGGGCTCGACCGGATGCTGGTGCGGATCGGGAGCGAACATCCCAGGATTGCCCATGATCGACGAACTAGCGTAGGAGAACACCGTCTGGAACAACCAACGATCACCGGAGTCGGATTGCGTTGATCCCTCAAACGTGAACTGGCTGATCAGATCGTCCTTGAGCGTGCCGTGCCGTGTGTTGTATTCGCCCATCACATCCTGTGCAAAGTTGCCCTGCTGCGCTCGACCGCCGACGAGCAGCCCAGCCGCCGTCAACGCCCGCCTGACCTCGATGCGACGGTTGGCAGCCGGATCGTGATGCAGCGCCGTGTGCAGGTCGTCGGCAATCTGGGCCTCGGTTCGGCCCGACGTATTGGTCGGTCCGGTCTTGTCCATTCCGGTGATCTCAACAAAATCGCCGTGCGTGCGTTGATACTCGTCGGGTAGCCCGATGAAGTGCCCAAACTCATGCGGAACCGTCGAGGGGCGCATCACCTCGAAGAACTTGCCGGCGTTGGCGCGGTCTTCTGGCGACAGCGTGCCCGGCACCTTGTTCTTGACCACCCTGACGGTTCGTGAGGCACTGGAATCGTTGACCATCGTGAATTGCACGGGGATCCGTCTCCCACCCGGTTCGCAGATCGCGTACTGGTTCCAGACATTGTTGATCTGTGTCTGCCACGTGGCATACGGAGGGGTGACCCCACTCGCCGGTTGAAACCGAATCGGAACACGAACATTGAGGCGGTCGCCCACGAGCGTCCAGTCGAAGATGCCGTCGCCTGCTGTGATCCCGCCTTCGAACATGTCTTGTACAAAATTGTTCTGAAACCGACCAAACGTGGTCAGCGTGGCTGGGATCTCTGCACCGCGGTCTCGGCTGGCGGCATAGAGACTCTGGTTCTGAGCGGCGACCTCGGCCATGTCGGCGGTGCCCCAGATGCGTTCGAGTACACCCTCGTCGGAATCACCGACGACGGTCTCGGTGTGCACTCGAGCAACCAACAGCAGCCGATCCGCCGTGCTGACGATCGTGAAGTCCGGGACCTGATGGAGCAGATCGGGCTCGCCGCCGGCGATCACTTCTTGGATCGCTGTGAGGTGCCCGATGTGTCCGAGGTGATTGCGTGCGGTCGTGAGCTCGGCTCCGGACATGTCGCCGTTGAGGGCCACCAGCAAGCTGCCGTACTTGCGGCGGTAATCCGCGATCGTTCGGCGGATTCGAGCCCGGTCACCGGCCAAACCTTCGAGCACCCGCATCACGCGTGCCTCGTCTGTGCCCGCTCCGGTGATCGCCTGGTACAACTCGTCGGCGGACGACAACTCGCCCTGACCGAGCAGACGAAGTGCCTCGTTGAGCTCCGAGCCGCTCATCTCGTCGCGCAGGTCGAACTCGAGTGTGCGTCCGTAGGTGAGCGAGTAGAAATCGGCGATCGCCCGTCGTTCGGCGGCAGACCGCCCCGTTAGCACCGCGAAGATGGCGTCTTCGTCGGTACCCCAGCCCTGCATGGCCGATCGCAGCCGGCGTGCTGCCAGCTCGGCTCGGTTCGCGCGCTCGGCGGCAGCGGCCAGGGCAGGGGTCATCGGCATCGCCGCGGCGACGTCCCCGCCGGCTGCTGGGGCCGCCGCGGTCGGTGCCGGTGATGGCGCCGGTGATGGTGCCGGTGAGGCGGACGACCCTGCCTCCGCGGCCGCTGGGGCGGGTGCCGCCGGCGACGGTGCCGGTGGCGAGGCTGTTGAAGCGGGCGTGGCTGGTGCGGCCGAGTCGGCGGCCGGCGATGTTGGTGCGGCGGCCGGCTCGGATGGGGCCAGCGTTGCGAGCCTTCGGAGTTCGGCTGCGGTCAACTCATCGCTGAGGTCGGTGGTGAGTTCGCGCCCGAACAACGCCCGATAGGCGGCCTCGATGGAGTTGACCTGATGTTGTGTGCGACCGGTGAAAACGCCGTATATGGCATCTTCGTCGGTGCCCCAACCGTCCATCGCGTCTTTTAGGCGCCTCGCCAGCTGCTGCGCCATCGCCGGTGTGAGCGCGTCGGGATCGTCGAGTCGCTGCACCAGACGGCCAACGGCCGCATTGCCGATCGAGTGTTGAAGCGCGACCAGATGTGGCACGGGACGAGCCCGGTTCTCACGCTCTGCCGAGCGACGATCACCAGCGTGTTCGTCATGAATGAGAACCACGAAATCCACTGTGTCGGACGATGAGGGTCAGGTCAATGGCCTGGTCGGGTCCGACCGGGACGTTGTCGATGCCCAAACGGGCAGCGGCACCATCTGGTCGATGTCGTCAAGGTGGCGCTCGATGCTCTCGGCGTCGTTGCGTCGCCGGTCAGCGTTGGGTCGGTGGCTAACGTCGACCGGCATGGTCTCAACAGCGCCAACCATTGCCTCTACGTTCGCCGCCAGTGCCTGGGATATCGCTCCAGCGTCTGGGTTCATCGTGCTTGTCTTTGCCGTGGGCGGATTGGTCGCGATGACGTGGCTATGGCGGTCGACCGCAACACCGCGAATCCCTCCCGGACCCGCCACGATGGAGCTGCGCGACGAAACTCCAGCGCTGGTCGACCTGCTCACCGGCGGATTCAACGTCGACGACGACGCCGTCCCCGCAACCGTTGTCGATCTGGCAGCCAGGCGACATCTCGGGATCGACGAAACGGGCGGCAAGGTAATCATCCGCACCCGCCCGCACGGTAGCCCCAGCGGCGATCAGCTCACGACATACGAGCACCGGGTTCTCACCCATCTCGAGCGCCACGCCGTCGACGGTGTCGTGCTCGCGGCGGTGCTGACAATCGGCCCGGAGGGGGTCTCAGAGCGGTGGTTCAAGAGCTTCGCCCGCGAGGTCAACCGGCACGGCCAGTCGCTCGGGCTGTGTCGGCGTCGGTTCGATTTCAGGCATCTGGCGATCGCCTGGGGGATCGTCGCGGTCGGGTTCGCTCCGGCCTGGATCGCCGCCAACCGAGCGCCGCGCACCAACGATCCGCGTGGATGGGGGTCGTTCGGCAACCTGTTCGTCGGGCTCGCCTTCCTGGTCGGTTTCGGGCTGGTCTGGGTGGCGCAGCGGATCAGTCGCAGCAACGCCCAGCAGGACACCGACGACGGGCGCACGGCCGCTGCCCATTGGCTCGGCGTGCGCAACCACTACCGCGGTGCCGGCGACTTCGAGGACAAGCCGGCGGCGGCGGTGGCGATCTGGGGTCGTCACCTGGCGTATGCAACGGCGATGGGTTTGGCGCCGGTCGTGCAGCGACAGTTGCCGTTCGAGACCGAACACGACCGTCAGGTCTGGAGCCGGGCAACCGGTCAGTGGCGGCGGATCTCGGTGCGCTACCAGGCGTTCGTGCCAAGTTGGGGTCAACACCCCGGCCGGGTGGCGTTGGAGGGTCTGATCCAGGCGGCGTTTGCCGGCCTCATCACCTACGGCGGCTACTACGTGGCGAGCGCCGACATCGAACTCGACTCGCTCTCCGACGCTCAGCGCAGTTGGCTCGGGCTCGGTGGCCTCGTGGTCGCCGCCATCGCCTCGGTGGCGTGCATGTTTGCACTGCTGAAGTTGGTGCTCGGTGCATCCGATCTTTTCGCCCGCAACACGATCGAGGGTGACGTCGTACGGACCCGCGTGTACCGCACCGGCCACCGGCTGCCAAAGGTGGTGCAGTGGGTGATGTGGTCTGGACGCAGCCAGAACGGAATGCAGCGCGATCACCAGCGCCGCACTCGTCATCACGTCGCGATCGATCCCGGCGACGACGACTCGATCGTTGCCAACGTGGTGCGTGAGTCCCTCTACCGAGGGATTCGTCAGGGGTCGCGTGTGCGTGCGATCGTGACGCCCCGTCTCGGATACGTGCGGTCGGTCGAGATGCTGGCGCCACCTCGACCGTCAGCGGCGAGCGCGCCGACGGTGCACCACGAGCTCGTCGAGGAGGCGGTCACGACGGCAGGGTCGAAGCTGGCCGGTTCGATGCAACAGGCACTCTCCAATCTGGAGGGCGCCACCGACGCGGAAGGTCGCCCGATCCTCGACCAGACCGACGACGACGGCGTCAGTGTTCGCCAGCGGATCGCCGAGAGCACAGACCAGATCGACCGCCTGCGCAACGACCCGAGGTTGAAAAACTCCCCAATCGCTGGCCTGCTCGACGCCTTCTTGTCGCCATCGACACCTGTTCCCGGTACTTCCGAACAGGTCGGCTCGGACTCCACAGACGCAACCGACGGACCCGAGCCGCCCGACGGCTCGCCGACCTGACCCGCAAGGCGCCCTGTAGGGCAACTGAAACGACCGACTTCAGCCGGGTTGCCCGACTCGACGCCCGCTAACTCGTGAGCGATCGAGCGGCTCCATTCTGGAAATGCAGGCGCGGTCCGGTTTGGCGACCGGTCGCGCGAGAACTGGTTGCGCCAGATGGATCGACATCACACATCGCCCCGTCGTGTCGCATCGTGTTCGCTCTGCTCGACCGCGGTCTTGGGTGACGCACCGCCGTACATGACGCTGAGCAGCCCGGTGAGGTATTGGTCTGTCGTACTCAGATTCGCTGTGACGAGACGAACGACCACCGCTCGATCGAGTTGGCTGCCCGTGACGTCGATACTCGTCTTGAAGCGCACCTCACCAGTCTCGAAGTCGAGCTCGAAGTTGCCGATCGCCAAGTCATGATTGGCTCGCGTCACGAATTCTGGCGTGGCTCGTGCCGCCGCCGGGTCAGCATCAAATCAGGTACTACGGGGTCTTGGCGCCCTCGGCCCGGCTTCGCGGCTTAGTTGTGCCCGCCGGCCGAGTGAGCGTGCAGCGGGTTCTCTTTGGGCCTCGGGCCTTCGAGTCACTCGTTGCCGTGGCCTATCGTGTGTCGTGGGCCAAGCTTCTTGCTCGGGTCTACGACATCGACGGCCACCTGTGCCCAGATTGTGGGGGCCCGCTCCGTGCCGTTGCAGCGGTGCTGCCGCCCGCCGCAGGGCAGTGGATTTTGAAGCAGCAGATTGTGCCGTTGGTGGGTACGGGTCCGCCGGGTCCTCAGCAGTGTCTGCCATTTGCGAGCTGACTCAGCTCGGGATTGCCTAACCTCGGGCGTCTACAACCGGCGCGGGGCACAGCTATGTGCTCTTTGAAAGTTGGTGGTGCCTGAAGTTCTGTGATGCCTCGGTTTCTGGGAGTTGAGGCCAATCCTGAGTGCTGGCGGGGCGGAAATCCACCGCGACGCGGGGTGTTCTACCAGGGCTTCGGGTCGCATACCGGTGCCGAACCTGCTTGGAGTTCTTATGGGCCCCGCAGGACAATATGTCGTCGCCACCCGCGCCTTCGAGCAGGCCTATGAGCTTGCGCCGCTGCCCGCGATCAGCTTCTCCACCGCTCAGGCGCTGAGGCTGCAGTTCTTTGTCGACCACAAGCCCGCGGGACTTCAGCGCGCGATCGCTCGCTACCGACGGTACATCGAGGCGACCCCGAGCGGCGGGCGACGACAGGACGCTGTCACCAGCCTCGCTGAGATCGAGCCGATCTTCATGCGGCTGAGCGCCGAGGCCCCCACAGCGCCACCCGAGCCACCCGAGCTGCCCACGCAGCTGATGATCACGAGCGCGATCGCAGGCGCGTGGGGGACGGTGGACGGAGCTGTGCAACAAGACCTGCCGATGGTCCTTGACGTGAGCCCAGGCCCGCACACGATCACCGCCGGGGCCGAAGCTCATGACGTGATCAAGCTGGACGTGCTCGCCGCCGAGCGGCGCCTCGCGGTGGTCGAGGTCGAGCTGAAGCCGCAGCCCGCGAGGCTCGTCATCGACGCAGATCTGTCTGCCGACGTGCACATCAACGGCCTGATCAAAGGCCGCACCCCCATCAGCCTCAAGCTGCCACCTGGTCCGGCCGAGGTCAGCCTGGTCGGCAGCGGCGTCGTGCCGTGGTCTCGCTCGATCCAGCTCAAGCCCAACGCCGAGGTCGAGCTCAAGCTCCAGCTCCGCCGGACGACACAGCGCAGCGCAGCGCACGCCGTGCTCCTGGCCGCGCTCACAGGCCTCGCCGCCGGCGCCGGCGTCGGGGTCGCAGCGCTCGTCGACGACGGCTCCGCTGCTGACATCAACCAGCGCCGCTTGAGCTCCGGTATCAGCCCCGCAGAGCTGGCAGAATACGAGCGGCTCGTCGATCGAAGAGACGGTCGCAGGACCGCCACGTACATCGTCGCTGGTAGCAGCGTGCTGCTCGGGATCGTCGGCGGCGCCCTGTACCTGCTTGAGAGCCCACGTCTGCCCTAGCCCTAGCCGCCGCTGAGCCGAGGTGCTCAGCGTGGGCTGTTGCAAGACAAACTGCGACGCCCCCTACGGAGCGCTCACCCGCACGTGGCTCCGTACAAAGCTCGTCGACGTGGCCACAACCAGATCCACGGTGGCGGGCTTGTATTGCCGCTCGACATAGATGTGGGTCTGGTCGTCGTAGTGGGGTGACGCGGGGTCTTCGCTTTGGCCCCTGGCTGAGATGCTCCATATCTCCGCCGCTTGGGTGCTCAGATCGTAGCGGGTGCTCATCATGAAGTTTGAGCCACCGCTGACGTGGCTCACACCTTGACGGTCCCGCGCGGTGATCTTCGATGAGCCCTGCCACATCGTCTGGGTGTCCGAGCCGCCAGCGCCCAAAGAGACGTTGCCGGTCTGACGATCGATGACGTTGATCTCTCCCCAGATACGAACCTGCCCGCTCATGTCCCGAGGTACTGAGGCGACGGCGGCGCGGAAATGGCCGAACAGGGCCGCGAGCTCAGCTGGGCGAGCCTCCGACACGTCGTTTGGCAGCCCTGGATAGATGCCTCGAATGCTCGACAAGAACACGCCGCTGTCGGCAACTGCGGCTGCGAGCTCCCGCCACAGCGTGTAGGCTCGAGAGTCGCGATCACAGACCAGATCCCAGCCGTCAAGCAGCGTGAGCCCCGCGCGCTGGACCGGCGTGAGTGTGCCCTTGTTGGCGAGGTGTGCCCGCACCGCCTCCGCCAGCAGGGGCCGCACCCACTCGGCGGCGAGCACGTAGCTGTCCATCGACAGCTCGAGCATGCTTGAGCTGGTGTGGCCGCCGGCGACGAGCACGTCGGTGGTGCGCTGCGGGCGAGCAGGCAGCGCGTCAAACTCGACCGCGGTGTGCACGTAGCTTGGGAAGTCCGCCAGCCGCAGCCCCCAATCGCCCCCGGTCAGCATGAAGTTGGGCGCGTTGCTGCCCTGAAAGAACTGCACGTCGCCCACGACGCCAGGCGTCTGGCTCCTAGGCAGCCCCGAGGCGGGGCGAAGCTGCCCAAACTCGGTGCCAGCCTCCCAGATCGGCTGACACTGGTTCCATCTCCGCGGCGTCATCGAGTCCTCGGGCCGGTCGAGGATCCGACCCACCCAGCTGTAGAAGTTTTGACCCTCCACATCACCGTAGAACAGCTGAAATCCGGCGATCTGCTGCATCGCGAGCGCGTTCTTGAACCCATCGAGGGTGCGAGCCCCCGCCATCCTGATCGTCTGGAGGGACTGGGACGCTTGCCCCTTCATCGTCAACACCGCCACCAGCGCTATCCGCTGCGCCTCGACGGTCTTGAGCTCGATGACCGGCCCGTCCACCGTGCGCTGAATCGGGAACATCTCCACCCGGGGGCCACCAGAGGCTTGAGCGATGCGGAGCTCTTGGGTGTCCACCTCGAAGTCCATCCACACCCCGCCGCGGAGATACTGCAGCCCGTCGTCGGAGACCTTGACCACAGCGCAGTCTCCGCGATCGACGCCGGTGCGGGTGAAGCTCCACGCGTGATGGTCGGTCGCGCCATGCACAAAGCCGGGCATCCCGGTGGTGACGCCGCCGGTCGCGGCCAGCCGCCCGTCCGTGGTGAACCATCGATGCTCCCACAGCCAGTTGAAGTTGTCCCAGGGGGTGTGAGGGTCCGCTTGCACAAACAGCTGATCGCCCTCCTTCAACGACCACCCGTTGGACTCACCGCCGTGTCCCGCGCCGCCATCCCAGATCCAGCCGCCGCCGTCCTTGTCCTGCACCGCCTCGGTGAACTGCCGCCCCACCATCGCGAAGTTGCCCAGCGCCAGAACGTCGATGATGTCGGGCGGGTTGGCCCTCAGGCGAGCAGGCACCCGATCAGGGTGGCTGTCGATGTACTTCCGGATCCCCGCGACAAACGCGGACATGGTCTCGCGCTCCTGGGGACTGAAGACCTGCAGCGCTGCAATCGCGCTTGCCTCCGACTGCATGATCCTCGCGACGCGATCGCGCTCCAAGCAGGCAGGCATGCACCCCGGGCCGAAGCGCTCAGCCTCGCGGCCGCGGGCCCGGGCGTAGCTCAGCACCATCGTGCCGAGGCGGTCTTCAGCCTGCGCGTAGCCGTCGCCAAAGGCCAGGTCTGCGACGGACTCGCCGACGATGCTCGGCACCCCAAAGTCGTCCCGGTAGATGTCCGCCGCCCAAGCGTACGCCATGGTGGAGCTGCCCGAGTCTTGGATCCCACCATCGGCTGCGCCGCCGTCGGCTGCGCCCCCATCCGCGGGCCTAGCGTCGGTGCGGCCGGCGTCCGTGCGCGCCGCGTCCGCACGTCCTGCGTCAGGATCCACCACGCCGACGTCAGCCCCATCCTCTTCCGGTGTGGAGCTGCACGCGGGCAAGCCTAGGCCACAGAGCAGGCCGAGCGGCAGGAGCATCGCCGCAGCACGTGGTGCCACAGCCCTGTTCGGCGTATGGCGCGTCCTGAGAGCCTTGAGGCTATCGACAAAATACCGGGTCATGCCGGCACGATACGGCGAGGCTCCTGCGATGTAAACTCTGGCTCCGATCCGACCGCGCCGGATCGGAGCTCTCAACGAGCAACGCAAACATGCTTGCAACGAAGCGGTCCGACCAGTCTCCCAGGCCACGTGCCAAGCGCAAAGATTGCGTAACAAGGACCAGTGCTCGACATCGTCGAAACCCCCGGTTTTCTCCAGCGGGTCAACGAACTCGG
>CALFRK010000027.1 GCA_937919625.1 uncultured Ilumatobacter sp.
GTCGGGACTCCACAGGGCAGGGTGCTGGCGAAAGCCAGGTTGGGGTGACCTGACGAAAAAGTGCAACAGAGAGAGACCGCCGATGGGTTGGGCAACCAATCACAGGTGAGGGTGAAACGGTGCGGTAAGAGCGCACCAGCGTTCGGGGCGATCCGAACGGCTCGGCAAACTCCACCCGGAGCAAGGTCAAGCAGAGGGGATGGGCGGCTCGTCCGTCGGCGGCAACGTCGACACCCCTCGGGTAGGCCGCACAGATGGATGGTCACCGGTCACGAGAGTGACCACAGAATCCCGCTTATAGGCCGACTCACCATCGCACCTACCTCTGACCCGGGGTTTAGCGGTCCGATGATCCCGTCGTGACACGGATGTGACCCACGGTCTTAGAGCGCCTGGCGCGACCAGTCCGACGCTGCCCGTTCGATCGCCTCGCGGGTCTTCTCCTCATCGCTCGACCAGAAGTGCGTGTAAACGTCGAGAGTCTCTGCCGGCGATGCGTGGCCGAGCACCGCCTGAACGGCACGAGCACAAGATTGTGCCGGCCCATCAACGTCACCACCGCCCGAGCCCTTCAGCTCAGCGTTTCAGGCCAGACCAGTTACACCGCGGACCCGAGTGTCACCGTGAGTGTGCCGGCCGCAGCAGCAGTCGCACAGGACCGGATCGCCCGCATCGCCACCGGATCCATAGGCACTCCAAACGGCGATCGGTCGTCTCGACCTGGTCCACCTACACCTGCGTGACGCCCGAGGCTTTCAAAAGCTGCGCAAGCCTTCCGATTTCGCTCGGCGCAGGCTTTCCGGCCACACCGATCCGCACCGCCGCCCACATCTCAGCGAACGTGATGAACCCAACATCACACCCAGTCAGATTCGTGCAGATCGTGGTCCGCGAACCACCATGAGTCGGTGTGAATCGCCGTGAAGCGACAAGTAAGGAAACACCTGATAGATCAGCATTTCAATGCATCGTCCCTGGTGGCGAGAGTGCCTGTGGCATTCCAACGCTTGCAGGTCGACTCCCCGCCACCACTGAACAGGACGGATGTAGCCTGCTACGGCTCCCAGGTGAGGGTGCCGAAGGAGTCGCCCGGCCCGGCGTCGGAGCTGGACGCGCGCACGGCCAATTCGAGGACCACCAACTCCGCCGGCGAATCGTTGCCGACGTTGTCGACGCTGACGACCACGGTGTCCGGGCTGGTCCATTCAGCAGTCATGACAGCATCGAGAACGAGGGTGCTGGCGGGACCCGAGAATGTCCTGCACCGAACATCTCGTCCTTGTGCCCAGGTGCAGTTGGCGTCGAATGTGCCGTCGGCAGTCGTGGTGATGAACGACAGGGAATACCAGCTGGTGCTCTCCAGTGCAGCCAACGCCTCGCCGTCTCCATCGACAGTCACCGTGTAGTGATGAGAAGCAAACTGGTAATCGAGAGTCTGGGGCGCTCCAGGTCCAATAACGACTTCCTCCAGCACCGTCACCGTCGGCTCCGGGTCCTCCTGCGCCGTCACCGTTACCGTCACCGTCGGCTCCGGGTCCTCCTGCGCCGTCACCGTTACTGTCACTTGGGCTGAGTCTGTCCCGTCCGGTTCCTCGGTTTGCTCGCCGACACTTGCGACGGGCTCAGGCTCGATGACGCCGTCACCGGTGAGCGTCACATACAAACCGCCCGCCATGACGAGGCCGAACAGGCCACCCGCGCTGAGCAGCAGCACCGTCTTGCTCGGGCCGAAGTTCGGCTTCGCTACCCGGTTCTCGGGCAGCTGATAATCACTGGGCACATCGTCGTCTCTATCCAAGTCATCGGCGTGCTGGCTTCCATTCGGCAGCGTGACGTAGACCCGACTAGGCGACGCGAACTTTGGGTCAGCCGGTTCATCAGCGATCTTCACGGCATAGGTGCGTTGCCATCCACGAAAGAACTTCAACTGACCTTCTGAACTCAACCGACCGAATTCCCATGCCCAGTCGACGTCTTCCCATGTCCAGTCCGCGTGGAGCAGGCCGGCGGGTGGAATGAGACGCGCGTTTCGGTCCAGTATGAGGAGCGCTTCCCCGTACTCCCTATCAATCTGATTCTTCGTATCAGTCGGCTTCCTGCCATCCATCTCCCTAGCCATCCCCAGATCAGATTCAAACGAGGGTTGGCGCTGAAGGACGTTTTCCTTGAACCATTGCTGCTTGCCTGCCGCATCGAGCTTCCAGAAGACTGCCTCGTCGGGCACATTCAGAGGCACTTGTCTCTCTCTCTCTCTCTGGACTGGGCGCTCAGTGTACTAAACCGCCCCGGGTGTGCTCCTGTGCCCACTCGAAGGAGTCCCCGCCAGCCTGTTTGGCGGCATACATCGCCACATCCGCGGCCTCGATGAGGTTCTGGGCGGTCGTGTCGCTCCCAGGGTCTGACGCGGCGATACCGATCGAGCCGCGGACATTGGCAGAGCCCGCGGCCGTGGCGATGGGTTCTCGGAGGACGTTGAGTATTCGGGCCGCCATCCGCTCGATGTCACTGTGCTCGCCTGCGTCGACCAGCACCACGACAAACTCGTCGCCGCCGTATCGAGCCAGGGTGTCGCTGGAGCGCACGACCGAACTGAGCCGTCGGGCTGCCTCCTTGAGCACTTCGTCCCCGGCGCCGTGACCGAGTGAGTCGTTGACTTCCTTGAACCCGTCGAGGTCGATGAAGCAGACGGCCACGCGGCCGCCGTGCCGTTCCTGGCGGGCGAGGTCTCGACGGAGGGCCACCCAGAGCAGAGGTCGGTTGGCAAGGTCGGTGAGTTCGTCGTGAGTCGCCTGCTTCTCCAACTCTCGTTCGTGCCGCACCTGGGTGGTGACGTCTGTGAAGACGCCGACGTAGCGCTCGGGAGTGTTCGACTCGTCGACGATGACAGAAAACGACAGCAACTGCACGAACGACGAGCCATCTGCCTTGTAGTCGTTGATCCGCCCCGTCCAGCGCCGGCTCGTGCTCAGCGTCTCCATGACCTCGTCGTAGAAGCCGGTGTCGTGGGACAGGGAGCGCAACGCGCGGAGGGGTTTGCCGAGGGTCGTGTCCTCATCGAACCCGGTGATCTCGGTGTAGGCGGGATTGATCGCGACGACCGTGAGGTCGGCGTCAGCCACCACGATGCCTTCGACGGGGGCGTTGAAGACGAAGTCAGCCTCCAGGAGGGCGAACCGGGATCTCCATTGGCCCGCGAGCGCCGCTGAGGCGACGGCCGAAAGCGCCCACAGGAGCGCCGCGATGCCTGCGGCGAGCCATGCCGCGTCACGAGTAACCGCGTGGGCACCCGCCTCGATCTCGGCTGCCGGAGCGAACGAGTACGCAGACCATTCGATTGTGCGCCCAGGGTTGGTCGTCACGTTCGGGAGGAAGGCCCGGATCTCTTCGAGCGGTGAGAGATGTCGATGGGTGTAGAGCCCGAGTGACGTCTCGAACTGGAGCGGCCCGTCTCCGGCCATCACTGCCCATCCGGCGGCATCCCGGGCGCTCAGCGATCGATCGGGGTCATCGAACATGAATCCCCACTCATCCGTTGGGTCCGGGGCGATGAGCCAGTATCCGTCCTCGTTGGCGAGGTGGAATGTGGCGCCGATCGCGCCCGCGTCATCGCGGAGGGCGTTGAGCGCGATGTCTCCGAGGTAATTGAGATAAGAACCCCACGCTGCGTGCCATCGGCGGCGAACACTGGACTCCCCAATCGGAGCATCGGCTTGAGGGGGCGTTCGATCTCACCCTGTTCGACATTGAGGTCCAGGGGTGACACGAAGATGGCGCCCCGCGGCAAATCGACGGTGTTGGCGAAGTAGTAGCGGCCGGACTTGTCTTGGAGGTTGGCGACGCGCAGCACTTCGCCGCCGCGGAAGTCGACTCGCACGCGCTCCATGCCCGCCATGTCGATGAAGCGGATCTGGTCGTACACACGTCTAATCGACGAGAGCCCCTCGAAGATCCGAGCGACGGTATCGAGTTCGGCGTCCGTGGGTGTCGCCGACAGATCCGTCAGCGCGTCCTGCTCAGCGAGGATCGCCAGGTCGCCGGCTGCGTCCACGATCGGCTGGGTGAGCGTTTGACCGACGCCTTGAATGGCCGAGACCTGGTCCGCCCTGAACTCCTGCTCCCACGTATCGACCCGCGAGCGCTCGACAAAGATGAATCCCACCGCGGCGAGAAGCGTGGTCGCCGCAAAGAGCGGAACGAAGTACCGCAGGAACGGGCGATTCCCGAGGAATGGCTTTCTGTGTCGCAAGGATGGAACAGTCATAGGTCGATCACCATCAAACCGATTCGCCCGTAATCACATTCTCGGGCTCGCAGGACATCATCACGGAAGGCGACCGAAAATCCTCCTCGAGCTCACCCGGCGGACTTCCATCGACCGCTGGTTGCAGACCGTCCATCGGCGCGATCGACCGAGAGGTCAAGTCGACGTCTGGCAGGACAGGAACCTTCACGCCACTTCATCGGCACGATGTCCCCCCGACACGACCGAAAGATGCCGATCGCCTTGCACTCATCACAAGCCATCGGTCTGGCCAACACCACTGTTGATTCGCTCAACCCCACGAGTTCGGCGGACCCCTATGCCGCACTGTGCTTGATTGGGCACCCCGCCGGGATCTGGATAGCCTGGCTGGAGGAGGCCGATCGAGATGCACCCCACCCTGTGTAGCGCACCAGCCAACGCGTCGGCCAAGATCACTACTGAACGTCTTGGGCGCTTTCTCGCCGCCGAATTCGATGGTTATCTCGCCAAGCTGTCGGACCTGGCGCGTTCCAATCGAACCGTGGATAAGTTATTGACAGCCGCTAGCACCGTTACAGCATCGGGAGAGACATGAGCGATCGGCTGGGCAGCGAACCAACCGATGATGCTCGCCAGCACCAGGACCAGACCCAGCTGGCGAGCGCCAACCAACGCTTCAGCGAGATCGTGCAGGCCATGCCCGACATCGTCATGGTCTTGGATCTGCAGGGACGCAATATCGAATGCAGCGACCACCCAAGCCTGGCTATGCCAAGAGTCGACCTGATCGGCAAACTTGTTGACGAGGTCATTCCCGGCCCCGCCGCCGATCAAGTGCACCAAGCGATCGCCGAAACAACGGCCACTGGCGAAACGGTCAGCTTCGAATACAGTCTGGATCTCGTCGGTGGCATCAGAACCTTCAGTGCACGGATAAAGCTATTCGGTGAACAAGACGTGTTGACGGTCATTCGCGACGTCACCGAGCAGCACGTGAGGACAAACGAACTGCGCCTGTTCAAGCAATCGCTCGACAGAACCCTCGACTGCGTGTTCATGTTCGATGGTGAATCGTGGCAGTTCAACTATGTCAATCGGGGGGCGACCGAGCAACTCGGTTACACCGACGCCGAGCTGTTGCAGATGTACCCCTGGGACATCAAACCGGAGTTCACCGAGGTCCAGTTCAAGAAGCTGATCGCACCGTTGGTGGCAGGCACCCAAGAGCACCTCAAGTTCGAGACCGTGCACCGCCGCAAGGACGGCCATCTGGTTCCAGTGGAAATATCATTGCAATACATTGCGGCGACAGAACACCCAGGTCGATTCGTCGCCGTGGTGAACGACATCACCGACCGCAAGAACGCCGAGGCGGCGCTTCGAGCCGTCAACGATCAGCTCGAAGAGCGTGTCGTAGAGCGCACCTCCCAGCTTACCCAACGTCAGTCGCAGCTAGAGCTGGCGCAAAAGCTCGCCCATATCGGCAATTGGAGCGCTGATCTGCGGACCGGTCACGTCATCTGGTCCGACGAGCTGTACGACATCTTCGGACGCGACCCCACAACGTTCACTCCGAGCATCGACGCCATACTGGCCACGATCCACCCCGACGACCGTGAACAACTACAACAGTCGATCGACGATGCTCTAGCCACCGCGGGTGAGATCCGAGCCGACCACCGGATCGTGTTGCCAGACGGCTCGATCCGATGGGTATCTGACTCTGGTAAGGCCGAACGCGACGCGGACGGCCGACCATGGCGGCTGACCGGCACGATTCAGGACATCACCACCCGCAAGGAGGCCGAGCAGGAACTGGTTCTTGCCCGTGACCAGGCCCAGAGCGCCAACCTGGCCAAGACCGAGTTTCTGTCGCACATGTCGCACGAATTGCGCACACCGCTCAATGCCGTGTTGGGATTCGCCCAGTTGCTCCGGCTCGACACGCTCACCTCGGACCAGACGGAGTCCGTCGACGAGGTCTTGCGGGCCGGCGAGCATCTGCACGACATGGTCAACCAGATGCTCGACCTGGCGCTGATCAAATCAGGCGATCTGAAAATCGACGCCGAACCGGTACAGCTGCGACCGCTCGCCGAATCCTGTATCAATATCGTCCGTCCCTTCGCCGCCGAACGCGGTATCAGCATCAGCATCGACTTGGTCGACAACTGTGTTGTGTTCGCTGATCCGAAGCGGCTGCGCCAGGTGTTGAACAACCTGCTTTCCAACGCGGTCAAGTACAACAACGACGGCGGAACGATCGAAGTGCGTTGGAGCAGCGAGCTCCAACGGGTACAGATCAGCGTGCAAGACAACGGCATCGGCATCGCCCCAGAAGCCATTTCACGCCTGTTCACACCGTTCGAACGGCTCGAATCGACCTATTCCGGCAGGAACGGCGCCGGAATCGGGCTGGCTCTGTGCCAGCATCTGATGACGGCGATGCAGGGCCAAATCGAGATCGACACCGAACTCGGCCGCGGTACCACCGTTCGGATCGAGTTACCCGAAGTGCCGGGTACCGGCAACACTGCGAGCACGACGCCGGACACATCGCTCTCCACCGAACTTCACACCGTGCTCTGCGTCGAAGACAATCCGACCAATCTAAGCCTGCTGGAACGCATCCTCCTGCCGAGTAGGGGGTTCCGAATGATCAAGGCAGAACGCGGCGACATCGTTCTCGACCTGGCGCGCCAACACCAGCCCGGCATCATCCTGCTCGACATCGGTCTTCCCGACATCGACGGCCACGAGGTGTTGCGACAGTTGCGAGCCGACCCGCTGACCAGCGAGATCCCGGTAGTGGCCGTCACGGCCGACGCCACCGACCACAACAGACACCGCTCACTAGCAGAAGGATTCGTCGCCTACGTGACCAAACCCTTCGAAATACACCAACTGCTCGAGCTGATCGAGTATCACCTGTCGAAGGGCATCGAAGCCGACCCGTGAGAAGCCAATCGCTCAGTTACGAATCGATCCTGATCCTCGACGACTCGAATGCCAACCTGGAGCTACCGGTGTTAGCGATCGGGGAAACTTTCGTCCCAGTCGCGTAGGGCGATCTCGACATCGTCGATGGCCCAAACCAGCTTGCCGTACTGGAGGATTGCTCCTCCAACAAAGAAGTTGAGACCGCCGTCGGCCAGACCAGCGTCGCGTCGGCGCCACACCCGCCAATCGGTGGCAAGACCGACGATCCCTCGGTACCGAGCGGGTTGGGTTCGGATCAACTCGGAGAAGATCCCGATCTCGCATGCTGTTCCGTCGTCGATCATCGGGCCATCGAGCCACGCCACGATCGCCTCGCTGCCATGCAGACCGGCCGAGTCGACGGCGAAGATTGTCGCCGCATCAAACGACTCGATCGTCTGCCGATGTGGCACAAAGCATTCGTGACCGACGCGCTCGAGACGTGACGCAAGATCTTCGAGGAACGTGCGATCACCAGGCGTGAAGAGAGGACCAGCGATGTAGAGCTTCATGCCAACATGGTTGCAGGCTGCGGCGGGATCGGTAACAACCGGTCAGCCGATCGACAGACGCTGCTCGTTCAGGATCGAGAACGACGCGTCGGCGACAACCTGACAACCGGTAACGATGTCGAGTTCGGTGCTGTCTTCGGAGAAGTCGTGGCTGACGCCGCCGATGCTGGGGATGAACAGCATCGCGCACGGCAGATGGTGCGAGATAACCATCGCGTCGTGCACCGCAGCACTCGGCATGTCGACCCACTCGGCGGGCACCCGCTGTTCGGCCGCCGCGGCAAGGTGCCCACGAAGCTCGGGATCCATGTCGGCCGGAGCCACCGGCTGACGTTGTGGCACCACCGTGACCTCGACAGGCCCGTCGTCGTTCATCGCAGTCGCGACGGCGACGACAGCGGCCTCCATTGCGTCGAGCACGCGCTCGCTGGGATCCCGAAACTGAATAACCATCTCGGCGCGACCGGGGATGATGCTCTCGCCACCGGGCAACAGGCGAGCGTTTCCGATGTTCCACACACTGACCGGGCCGGCCACCTCGGCCAGTCGTTCGCGAAGCGTGACCGCGTACGCGAACAACGCCGCCCCGGCATCCTTGCGGCGCGCCATCGGCGTACTGCCCGCATGGTTCTGCTCGCCAACAAACGTGACACGCATGCTTCGGATGCCGACGATCGACGTGACGACTCCTACCCGTAGTCCGGCGTCTTCAAGATGTGGTCCCTGCTCGATATGAGGTTCTAGGTAGGCGACATGGCGACCCAGATCGAGACGCTGTCGGGGTGTGCCGGTAAGACCTACCCGCTCGATCGCCTCGGCGACGGTCTCGCCTTCGGCGTTGGCATCTTGCAGCATGCTGTCGGTCAGGTCGCCGACAAACGAGTTGCTTCCGAGGAACGTCGTGTACGTGCCCTCCTCATCGGACCATGCCACCGCGTCGACCGCCAGGTGCGCCGTGGCTGGGTCTTCACGGAGAGCTCGGGCAATCTCGATTGCGTACATCACCCCCATCGCCCCATCGAGCCAGCCGCCATTGGGTTGAGTATCCGAATGCGAGCCGATGATCAGCGCCGGGCCGGGGTTTTGCGACCGCCCGACGACATTACCGACCCCGTCGATCGACGCCACGAGTCCGGCGAGCGTCAGCTCGTCACACAGCCAGCGGCGCGCCGCCATGTCGGGATCTGAGAACGTTTGGCGAACCACGCCGCTGCCAGACGCACCGAACGAGCGCAGTTTGTGGAGGCCTGCGAGTAGACGTTTGCCGTCGATCTCCGCCATCGTCGAACCCTACAACGAGCTGGAGCTGCCGGGTCGAACTCGGACGTCGGCTCGAACAACGCTGCCGGGTCGCATCTCATGAACGTTGGGCGACAAGCTGCCGGCTTGCCGGCAGACGGCTACACGGCGCTCAATCGATAGCAGCCTGCTCGTTGAAGCTGTGCAGCAACGGCCCGAAGCGACCCATGTCGACACGGCACAGGCTGGCCTGCGACAAGTGGCAGTGGAACATGATGTCCATCGTGGTGTTCAGCGCCCAGCCCACAGCCGCCTTGATCGGCGACACGTGGCTGACCACCACGATGTTGCGGCCATGGATCCTGTCGGCGAGGTCTTCGCATCCCGACCGCACCCTTGCGTCAAGGGCACCAAAGCTCTCTCCGCCCTTGGTTGCGAACATTGTGTTCGTCTTCCACGACTGCCACACCTCTGGCGGAACCTCCCCCGCCGGAACTCCCTCGTACTCGCCGTAAGCCAGTTCGATCCAACGGTCGTCGATCGCGACCTCACGCTGAAAGTAGGACGCCGTTTCAACTGCGCGGACCAACGAACTCGAGATCACCTCGTCGACCTCGCCGATCATGTTGGCGATTGCCGCCGCCTGTTTACGGCCGATCGCGTCGAGTGCGGGGTCGAGCCGGCCCTGCAACAACCCCTTGGCGTTGGCGTCAGTACGTCCGTGACGAACCAGGTAGAGCACGGTCCAAGTGAACCACAGATCGCGTCACTGCCCAGGCAGTGAAAGCTGACCGGTGCTGCGGAACTGTGCCCGACGATCTGGCCGGCGCAGCTCGGCGCGCTGAACGATCCACCAGCACAACGCCAGCCCGATCAGCTCGAGCGGCACGTTCCACCAGCCACGTTCGGCAATCGGATGGGGCGCGTCGTCAAACCCGAATCCAAAGAATGGCCACCAGAACACATTGGTCTGTGTCCACGCACCGGTGAACACGAGATGTAGCAAGGTGCCAACCGGAAGTCCCAACAGCATCTTGCGGGTCGGCTTGCGACCTGACGTCGCCAACATCAGCACGGTCAGCAGGACGATGCTGAACGTGACACTGTGCAGCACACGGGCACCACCGAAGATGGGGTCGACCAGCGCCGGCAGCAACGCACCGACCAGCAGCAACCGATAATCGAACGCCGGATCGCGGAACACGAACCACACGGCAACGACCACCGAACCCAAGAACCAGAAGAACATCGAATCAGCGCAGGAGTATGCGTCCGCACTGCGGACAATCGCCGACACCGCTGGAAGCGATCTCGTCTTTGACATCGTCGACCTCGTGTGCCGACAGGTCGAGGTGACATCCCTCACATCGTGAGCCGGCCAGCGTGGCTGCCGCCACGACGAAATGTTGGCGAAGCCGGTCGTAGCGCTTGAGCACGCCGGCATCGACCTTGGCCCGCAAGCCGTCAAGGCGCCCGGCGATGCGCTCCAACTCACCGTCAATGTCAAGTTCGGCGGCCGACATCGTCGCGTCGCACGCACTCAGCACTGAGCGCAGCGCGTGTTCCTGTCCGAGCAGCGTCGTGAGCTCGTCCTCGATCCGCGTCTGCTCCTCCATCGCCCCCAACTCGGCGTCGTCAAGGCTGCCGCGGCGTTCGTTCAGGGTGGCGATCTCGTGTTGCAGCGCCTCGGCCTCGCGCGGAGCGATCACGGTCTTCATCTGCGCTTCGAGCTTGGTGCGGTGTTTGTCGATGTCGTGCGACTCGGCCTCGCTCTTTTCGATCTGGGCGCCCAACTCGTCGAGCCGTTGGTGCATCAGCGCCCGTGACTGATCCCATCGGAAGAGTTCGTTGCGGGCTGCCTGCACCTGTTCGCGCTCAGGAAGGTTTTGACGCCGGTGTTTGAGCTGGTCGGCCATCGTTTCGGCGGCCTGCAGTTCGAGGATCGGATGACTCACGCCCGTACCTCAAACACAGGGCCCCACGACTTGTTCGAGCGGAACGGACGGCAACGGGGCTTTCGGGTCGAGTACATCGGGAGGGATCGTAGTGCCGCTCTCGATCTGCCCAAGGATCGGCACCGGCGGGAGCGTCGTCGTGGTCGTGGTCGGCGTCGTATCAGGCACCGTTGTGACGGGTGGTGTCGTCACCGGCGGTGTCGTCACCGGAGGCTGCGTGACCGGCGGCTGCGTGACCGGGGGCGCAGTCGATGGAGGAGTGTCGGTCGTCGGAGGCGCGGCGACCGCACGGCGAAATCCCTCAGGCGCGGGTGGCGCCACCTCAGCGGGCACCTCGCCCGGCAAGGTAGTCGTCGTCTCGTACCCGACGATCTCGAACAGGCACTCTGTACCGGGCAGGTACAACCGGGCCGGTGGTCTGGGCTGTGGGCCGGGTCGATCCCAATCGACGAACTCGAACTGCTCGAGCCCGATGTTCTCCATGTAGGCCCCCCAGATTCTCGCCGGGAAAGTGCCACCTTGAACACGATTCACACCAGCCGAGACGAACTCCGCAATGTCTCGCATTGGTGTGTAGCGGTCGGGGTCGCGCACCATCACCGCCGTCGACAGCTCCGGAGTGGCGCCAACAAAGAACGCCGTCCAGTTGTTCAGCTGGGTTCCGGTCTTACCGATCGCCGGGCGACGGCTGGCGAAGTCGGACAGCTCCCGCGACGCGGTTCCGCTGCGAAGCACACCTTTCATCACGTCGATTGCCGTGAGCGCCACTTGCCGGTCAAGCACCTCGACGCCGGCATCGAAGTGGGTATACACCCGGTTGCCGAACGCGTCGTCGATGTAGTCGACATAGTACGGCTGCTGGTGAACCCCCTCGTTGGCGATCGACTGGATACCTGCCGCCATGTCGAGCGTGCTCATCTCGTTGGCGCCGGTGGCGAACGAAGAGAAGGGCTGAATCGGCTCACGCTGCTGCGCCGACTGGCCGGGATAGAGATACGGGTTGCCGGCCATGCGGTAAACGGTGTCGACCATGCGGTTCAACCCGACGATCTGCGATGTGCGTGCAAAGGCGCAGTTGATCGATCGCACGGTGTGATTGCGAAGCGTGTCGATCCCTCCGTTGACGCCGCCGGTGATATCGAAGAACGGTTCGTTGGCGTTGCCCTCGTTCGGAAGCCGGCAGGGGTGAGTTCCATCTATCACGTCGTCTGGGGTCGCTCCGGCTTGCAGGGCAGCCGCCAGAATGAACAGTTTGATGCTCGACCCGGTCTGGCTGGGGGCCAGCGCCAGGTTGACCTCGTTTTGCCCGGGCACGAAGCCCTTGCCACCGACCATCGCCCTGATCGCACCCGTTTTGGTATCGAGCGATGTCAGCGCCGCATCGATCCCGGCAATGTTGTCGGGTAACTCGTTGCGGGCCCGTTCGGCTTCGGCCTGAAGGTTGGGATCGAGCGTGGTGTGGATGCTCAAACCACCGCGGTGCAAGAAGGTGTACCGGTCTTCGTAGGTGGGTCCGAGGATGTCGGTGCGGTTCAACAAATAATCGCGCACCGCCTCGGTGAAATAGGTGCGTTGGGTCGCCCGTTCGGCGCGTCGGCGAACACGTTCTGGCAGCACGAACGACTCCTCCACCTCGATCCGCTCATCTTCGGTGACCAACTCGTCTTGTTCCAGACGATCCAGCACCTGCAAGAAACGGGCGCGACTGCGCTCGGGGTTGATAATTGGGTCGTAGCTGGATGGTGCCTGCACTAACCCAGCCAGAAATGCCGCCTCGACGAAGCTGAGCTGTTGCACCGGCTTGCCGAAATAGGTCTCGGCGGCGGCTCCGATCCCGTACGAGTTCTGGCCGAAGAAGACCGTGTTGAGGTAGCGCTCGAGGATCTCTTGCTTGGTCTTTTGCTTCTCGAGTCGAACGGCGTAGGTGATCTGCAACAGCTTGTAGCGCCCATCGCGGTCGAAGCCGGCCATGTAGTCGTTCTTGACGACCTGCATCGTGATCGTCGAGGCCCCCTGAATCGGGCCTTCCGAGGCGAAGTTCGACAGCATGGCGCGGAACAGGCTGCGGACGTTGACCCCCTTGTGCACCCAGAACTCGTTGTCCTCCACGGCGAGAAAGGCATCGACAACATGGTCGGGCACGTCGGAGAGCACGATCGGTTGGCTGTTCTGCACCTCGAACACACCGATCTCACGACCGCTGACGTCATACATGTACGAGCGTTGCGCCAAGGTCGCAAAGTCAGGCAACTCGACCGGCACCTCAACGTGAGAGTTGGCGATTCGCCAGACCCTGGGAGCTATCGCCACCACCGTCGCCGTCATCAGCAACGCGCCGGCACCGACCACCAAGGCCATTCGAATAACCCAACTGAGGCGCATCACAGTGCGACTGACACTACCGACGGGTCGAGCCCTGACGGTGGCAGCCGTCTACGGTGGCAACTCATGACGAGCGCACAGCGGCCATTTCGATTCGGAGTTCAGACGGGAGCAACCGGCGACTTGAAGGAATGGACCGACGTCGCCCGACGGGTGGAGGCAAACGGCTACTCGACCTTGACGATGCCCGATCACTTCGATGGGCAATTGGCGCCGGTGCCGGCGCTGCAGTGCGCCGCCGATGTCACGTCGACATTGCGGCTGGGCGCGCTGGTGTACGACAACGACTACAAGCACCCCGTCGTACTCGCCAAGGAGTTGGCGACGATGGACGTGCTGTCCGAGGGCCGAGTCGAGATCGGACTCGGCGCCGGTTGGATGGCCACCGACTACGCCCAGTCCGGAATTCCGTACGACCCACCCGGCGTGCGTGTCAGCCGCATGATCGAGGGCCTTGCCGTGATCAAGGGCGCGCTCGACTCAGAGCCGTTCTCGTTCTCGGGCGAGTACTACACGATCACCGATTACAACGGACTCCCGAAGCCGATCCAGTTACCGCCACCCGTGTTGATCGGCGGTGGCGGATCGCGCGTGCTGAAGTTCGCCGCCCGTCAGGCTGACATCGTTGGCATAAATGCGACGCTCACCTCGGGCGCTGTAGACGAAGCGACGTTCGCCTCGATGACGGCCGAGCAGGTCGAGCACAAGGTGCAGATCGTCCGCGAGGCAGCAACGGCGGCGGGCCGTATGGCCGCGATCGAGATGAATATCCGAACGTTCATGGTGTTCATCACCGAAAACATCGACAATGCGCTCGACACTCTGGCCAGCTTCACGGGGGCGCCCAAAGATGTCATCGCCGAGTCACCGTTTGCACTCGTCGGTCCGCCGAGCAAGATCATCGATGATCTACGTGAACGCCGCGATAGGTGGGGGTTCAGCTACGTGATCGTCGGCCAGAACGACATCGATCCGTTCGCACCGGTGGTCGCCGCCCTCACCGGCTCCTGAGCACCGTGGCATCTGTCGGTCGCCGGCCAATGCGTGAACAACTTGCGCACTATTTGCGCAAGTTGTTCACGCGTTCGGGATTCAGCGCTGAATAATTTGGCCTTTGCTGACAACGACGATGCCGTTGGTGCTGATCGTGTAGTGCTTGGCGTCCTGCGCTGGATCGTGGCCGATGTTGGCCCAGTTGGGGACCACGACGTTCTTGTCGACGATGCATCGCCGAAGACGGGCGCCGGCACCGACATGAACACCTTCCATCAGGATCGAGTCGATGACGTGAGCGTCGTGGTCGATAAACACACTCGGGCTGATGATCGAGCGTTCGACATGTGAACCGGACACGATCGATCCCTGGGACAGCAGCGAGCCGTCAACGAACGACGGCTCTCCTGCGACACCTCTGGAAACCTTGGCCGGCGGTAGCGCCTTGCGGTGCGTGAACACGGGCCAATGATCGTTGTACAGGTTGAACACGGGCACCGGCGCGATCAGGTCCATGTTGGCCTCGTAGTAGGCGTCGATCGATCCCACGTCGCGCCAGTAACCCCGTTCGCGCTCGTCTTGACCCGGAACGATGTTTTTCGAAAAGTCATAGACGTAGGCGACGCCCTGTTTCGTAAGCGCTGGGATCACGTCGCCACCCATGTCGGTCAGCGGGTGTTCTTGATTGGGTGTGACAATGTCGATCAACGTCTGGGTGTCGAACACATAGTTGCCCATGCTGGCCAGGCAGCGACTGTCGTCACCCGGCATCGTGGGCGGGTTGGACGACTTTTCGTGGAACTCGATGATCTTGCCGCCGTCGTCCGACTCGATCACGCCGAACTCGAGCGCCTCTTGTTTCGACACTGGAATCGCGGCGACCGTTACGCCGGCCCCGCTGGCCACATGGTGGTCGACCATCTGACGCGGGTCCATCCGATAGATGTGGTCGGCTCCGAACACGCACACGATGTCGGGACGCTCGTCGTTGATCAGGTTGAGGTTCTGATAGATCGCGTCGGCCGAGCCCTGAAACCATCGTGGACCTCGCCGCATCTGAGCCGGCACGGTGGTCACATAGTTGTCGAGCAGATCGGAAAAGCGCCAGGTCTGGCTGATGTGACGGTCGAGGCTGTGGCTCTTGTACTGGGTCAGCACAACGATCTTGAGGTAACGAGAGTTGGCGAAATTCGACAACGCGAAGTCGATGATGCGGTACGTGCCGCCGAACGGCACAGCCGGTTTGGCACGATCATTCGTGAGTGGCAACAGGCGTTTGCCCTCACCGCCGGCCAGCACTATTACGAGAACCTTGGGATCAGCCATTGCTTGTCAGAATACACAGTGCCGCACTTCGGCCGACCAGGGCCAATTGAAACATTTGTCCAACGAACCACGCCGATTGGGTCCAGACTGGTCGACAATGACCGATACATCGGCGGCCGATGCCAGCGACGACATCCGACTGCTGGGGCGACTGATCGGCGACGTGCTGCGCGAGCAGGCTGGAGATGCCACCTTCGACCTCGTCGAACAGGTTCGCCGTATCGCCGTTGATGCGCGCCGCAGCGGCGACAACCCGATCCACGCCCTCAGCCAAGCATTGGGCGGCGTCGACATCGAAAACCAGTTGCACGTCATCCGTGCCTTCGGATGGCAATCGCTGCTCGCCAATACCGCAGAGGATCTCCACCAAGAACGCCGCAGGCGCCATCACCGCGACATAGGGTCAGCCGCGCAGGAGGGCAGCCTCGAAGCCAGCCTCGACCGGCTGCTGGCGCTCGGAGTGCCACGCCACCGGATCGTCGCTGAACTCAGCGACCTCACCGTGTCGCCCGTGATCACCGCCCACCCCACAGAGGTTCGCCGCAAGACCGTGCTCGATCGTGTCGACGTCGTCGCCCAACTTCTCGATCGGCGTACCCGAGCCGGCGCCAGCCCGAGCGAGGTGGCAGAGATCGATGCCGAGCTGCGCCGCGAGATCCTGTCGTTGTGGCAAACCGCGATACTTCGCCTGTCAAAGCTACGCGTGCGTGACGAGATCAACGAGTCGCTGCGCTACTACCGATCCAGTCTTTTCGCCACGGTGCCCACCCTGCAACGCGATCTCGAGCGGCAGGTACACGACCGGCTCGGCGAGTCGATGCATAACCCGCGAGTCATCTCGATGGGCTCGTGGATCGGAGGCGACCGCGACGGCAACCCGTTCGTCAATGCCTCGGTTCTTCGCCTTGCAGTGGCTGCCCAAGCAACCGAGGCGTACCGACACCATCTTGCGTCGTTGCACAAGTTGGCGACGACCCTGTCGATGTCGAGCCGGCTGATCACCCCAACGCCGGCCCTGCTGAAACTCGCCGACGCATCGGGCGACGACTCGCGGTTCCGTGCCGACGAGCCATACCGGCGTGCGTTCCGCGGTATGCATGCTCGACTGTGGGCACTGGCGGCGATCGTGCTCGACGAAGCCCCCGGTCCGCCTCCACACGCCGACCTCGCGCCGTACGAGACGATCGACGAACTGGTCAACGACCTCCACATCGTCGTAGTCTCATTGACATCGCACGGCGCGGCGGCGCTCGCCGAGGCGCTTGTCGAACCGGTTCGCGGCGGTGTCGAAATCTTCGGCACCCACCTGTGCGGGCTGGATTTGCGCCAGAACTCGGGTGTTCACGAAGAGGTGCTGGCCGAGCTGTTCACGGTTGGCGGCGTCACTGATTCCTATCTCGATCTCGACGAGCCCGACCGGATCGAGATCCTAACCAACGAGCTACGCGGCCAGCGTCCGCTGGCAAGCCCCTTTGCCACATACTCTGAGACAACGACTGGCGAACTCGACGTGTTGCGGGCCGCCGCAGACGCGCATCGACGCTTTGGTCGCCGTTCGATCCCGCATTATGTGATCTCGATGGCGACCTCGGTCAGCGATGTGCTCGAAGTGGTCGTCTTGCTCAAAGAGGTTGGACTGGTCACGGTCAACCCTGGCACCGGTGCGATCTCCGGGGCGATCGACGTCGCTCCGTTGTTCGAAACGATCGACGACCTCGAACAGTCGGGCGAGACACTCGCCAATCTCCTACATCACGACCGATATCGAGAGCTGCTCGACAGCCGCGGCGGGTGGCAAGAGGTCATGATCGGCTACTCAGACTCGAACAAGGACGGTGGCTACGTCACGTCGCAGTGGGCTCTGTACCGGGCCCAACGAGCGCTCGTCTCAGCAGCCGCCGAGTCGGGCATACGGATCCGGCTGTTCCACGGGCGTGGCGGCACCGTCGGGCGCGGTGGTGGTCCGGCCTACCAGGCGATCCTTGCCCAGCCGGCCGGCTCCGTTCACGGCGCATTGCGGATCACCGAGCAGGGTGAGATGGTGTCCGCCAAATACGCCAAACCGGCGTCGGCGCGGCGCAACCTCGAAACACTCGTCTCAGCCACGCTCGAGGCGAGTTGTCTTGATGACGAACGACCGAGCGATGACGCGGCACGGTTCACCGCCGCAATGGAGTCACTCGCCAAGTCGGCCCTTGAGGCCTATCGCAACCTGATCGACAACTCGTCTGACCGCTTTGTCGACTTCTTCAGGTCGATCACACCGGTTGGCGAGATCGCCAGTTTGAACGTCGGCAGTCGGCCGGCGTCGCGCAAGAACTCGAATCGAATCCAGGATCTGCGAGCAATCCCATGGGTGTTCGGTTGGAGTCAATGCAGACTGAACATCCCTGGCTGGTTCGGCGCCGGAAGCGCATTCGAAGCCTTCGCCTCGAATGCCGGCGGCGAGGCCACATTGACCGAGATGCACGGCCAATGGCCCTTCTTTCGGGCGATGCTCAACAATATGGGCATGGTGCTCGCCAAGACCGACCTCACAATCGGACGCCACTACGCGGACGCCTTGGTCGCCGATCAGACAGCCCGCGACGAGATCTTCGGTTTGATCCAAAGCGAGCATGCGTTGACGTGCAAGTGGCACGCCCGGCTCAGCGGATCGAACGATCCGCTGTTCGACAACCCGGTTTTGGCGCGCAGCATCCGTAACCGATTCCCTTATCTCGATCCGCTCCACGTGATGCAGGTCGACCTACTGCGCCGCTACCGAGCGGGCGAGCAGAACGAACTCGTCGAGCGCGGCATTCAGCTAACGCTCAACACGATTGCCACGGGTCTACGCAATAGCGGTTGATCACACGCCGTCGGCGCCGACGGTACGCTCAAGACATGTCGAGCCACAGCGTCAGCATTACCTACTGCGTTCCTTGAGACTATTCCGAGCGCGCCGTGGGCGCTGCACGAGACCTCGCTCACCACTACCAGCACATCATCGCCGACTTGACATTGGTGATGGCTTCCAAGGGCATTTTTGACGTTGTCGTAGACGGCCGGACTCTGTACTCGAAGCACGAGACCGGCCGACACGCCGAACCTGGTGAGGTGTTGGCGCTGTTTCGGGAGCAATATGCCGCCGACGTCACGCCCTACGAACGCTAGAGAACACGTTCGAAGCCAGAAGGGGTTTTGGTCAAACGACCCTGACGCCGGTCGCCTCTGGGCCCTTGCGCCCAGCAGCGATCTCGAATTCGACCTGCTGGCCGTCGAGGAGGGTGCGACGTCCGGTGCCTTCGATGTTGCTGAAGTGAACAAAAACGTCATCACCGTCGTCGCGGCTGATGAATCCAAAGCCCTTCTGATCGTTGAAGAACTTCACGGTGCCGATTGCCATTGCTTTACTACTTTCTGTATTCGCCAGCCACCACTGTGGCAGCAGACGAAGCGAACGTTATCGAGCGCTCCACCAGATTGCGCTGTCGGGCACAAGGGCTTTTCTCGGATGCTCCGGCGACCGCACGTGAAGGGCCGAAAGACACCAGGCATCGGCACCGGTACCACGGTAGGTTCGAAGACGTAGAAGAGCCGAATCGATCATCCCGAGCGGCTTCCCGACGCCGTCCACGACATCGATGTCTGCGACAACATCGACATCTTCTGAAAACATCTTCTGAAAGGAACCAACGTGCGCATCGGAATCTTGACAGGGGGCGGCGACGTCCCCGGCCTCAACGCCGCAATCAAGGCAGTGGTCATCAGGGCCGCCGAAAAGGGCCACGAGGTCGTCGGCCTGCGCCGTGGCTGGGCTGGGTTGCTGTACATGGACCCCGACCATCCCGAATCGCTGCGTGAGTTCACCCAACCGATGGACATGAATTGGGTCCGCACGATCGATCGGTCGGGTGGCACGATCCTGCACAGCTCGCGAACCCATCCCGGCAAGGTCAAGGCCGACGCCGTCCCCGACTTTCTTCAGCCACCCGAGGGCGCCGAGCCGCCTTACGATTTCACACCGCACGCCATGAAAGTGATCGACACCCTTGGTATCGACGTGCTGATCCCGATCGGCGGCGATGACACACTGTCTTACGGCCTGCGACTGCACCAGGAGGGCGTGCCTGTCATCGCGATCCCGAAAACGATGGACAACGACGTACATGGCACCGACTACTGCATCGGCTTCTCGACCGCCGTCACCAGGGGTGTTCAGTTCATCAGCAACCTGCGCACGAGCACCGGCTCGCACGAACGGATCGCCGTCGTCGAGCTGTTCGGCAGGTACAGCGGCGAGACGTCGCTGATCACCGCCTACCTGGCCGGTGTCGACCGGGCGGTCATCTCGGAGGTGCCGGTCGACATCGACCGGCTGGCCGCATTCTTGGTCGCTGACCGTGCGTCGAATCCCAGTAACTACGCAATGGTCACGATCTCGGAAGGCGCCGTGATCGAGGGCGGCGAGATGTCATTGCGCGGCGAAGAAGACGCCTACGGGCATCGTAAGCTCGGCGGTATCGGCGAGCAGCTCGGTTCGATGCTTCAAGCAGTAACCGGCGTCAACATCATCAACCAGACGATCGGATACCTGATGCGTTCGGGCAGTCCCGACTCGCTCGATCTGATGGTTGCCAACAACTATGCAGTGATGGCCGCCGACCTTGCCATGGAAGGCCAGTCGGGCCGCATGGTCGCACTCCGCGGCGGTACCTACACCAATGTGCCGATCTCGACGATCGGCGAAGGCGTCAAGCGCGTCGACGTCGGTGAGATGTACGACCCCGAGCAGTACAAGCCGAAGATTCGCCATGTGGGCGGCAAGCCGATGTTCCTGTACTGATCGTCGTATCCTGCACGATCGAACACGCATCCAGGAGAGACCCAAGGAGATGAACACGACATGAGTGTCATCGGAGTGCTCACGGCTGGCGGTGACTGCCCCGGCCTAAATGCTGTCATCCGGGGCATCGTCACCCGAGCTACCCAAACACACGACGCCGAAGTCGTCGGGATCATGAATGGCTGGGAAGGGTTGATGGACGGCGACGTCAACCTGCTCGACGAGCGCGATGTTCGTGGCATCCTCGGCAAGGGCGGCACGATCCTCGGCACGTCGCGCAAGGATCCGTACGTGCATGGCGAGGGTTTCGCCAGCGTGGCAAAAACACTCGAGCGCAACGACATCGACTCGCTGGTGGTGATCGGGGGCGACGGCACCCTTCGCACCGCGTTACGGCTGGAGCAGGATGGCGCCAAGGTGATCGGCGTTCCTAAGACGATCGACAACGACATCGCCGGAACCGACTTCACGTTCGGATTCGACACGGCCGTGCAGATCGTCACCGATGCGATCGACCGACTCACCACTACCGCCGAAGCGCACAACCGCGTGATCCTGGTCGAGGTGATGGGTCGAACCAAAGGCTGGATCGCCACCTATGGCGGGATCGCAGGCGGTGCTCAGGTGATTTTGATCCCTGAGGTGCCATATGACCTCGAGGAAGTGGCGGCACTGATTCGACGTCGCCACCGACGCGGCGAGAAGTACTCGGTGGTCGTGGTTGCCGAAGGTGTCGCGCCGCCACACGAGACCGAAATGCAGAAAGACGCGTTCGGGTTCGACCGGCTCGGTGGGGTTGCCTATCAACTCGCCCCGCTGATCGAAGACCTGACCGGTTACGAAACACGGGTCACAGTGCTCGGCCATCTCCAGCGAGGCGGCACCCCATCGGCGTTCGACCGGGTGCTTGCCACCCGTATGGGCACCAAAGCAGCCGACCTGGCGATCGAGGGGCAGTCCGGTGTGATGGTGGCGATGCGAGGCGCCGAGATCGTCAGCGTTCCGCTCGCCCTGGGGTGTTCGGAGATCCGCGGCGTCGACGACGATCTCTACAACACAGCAGAGACGTTCTTCGGCTGACCGCAGCGACGGCTCGTCAGAGCTTGACGTAGTCGAAGTCGACGGGCTGCTGGTGGATGCCCGCCGACGGAGGCGCCACCCATCCCGCCATCTTGCCCGGCTCGGCGATACCGACCATCAACGATTCGACGTGGGCGCGATCGCCCATTGTCGGCAGCCAGTCGACGACGTGAAAGTTCCATTCGGCAGCGGTTACAACTCGGCCGTCGGGGCTGATGTCGTAATCGCTGAAGTCGCCGACGTTCCGGTTGAATCCGACATGCGGCAGCCGCAACTCGCGGTTCACCTCTGCCAACGTGCGGTTCCAGCGGGTTAGCCCTGGTACACAATCTTCGGCATAGTCCTCGCGCAGCGTCTCGTTGAGGGCGTTCAACAGCGGCGCCTCGCGCCCGGCGATTTGGCCGTGAAGCACGGTCGGCACGATACGAGTGAGGTTGTGCAGGCGATGATCGTCGTCGCGTGATTCTTCCTTGAATCGCCCCTTCAGGCCGGCCGCAAAATAGTTGGCGGCGTTGGTCGAGGTCTCTGCGCCGAACAGGTCGAGTGACACGCTGAAGTGGAAGTTGATGTACTTCTGCAGGGTGTCGACGTCGATTCCGCCGAACTGGCTGATGTCGTCGGTGTCGTGCTGCTTCATCAACTCGACCGTGCGCTCGACGACACGGCCCACGCCCGTCGCTCCGACGAACATGTGGTGCGCCTCTTCTTTCAGCATGAAGTCGCATGTGCGTGACAGCGGGTCGAAGCCCGACTCGCGAAGTGAGGCGAGCTGGTATTTGCCGTCGCGATCGGTGAAGTACGTGAACATGTAGAACGACAGCCAGTCAGGCGTCGGCTCGTTGAAGGCGCCCAGAATTCGGGGGCTGTCGATATCGCCCGAGTGGCGTTCGAGCATCTCGTCGGCCTCGTCGCGGCCGTCGCGGCCGAAGTAGCGCTGCAGCAGGTACACCATCGCCCACAGGTGACGGCCCTCTTCGACATTGACCTGGAACAGATTTCGCATGTCGTACAACGACGGCGCCGTGAGGCACAAGTGGCGCTGTTGCTCGACCGACGCCGGCTCGGTGTCGCCCTGCACGACCAGCAGACGCCTCAGGTCAGCTCGGTACTCGCCAGGCACGTCCTGCCACACCGGTTCGCCCTTGTGGTCACCAAACGCGATCGTGCGGTCTGGTTCGGGTTCGGCCAGGAATACGCCCCAGCGGTAGTCAGGCATCGAAACGTGGCCGAAGTTGGCCCACCCTTCGCGGCCGACCGATACGGCCGTGCGCAGGTAGACCGGGTTGTCCTTGAAGGCCACCGGGCCGAGGTCGCGCCACCATTGCAGGAAACGTGGTTGCCAGCCCTCGAGTGCTCGCTGTAAGCGGCGGTCGTCGGCGAGTCCGACATTGTTCGGGATCTTGGCGTCGATATCGATGGGCGTAAACGCTGCGCTCATACTCAGACTCGATTTCTGTCGTACTCAGGGCGCGACCCGGTGCCGAACCGTTGTAAGGCGCCGTTGGGGCCGACCGCGTTGGGGCGTTGGAACACCCAGTTTTGCCAGGCGGTCAGGCGCGAGAAGATCTTGGTCTCCATCGTTTCCGGCCCCACGAACCGGTAATTGGCTTCCATCGCGGTCAACGCGTCGGGCGAAAAGCTGCAGCGCTCGGCGATCATCACCGGCACTTCATCGTCCCAGTCGATGTCGTCCATCGCGAACGTGACAAGTTCGGCGACCGCTGCGGCCTCAGCGTTCAGATCCTTACCCATCAGGTCGCGCACAACGGCGTAGGCATCGTCGCGGTGCCAGAACCGAGTGGCGAGACGGGAGATGCCGTTGGACATGTGATACCACCCGAAGTTGGCGTCGGTCAGAACCATCTTCGGAGCCGGCTGGTCCGAGCCTTCACGTTGACCGTCGAGCATGATTGCCCGATCGGCGGCGAAGGCGAGCTCGGCAAGCGTGCCCGCGAAACAGCTGCCCTCGTCGATCATCGCGATCAACGATCGGGAGGACAGATCGAGCCGCTTGAGGGTGCGGGTCCACAGCAGACGCACCTCACGAACAAACCAGTTTTCGGGCTCGCGTTCGATGACAGCTTCGGCCGCCAGCACTGCGTCATCGTCGCCTTCCGTGTGCAACAGCCAGGTGCCGATCAGCGGCTCGTTGAGGCGCAGCAGAAGGATTGCATAGTCGAGTTCGAGCGCCGTGTTCAATAGCCATCCGTCGGCGCCCGCCTCGATCAGCTGTTCGGCTGTGCCGGGCTGCAACGTGGAAGGGCCGCGAACAACGAAAGCGGCTGTGCCCAACTGACGATCGATGCTGACATCGACGTTGCGCCCTATCAGCCCGTCGGCGCCGACCGTGGTAGTGCTGCCGAAGATCGGAAGCGGCACGCCCGGACAGCCGTCGGGCCGCGACGATGTCGCCGCCCGAGCGGCCGCCCGCCCGGCGACGAGAGAATCAAAGTTGCTCTTCGGGGCGATCGCATCGACAAGCCGCCAATCGACGGCTTGTTGGCCCTTGACCCCCTCGATTCGCGTGGTGAACACATCGGCTAGGTCGCGGCGTACGCGGCGCTTATCGACGACCCTGGTCAATCCACCAGTACCGGGCAAGACAGCCAACAGAGGAACCTCAGGGAGCGACACGGCCGACGCCAGATCGTCGACCAAAAGGATCTCGTCGCAGGCCAGTGCCAGCTCGTAGCCACCGCCGGCCGCAGTGCCGTTGACCGCCGCGATCCAAGTTTGACCGGAGTACTCGGTGGCCTCCTCGATCGAGTTGCGAGTCTCGTTGGTGAACTTGCAAAAGTTGACCTTGTGACCGTGGGTCGCCCCCGCAAGCATCTGGATGTTGGCACCGGCGCAGAAGATCTTGTCAAGCCCACCGGTCAGCACGACTGCCTTGACACCAGCGTGTTCGAATCGCAGACGCTGGGCGATGTCGTGCAGTTCGATGTCGACGGCCAGATCGTACGAGTTGGTCTTGAGCTCGTAGCCGGTGCTTAGCCCGGCATCCGGTGTGACCGCCATCGTGACCGTGGCGACACTGCCGTCGATGTCGACCGACCAGTGCCGATAGTTGGATGGATCGACCCCAAACTCGGTCCTGGCCTCGACGATTCCCTCGCCACCTTCAGCTGACTGGCTCATGCGGGCGCTCCTAACGACTGATCCTGATACTACGTTCCGACCGACCGCTGCGACCCGTGGTCGGCGGCCGGAACCACCAGCGTGAGTTGGGAGTTGTGCCTGGAGCGTGAGCCGATAGGCGAACTGCGACCAATCGTGACGGGGGATTCGTGCGGAATGAAAAGGAGCGAAGCGACCTATCCGCTGAATCCCCTGGCACAACTGCCAACTCAGGGGCGGATGGCGTGCAGTGCCGCCAGCGCTGAGCCCCGCGCTCCGGCCATGTCGAGATCTGACACCAGCGCGAACTGGACGACTTCGATCTGCTCGACCCGCAGTGTGGTGGCGTCGCGAACCGAGTCGAGAAACCAGGTTCGAAAGTGTGGCTCGGCCTCGATCACTCCACCACCGACGAAATAGGCGTCGGGGTCGGTGAAGTTGGCAGCGATCGTGAACAGTCGGCCAATGGCGATCGCCTGCTGCTCGAAAATCTTGAGCGCCATCTCGTCGCCGGCCTCGGCGCACGAACGGATCTGGCGCGCCGCCTCCTTGCTGGGCAGCGCCGCAACGGGGTGCTCGGGATACTTCGTCAACCAGTACGGGAGCAGATTGCGCTCGAGACCGCTCAGCGACGCAACGCTCTCTGCATCGCCGACAAAACCACAATTACAGATCGGCGCCGGTTGACCGTCGCCGAGCAGGCCATGCATGGGAATCTGCACGTGCCCGAGTTCGCCTGCCATACCCGTTGCACCACGAATCACCCGGCCCGATTCGATGACGCCGCCTCCGAGGCCGGTGCCGACGATCGCCGACACCGATGAGCGGTGATCGGCATCGGCACCGAACAGCTGATCGTGGGCGTACAAGGCGGCCGCGTTGCCATCGTTGTTGTAGATGACAGGTAGGCCCAGGTCGCGTTCGACCATCGTTCGGAAGTCGAAACCCCACCAGGCCGGCTGTGAGAAGTTGGTTGCACCTCGTTTGGCGATCACTCCCGTTGCTGTCGCTGGACCGGGCGTGTCGAGGCCGATCGCCCTGACCGCCTCTGCGGAAGCGCCGGCGGCGTGCAGCACCAACTGCAGCACCTCGCGAATCGCCTCGAGCGCGGCGTCTGGCCCGTCGCCGACCCGGCTCGGCGTTTCGACCATGCGATCGATCAGAAATACTCCGCTCTCGTCGAGCACGGTGGCATTCGTCTTGGTGCCGCCAACATCGAGTCCGACGACGACCGCCGAGCGGGCTGACGAGGGTGCTGACGAGCGCGATCTGGGGTTCGAGGCAGGTTTCGAGGCGATCAGCACAGGGTAGTGCCCGGTTGGGGCTACAGATCTTCCGATAGGCCGGTATCGGGAGAATCCACCGAGGACGTTCCGGCTTGACCGGGTCGCCGGCATTCTGCTGAAGCGCGGCGACCAGCACTGGACAACCTAACGCCCGTTAGGTACGGTTATCGGCATGGCCGTCACCAAACAATCCGAGGCCCGACCCGACTCGGGACGCGACCGGATCATGGACGAGGCAGCCACACTATTCCTACAACGCGGGTACGAGGCCACATCGCTCCGCGTTCTCGCCGGTGTCGTCGGCATCAAGGCGGGCTCGATCTACTACCACTTTGCCTCCAAGGACGAACTCTTGACAGAGATCCTGCGGCGCGGCATCGCGGTGATGCAGGTTGCCTTCGACGAGGCCCAACAGATTTCTTCGGGACAATCATCTGTCGCCCGCATCGAGGTCCACGTTCGCGCTCACCTGGCGGCGCTGTACGAGAATGGGCCCTACACCGCCGCCCACGTCGTGACGTTTCGCACTGCCCCGGCGGCGGTCCGCGAGCAGATCGTGCCGATCCGCGATGCCTATGAGGCGCGCTGGACCCGAGTGCTGCGCGAGCTACAGGCCGACGGGGCAATTCCGCCGATGATCGACGTCAATGTTGCACGACTCGTGTTGTTCGGCGCCATGAACTCGTCGATCGACTGGTTCGATTTCGGTCGCGGCAATCTCGATCGATTCGCGGCGGCTATCACCCATCAGTTTTGGAACGGAGTCGCGGCATGAGGGCGATCGAAACACGGATCGACACCGGGTCAGCGCAGTTCGCCACCAACCGTAAGACGTACGAGCAACTCGTCACAACGTTGCGCGAACGACAGCAGTGGGCGATCGACGGCGGCACAGGGCGGCAACGATCGATCGAGCGTCACATCGCTCGCGGCAAGGTGATCGTGCGCGACCGGATCGACATGGTGATCGACGACGGCACACCATTTCTCGAGTTCTCGACACTCGGCGGCTTCGGCCAATACGACAACGGCGCCCCTGGCGCAGGCATCATCACCGGGGTAGGCGTGGTGCAAGGGGTTCCATACGTGTTCATCGCCAATGACGCCACCGTCAAGGGCGGGTCGCTGCTGCCGATCTCGATCAAGAAACACGTTCGAGCTCAGCAGATCGCCGAGGAGAATGGGCTCGGCGTGATCTATCTCGTCGACTCGGGCGGCGCATTTTTGCCCCTGCAAGACGACATTTTCCCCGACAAAGACCACTTCGGAGGCTCGTTCTACCGTCAGGCGCGACTTTCGGCAATGGGCCTGCCCCAGCTCTCGGTTGTACTCGGCGGCTGCACGGCCGGCGGTGCCTACGTACCGGCCCTCAGCGACGAGGTGATCATGGTCGAAGGCATCGGCCGAATCTTCCTCGGAGGCCCGCCGATCGTTAAGGCGGCGCTGGGCGAGATCATCGAGCCCGACGATCTAGGTGGCGCCGAACTGCACACCCGCGTGTCTGGTGTCAGCGATTATCTGGCCGACACCGAGGCCGAGGCCTACGGCAAGCTGCGCGAGATCTGCGAAACCACCAGCCAGCGCCGCGTCGAAGACCGACAGGGCTGGTGCGACTGGGCCGAGCCAGAGCCGCCGCTGTTCGACCCCAACGAGCTGTACGGCATCATCAGCGCCGACGACCGGATTCCGTTCGATGCCACCGAGGTCATCGCCCGCATCGTCGACGGCTCGCGGTTCTCTCCGTTCAAGCCCGAGTGGGGCGAATCGATCGTGTGCGGATTCGCCCGGATCTGGGGCCACCTGGTCGGCGTCATCGCCAACAACGGAATCATCTTCAGCGAATCGGCACTAAAGGCGGCGCACTTCATCGAGCTGTGCGAGCAGCGCCGGGTGCCGCTGCTGTTCCTCCAGAACACGTCGGGCTACATGGTCGGCCGCGACTCAGAAGCGGGAGGGATCGCCAAAAACGGCGCAAAGATGGTCGCTGCGGTCGCCAACGCGACAGTCCCCCGGTACACGGTGTTGATCGGCGGTTCTTACGGAGCGGGCAACTACGGCATGTGTGGGCGAGGGTTCAACCCGCGGTTTCTGTTCGCCTGGCCCAACTCGCGGATCGCCACGATGTCGGCCGAGACCGCTCAGACCGTGCTGGTCGACATTCGCCTGGCCGGCATGAAGGGCGACGAGACCACCCCCGAACATGTGCAGGAACTGCGCGACGAGGTGGCGCTGCAGTACAAGACCCAAAGCGATCCGTACTACGCCACATCCCGATTGTGGGACGACGGCCTGATCGATCCGGTCGACACCCGCGACGCCCTCGGCCTGTGTCTGGCACTCGCCGCACGACAAGACGAACCCGCCCCGGGGCCCGGCCTCGTGTACCGGATGTGAGCGAAGGATCATCACGATGCGCATCCTGATTGCCAACCGAGGCGAGATCGCTCGCCGCATCATCCAAACCGCTCACCGGCTCGGCCACGAAACCGTCGCCGCCTACGCCGACCCCGATCGCGACGCGCCGTTCGTGCACGAGGCAACAATGTCGTTCCGGCTCGGACCATCCAACTTGTCAGCCTCGTACCTGTCGGTCGAGCGGATCCTCGCCGCCATCGCTGCAACCGCAGCCGACGCCGTCCACCCTGGCTACGGCTTTCTCGCCGAGAACGGGCCCTTCGCCCGCGCCGTCACCGGCGCCGGGTGCGTCTGGATCGGACCCAACCCCGATGCGGTCGAATCGATGGGCTCGAAGATCGAGGCCAGACGGCTTGCCGAAGCCGCGAAAGTGCCGATCATCCCCGGCTACGACGCCTCGCAAAAACTATCCGACCTGGCGGCTGCCGCCGATCGGATCGGCTATCCCGTGCTGGTCAAGGCTGCTGCCGGGGGCGGCGGTAAAGGGATCCGGATCGTGCATGACGCGGCCGGGTTCGACGCCGCCCTGCACGAGGCATCGTCGGAGGCGAAGCGTTCGTTCGGTAACGGGGCGATGATCGTCGAGCGCTACATCCAGCGCCCGCGCCATGTCGAGGTTCAGATTGTCGGTGACCAACACGGCAATGTGGTGCATCTCGGCACCCGCGAGTGTTCGGTGCAACGTCGTTACCAAAAGGTGCTCGAGGAAGCGCCGGCACCAAATCTGCCGGACACGACACGTGACGGACTGCACACCTCGGCCGTCAAACTGGCACAGGCGATCGGCTACGACTCGGCCGGCACCGTCGAGTTCATCGTCGACGACGAATCGGGTGACTACTTCTTCTTGGAGATGAACACCCGTCTGCAGGTCGAGCACCCGGTCACCGAGTCGGTCACGGGGGTCGATCTGGTCGAACTGATGATCCGGTCGGCGGCGGGTGAGCCACTCACCATCTCGCAGCACACGATCACGTTCACCGGGCACGCCTTCGAGGCACGTATCAACGCCGAGGATCCGTCGAACGGATTCGCACCTCAGATCGGCACAGTGTCACATCTGCGAGTTCCCGACTGGGTGCGGTGGGACAGTGCCGTGGTCGAGGGCAACGAGATCAGCTCGTTCTACGACCCGATGATCGCCAAGCTGATCGTCGACGGGGCCGAACGCGACACCGCCCGGCGACGGCTCGCCAAAGCGCTAGACGAACTCGTCGTGGGCGGCCTGGTCACCAACACCGGGTTGCACCGATGGTTGATCGAGCAGCCTCCGATTGTCGAAGGCCGCGTCACGACCCGCTTTCTCGACGAGACCGAGTTGCCCGCTGCTCCCCCGCCGGCGCTCGCCGAAGCAGTCGCCGTCTGGCGAAAAGCTCAGCATGCGGCTCGCAGCACCGCCCCGTGGCAGGCGCTCGGCACGTTCAGGATCACGCCACACCACAACACACAGGCGACCGGGCTTCGCTCGCTCGACGGCCAGCTACACGAGTCGGTTGGTTTGGAGGCAGACGCTGCGCTGCCTATCGCTGGCGTCTCACTGGCCCGACGTTCGGTCGCCGTCAATGTCGGCGGTCACACGCACACATTCAGTGTTCCGACTCGAAGCGAGCGCTGGGCACCCGCCAATTCGGAGGGCCATGGTCACGCCAGCGCGATCGTCGCACCGTTCCCTGGTGCCATCACCGAGGTGCCGGTCGTACTCGGCCAGCACGTCGCCGGCGGTGAACCGGTCGTGGTGATCGAGGCGATGAAAATGCTGCACACGCTCACCGCTGCCGGCCCCGGGATTGTGGCCGAAGTCCGCGTTTCCGCCGGCGACCAGGTCGCCTCGAGCCATGTACTCGTCACCTTCGAGCCGCCCGAAGCCGCACGCGAATCACCACGTGAAGCACAACTCGAACCACCAGAGGTATCCGAATGACCCACCGCAACATCTACATGACCGACGAGTTGCAGGCGATCTATGACCAGACGATCGAATTTGTTTCGAGGGAGGTCGCGCCCCACGGCGACCAGTGGGAACAAGACGGCAAGGTACCGCGCCACGTGCTCCGCCAGATGGGCGAGCTCGGCATGTTCAGCCTGCGGGTGCCAGAAGAGCTCGGGGGGCTCGGGATGGGCATGCTCGCCTCAGCGACGCTAGCGGAGGCGCTCGGCTCGTCGACGTTCGCGGGATTCGATGTAACCGTGCTGGTGCACACCGATATGGCCGGCCCGCACCTGGTCCATTCTGGCTCGCCCGCTCAGCACGAACAGTGGCTACCGGGCATGATGTCGGGCGAGACGATTCTGTCGATCGGCGTCAGCGAACCCGACGCTGGCAGCGACGTGGCAGGCATCCGTACAAGCGCCGTGAAAGATGGCGACGGGTGGCGGATCAACGGCACCAAGACGTTCATCACCAACGCCGTCTACGGCGGTCTCACGATCATCGCCGCCAAGACCGACGCAGGCAACAAGTACGGCATCACCATGTTTCTTGTGCCGGCCGGAACCGAAGGGTTCGCGGTCGCCAAAAAGCTCGACAAACATGGCTGGCGCTGCAGCGACACCGCCGAACTGGTGCTAGACGATGTGTGGGTGCATGACGACCAGGTGCTCGGCACGGTCCACCGCGGTTTCTACGAGACGATGCGCAACTTCCAGAACGAGCGTATGGTGCTGATCGGAATGGGCTGTGGGGCCGCCCAGGCGGCGATCGACCAGACGCTCGCATACACGCAAGAACGCAAAGCATTCGACGGCCACCTTTACGACCTCGGCGCGATCCGGCAGCGGATGGCGATGAACCAGGCCAAGCTCGACGCCGTTCGGGCCTCGATGTACCACGCCGCCTGGATCGGCGACCAAGGGCTCGACAACGTAAAAGAGATGTCGGGCGTCAAGGCGTTCGGCGCCGAGGCGATCAACCAGATCATGTACGACTGTGTGCAGTTCCACGGCGGCATGGGTTACATGCGCGAAACGCCCGTCGAGCGCATGTACCGCGACGCCCGGATCCTCCCGATCGGGGGTGGCGCCACCGAGGTGATGCTCGAAGAGGTCGCCAAACGTTCGATCATCGGTGCCACGTGAAGCAGATCGGCCGCCTGCGGTCGCTGTTGTTCGCGCCCGCCGTGCGACCCGACTTCGTCGCCAAGCTGGCCAAGCGCGGCGCCGATGCCGTCGTGCTCGACTGCGAGGACGCGACGCCGGCCAATGCCAAGGCGGAAGGGCGCGCCAATAGTCGCCGGTTGGCGCCGGCGCTGGCGGCGGCCGGTTGCCAGGTGATGGTCCGAGTAAACGGTCAGCTGACCGAGTGGTTCGTCGACGACATCCGCGAAGGGCTCACGGCCGATCTGGTGACGGTCGTCGTGCCGAAAATCGAAACTCTGGCCGGGCTCGATGCGGTCGGCACCGCGCTCGCTGCTGCCGGCTTCAGCGACTTGGGTGTGATGGCGGGGATCGAGACCGCGCTTGGCGTCGCCGACGCCCGCATCTTGCTCGCTCACCCTCTCGTCGTGGCCGGGTATTTCGGGGCCGAGGACTTCATCGCCGACATGGGCGGCATGCGCACCGACGGCAACCAGGAAGTGATTTTTGCCCGTTCGACGGTGGCCCTCGCCGGTCGTCTGGCCGGAGTACCTGTGCTCGATCAGGTCGTCACCGACTTCCGCAACGGCGACCGATTTGGGCGCGAGGCCGCCGAGGCCCGAGCGCTGGGCTATTCGGGCAAGCTGTGCATCCATCCTGGTCAGGTGGCGATCGCCAACGACGCTTTTGTGCCGACCGCCGACGAACTCGACCGCGCCCAACGGTTGCTGACTGCCTACCAAGCGGCCTCGTCCGCCGGGGTTGCGGCGATCGACTTCGAGGGCCAGATGGTCGACGAGCCGCTCGCTGCCCAGGCCCGGCGGATCATCGCACTCGCCACGCCCTGACCCCACCACGTTCTTGTCGCCAAGCTGCGCCACTTGCGAGGCGAGCAGAACGGACTATTCGTTTTCGGGACGCTTGTGCATCAGCGCGTCGCGGACAGCGCGGCATACCAGGGCGCCATGTTGGTTGAACGCCCGGTGTTCGAACGTGACGATGCCCTGCGTGGGGCGTGACTTCGATTGGCGAGCGGCGCGCACCTCCGTCTCGACCCGCAACGTGTCGCCGTGGAAAATCGGAGCGGGGAACACGACCTCGCTGAAACCGAGGTTGGCAACCGTGGTTCCGAGCGTGGTCTCGTGAACACTGATGCCGATCACCATCGCGATCGTGAGCATCGAGTTGACGATCGGCTTGCCGAACTCTGTTTCGTTCTCGGCGTAATCAAAATCGAGGTGCAGCCAGGCCGGGTTCATCGTCATCGACGTGAACATCACATTGTCGGACTCGGTGATCGTGCGCCTGATGGCGTGTTGGATCACACGCCCAGGAGCGAGTTCCTCATACCACTTGCCTGTATGGGGGCGTTCCATGTGGCTCAATCCTTTGGTTCGTCGCAGATCGGGAGCAATTCTTGACCACCCACGAAGTTGGGCTTCAACGGCGCCGGGCCGCCTGCCAAATCGATCGCCTTCATGCAGGTAACGATGTCGCGTGGGGCCCGAACTCCAATCACAGTAGTGGTTTGACGGTGCCATGTTGTGGGCGAGCCCGTCGTGCCCAGCTCTGCTCGGGCGTACGCTCGCAAGCGATCCCAATCATGACCGCACAACACACGCCCATTCCGCCGCTGGCGCCGCGGCCGCTGCTGAGTTGGCTCTGGCAACTCGCCAAAGACGTCTGGAACGAGTATCGAACCGACAATGCCGGCGATCTCGCCGCCTCGATCACCTTCTGGACAATCCTGTCGATCCCGGCCGCTGCTTTGGCGCTCGTCAGCACTCTCAGTTCGCTCGAGGCGATCGCCGGCACCTCTGTGTCAAACGATGTCGAGAATGAGATCCAACAGTTCATCGCCGACACCCTGGTCGACTCGGACACCCTGGCGACAGCGATCTCCGAGTTGTTCGCCGGCTCGAACGCCGGCGTCGCCACGATCGCCACGATCGCCGCACTGTTCACCCTGTCGCGGGCGTTCGCCGGACTGATCCGGGCGATGGACATTGCCTACGAGGTGCACGATGGCCGTTCATGGTGGAAGCTGCGGCTGGCAGCGATCGGTCTCGGAATTGGCACCATCATCGTCGCCGCCGGATCGGCGACCGTTCTGGCTGTGCTGCCGTCGCTGCCGCTGAGCGTGGTGACGCGATGGTTGACTGCACCCACCGTGTTCGCCGCCGTGGTGCTGTGGTGCGCCACCTTGTTTCACATCGGTCCGAACCACCGCACCCCGTGGCGATACGACCTGCCCGGCGCATTCGTCACCGCCGCCGGCTGGGTCGCCGCCAGCCAGTTGTTCGCCTTGTACGTCCGGTTCGCCGGCAGCGCCAACGAGGTCCAAACGGGCGTAGGCGCGATCCTGTTGGCACTCAGCCTGGTCTATGTGCTCAGTCTCGTTCTGGTAATCGGGGCCGAAGTCAACGACGTGATCGCCCGTCGCGCCGGCGTCGTCGGTCTACCGATTTCTGCACGTTCGCGGGCACGGGCGTGGCGGTCGCGGCGCGACGATCCACAAACCTGATGCGTGTTAACGGTTCTTCTTGCGGGCTGCCCGCTGGGCCTTGCGATTCGAGCGATTCGGGCCGTAGCCGGGGCCCCCTGGCACAGATCGGCCCTTGACCGTGGAGGGAGCCCTACCTTGGTAGCGCTCTTCACGAAACCACAGGTTGCATGCCCACTTCTCGCCGGCCAGCACCGGCGTGCCACCGTGTAACGAATCGACATGGCGCTCGCTCGAGTCCGGGTACAGGTCGTGAAATATGCACATTCGGCCAGGAATCGCCTCGACCTCGATACCGAGGTTCGGAAAGCTGGTGCCGCCACCCTGATCCACCTCGTTGAGGTACATCAGCACCGTCACCAGCCGGTTGCCGCCGATCGCCGTCTTCTCGCGACCCTTTGCTGTGTTGATGTCCCAGGCGTCGTAGTGCGGGCGGTACTCCTGTGTCTCACCATAATGGATCACCTGCAGCGACTCGGAGTGGTTGGCCGGCACGCCGATCAGATCGCTCACGCGCTTGACGAGGCCACGGACGATCGGCGTCTGGTCATGCTTGACCCAAGCGACGCTGCCGGTTCGCTTTTCGCTGATCGCATCGGTGCCAAACCGGCTGACCTTGGCCTCGGCAACCCGGATCGCAGCAATCTGCACGATGTGTTCGCATTCGACCTCGGTGACAAAGTCGTCGACCACCCACACGAGCGGATCGTTCGACAATTGTTCCCCGATTTCATACCCGCTCTTCAACGTCACCGACATGACTGCATTGTCGCACGCCAGAGTTGGAAGATGCGCCAGTCGAGTTGGCCGATAGGCGAAACTGCGACCGATCGTTGCGGGAGAACCGGGCGCAATCAAAAGCGGCGCAGCTACCCATCAACTGGGTTCCCTGGCACAACTCCGCTCTGGCGAGCGCGAGATGGCAAGCTCGGCGCATGACTCGCGCGATCGATACCGAAACCGAAGATCTGCTCGCCCATGTCGACGGCAATGTCGGCGTGATCATGTTCAACCGACCAGAGCGCAGGAACGCCCTGTCGAACGCTATGTACGGCGGGTTCGATCGGGCGTTGATGGCGATGACGCTCGACGCCGATATCCGCGTGGTCATGGTGACGGGCGCCGGTGGCGCGTTCTGCGCAGGGGGCGACGTGAAGAGCATGAACGAGTCGCATCGCACCGGCGCAACTCGCCCTGGCAGGTCGAACAACTATGACGACAGCGTCGCCCAGCTACGCAACTCACAGCGTGCGATCTCGCTCGCCTTGCATCAGTTTCCGAAGCCGGTGGTCGCCGCCCTGCCGGGTGCTGCTGCGGGCGCCGGCCTGTCGATCGCTTTGTCTGCCGACATTCGGCTCGCTGCCGAGCGGGCAGTGCTGGTAACAGCATTCGCCGGTGTCGGCGCCTCCGGAGATTTCGGTGGATCTTGGTTCCTCACGCAGCTGGTCGGCACCGCCAAGGCGAAGGAGCTGTATTTCACATCCCCAAGATTGACGGCCGCGGAGGCGCATGGCCTCGGGATGATCAATCAGGTACTGCCCGACATCGGTTTTGAGTCGGCGGCACTGGCGTGGTGTCAGTCGTTGGCCGAGCGAGCCCCGATCGCCACCCGGTTGATGAAAGAGAACCTCAACCGGGCGATCACATCGGACCTGGCTACCGCCCTCGACGCAGAGGCGACCAACATGGTTCGCGCCATGTCGACAGCCGATCACCGAGAGGCCGCCGCCGCGTTCGTCGAAAAGCGCACCCCGATCTTCCGCGGCGAGTAGGCGGTTACCGGGTTCAGCCCGTGATCAGCTGGAAGGTGCAGCCACAAATCTCGGTACGTCCGACTCGGCTCGGATCAGATGCCCTCAGCACGAATCCAGCAACTCCCTCGCCGCGCTGGCCAGCGCGGACAAATCGAATTTCGCCCTCGTCGAGAGTGACCGTGTTCTCGATTGTCTGACGGTCGAGCACCTCACCCCAGCGAGCCGACATGGCGGCCGGGTCGGTTGCCGCGATCTCGACGGCCAACACTTCCGACACGACATCGTCCCGCACGTGCCGGCGCCAGACCGGACCGGCCCACGGCCATTCGCCCCACGCATCGGCCTGGTCGAGCGACAGGATCGCCCCGCCGACGTCTGCTGGATGGAGGTGGAGTCCGACGATGCCCTCGCCGACCGCCTCGTACGCCACTCGGGCGCCGACCTGGTCGAAGCGCCGACGCAGCGCGTCGAGGTCGCCGACCTCGAGGATCACCATGTAGCCCCCGTCGCCGCCGCGCTTGTCGAGCAGGCGTCCTGCCGTTGTTCCCTCCTTGGTCGGAGAGACGATCTCGAGCAGCTTGTCACCGATCGGAAACAGGGCATTCTCAAGCCCAAACGCAGCGACCCCTGGATCGCGGTAGCAGAGCTCGACACCGAGTTCGGTCTCGACCCGTCGCTCAGCCGCCTCGAGGTCGGCCGCAACTATCACGATCTGGCGAAGACGCATACGCATCTCCTGATTGTGCCGAACACCCGACGGCCAGACCGAGTTGGCCAATCGAGCAATGTCAGGTCGCTCCAACCACCGAACGTCCAGCACCCCTGGCGATCGAGAACCCGATACCGACCACGAGGCTCAGGGCGACTCCGGCCAAGAGACCCATCAACAACAACGGGACCGACGATGAGGACTTAGAACTGGCAGCCAGGATCGCCTCACCGACGGGAGCTTCGCCAGAGCCATTGCTGATGGCTGAGATACCGGCCACCTCGTCGGGGATCACTTCGTCGGCCGGAATCACGGTGATCGAACCGATCATGAACGGATGCAGGATGCAGGTGTACGTGTAGGTGCCCAACGTGTCGAACGTGAATGTGAATGCGTCACCTGGCTGCAGGATTCCGGAGTCGAACGACCCGTCGTCAGCGGTGACCGTGTGCGGCAACACACCGCCGAACCGCCACCGCACGGTGTCGCCCTGGTGCACCACGATGTCGGCCGGTTCAAAACCTGTGTCGGTCACGTTCACGATCGGGGCCGTGCCCGCGTCGGCCGCCGTGTCGGCGGGTGTCACCACGATGATGCCGCGCATGTGTGGATGGAGATCGCAGCTGTACGGATAGATCCCCGGCTCGGTGAAGACGTGCTCGAACTGGGTGCCGGGGCTCATGAACTTCTCGCTGATGAACGAGCCGTCCCGAGCGATCACGTTGTGGGCAACGTCATCATTGTTGATCCAGGTGACGGTCTGCCCGGCGGTGACGGTCGTGACGGCCGGGAAGACGTCGCTTTCGATCGAGATCGTTACTCGCTCGACGAGGGCGGATCCGCCACTCTCGCTCGATGCCGGCTGGCCGTCGCCAGCCACACCGGCTTCGATCAGCCCGTCGGCCGACGTCGACGCTTGTGTTCCTTCTGAACCGCCGCCGGCCGTCGAGCCGGCAGCAGCCTCCAGAACCTGAACCGTGCCATTCATGCCCGGGTGCAGCGTGCACCGGTAGGCCACTGTGCCGGGCGTTGTGAACGTCCGTTTGAACGTGTCGCCGGGCATCATGATCCCGCTGTCGAACGAGCCATCCTCGGCGGTGACCGTATGCGGCATCGAGTCACTGTTCGTCCACGTCACCGAGCCCCCGTTACCAACCGTGACCGTGGTTGGCTGAAACTGAAGGTTGCCCATCCCGACAGTTGCACTGCCGGGAGCAGCAGTCCCTGACGCCGCCCCGGCGCTCGAGCCGACCGACGAACCACCGTTGGCGGCAACGCCGGTCGTGCCGGTGGAGCCGGTGACCACGGGAGGAGTGGCTGCGCCCGGAGTCGTGACCACGATCGTTGCCGTCATCGACGGATGAATCTCACAGAAGTAGCTGTAAGTACCTGGAGTGGGGAACGTACGAGACCATCGATCACCTTGCATCAGGATCCCGCTGTCGAAGCTGCGGTCCGTTGCGGTGACGGTGTGCGGAACGGCATCCTGGTTGACCCAGTTGACCGTGCCGCCAACGGCGACCGTGAACGTCTGGGGCGAGTATCGATTGCCGACGATCGCCACCGATCCGGTCGTGGGGAGGTTGGCGACAGTACCGGACGGCGTGGTCGTAGCGGTCGTACCCGACGGTGTAGTTCCAGGCGTCGCGAGCGGTGTCGTCGTTGCTGGGGGTTGCGTGGTGGCAGGCGCCGGCGAGCCAGGCTGAACGACTGTCACAGTGGCTGTCATTTCTGGGTGAAGCGTGCAGAAGTAGTTGTATGCGCCGACCGTTTGAAAGGTCCGGGAGAACTGATCACCCTTCCTCAAGAAGGGACTGGGACCGAACAGGCCGGTCGTCGAACTGACCGTGTGGAGTACTGAGTCCTGGTTGGTCCAAGTCACGGTTCCGCCGGCGGTGACCGTGATGTTCTGCGGAGTGAATCGGTTGCCACTGATCGCCACCGGTGCCGTGGCGGGCGCTGTAGACCCACCGCCGCCTCCGGCCGGCACTGTCGTCGCTGGCGGCACGGTGGTTGCGGGCGGCACCGTGGTCGCCGGTGGCGCAGTAGTCGGGGGCGGCGTACCGCCGCCACCCGGGCCCTGCACGACGACCGTGCCGGTCATGTCCGAGTGAAGTTCGCAGAAGTAGGCGAAGCTGCCAATGTCCGGGAACGTACGACTCCAAGTTCCGCTCGAGAAGACGCCGCTATCGAAAGAACCGTCGTTGGCGGTGACGGTATGAGCCCCATCCGTGTTGGTCCAGGTCACGGTGCCGCCCTGCGCAACCGTCACGGTGCTCGGGATGAAGACCCGGTCGGGGATCGAGACGGAGACGGCGTTCGGTGCGGCCACCGTGGTCGGAGGCGGCGAGGTCGGGTCGGTCGTGGTCGTGATCGCCGAGTCGCTCACCGTGATGCTGCCGAAATAGGACGAGTTTCCGGTGTTGCGCTCATCTCGGTACTGATACGTGCCCGTCGAACGGAGCGTGACCGTGAAGCTGTCGCCATTATCGAGGTTGCCCGAATCGAACTCCACGGGCGCCGAGGTCGTCCGAACTCGGTGCCGGGCGCCGTCATCGTTCACAAACGTCACGGTGGTGTCGCGAGGCACGGTCACCGAGGCGGGATTGAGCGTGTTGCCGATGTGAATCGTCGTGGTCGCCGCTTCGGCGGAGCCGGGGCTAGCGAGGGCAGCGTAGCTCAGCACCACCGCGCTGAACAGGGCCACAATCGTGCGAGACCGCGCGCCGGAATTCATTTCAACTCCGTTTCGTGGGGGGAGCTCATTGACCGGTGACACGCCCAAGACGTCGTCCAGGTTGGGCTGCAGCTGAAATAGATCGGGCCGGCGTCCCGCTTGGGCATCATGCTCTGACTGTGACACCTTCGAGGTCGAGACAGATAGGGACCAAGGTCCAAACTCTTGTGATCACGATGTTTGTCTTCGCATGCAATTCTGCTCGCGTCGCCCGAACGATCAGTCGACGATGGCGCTGTAGACAAGGCTGCGCAACTGGCCACGAAAGTCGAAGGAGGACGACGGCATCAGCTGGGTCATGAAGATCACCCACAGATCTTCAACGGAGTCGACCCAGAACGCGGTGGATGCTGCACCGCCCCAGTAGAAATCACCGCGCGCCAGCGCCCCGGTGGCGACCTGGTCGATCGTGGACGCGAAGCCGAGTCCGAAACCGACACCGACACTGCCTCTGGGCATCAACAAAGCGACATCGACCGAGGCGAGGTCCTCGCCGCCCGGGAGATGATTCATCTTCATCAGATCGAGCGTGCGCGGCCCGATGATCCGATGACCATCGAGCTCGCCTCCCTGCCTGAGCATCTCGCAGAACCGGATGTAGTCGGCCATCGTGCCCGTCAGGCCCCCGCCACCCGACACGAAGTCGGGTGGTCGGGTAAATGCGCTCGTCACCGGGTCATCCAGAAGGGTGGTCGTCTTGTCGGGGTTGCGGCTGTAGTTGGCGGCAAACCGGTCGAGTTTCTCGGGCACAACGTGGAATGCCGTGTCGACCATGCCGAGCGGTTCGAAGATGTTGTGCTGCAAGTACTCCGCGAACGGGACGCCGGAGATCCGCTCGACCAACGCCCCACAGGCGTCGGTCGACAACGAGTACATGTAGGCCGTGCCCGGTTGGTAACGCAGCGGAACCTGGCCGAGCTTGTCCATCAAGTCGGTCATCGCGGTCGGCACACCGGCGCTGCGGACCTGCAGCGACCGATACAACTCATCGACCGTGTGTTGGTCGCCCATCCCTGGCAACATGCCACCGTAGGTAAGGCCACCTGTGTGGCTGAGCAGATCGCGGAACGACACCGGACGATGCGCCGGCTCGGTCACCATTTCGTCGCCCGAACCCGACACCCAGACACGGTGTTGGCGCCACGACGGAAAGAACCGGGCGATCGGATCGTCGAGCTGGAACATGCCCCGCTCGAACAACTGCATCAACGCGATCGAGGTGATCGGCTTGGTCATCGAGTAGATCCGAAAGATCGTGTCGTCGCCGATCGCCACGCCGCGCTCGCGATCCCGTTGCCCCAACGACGCCTGGTAGGCCACCAGACCGCGTCGCCCGACGGCGACCTGGCAACCGACGATCTTGCCCGGCTCGAGATAATGGCGCTCGAGATGGGTGGCGATGCGGTCGAGGCGTTGTGCGTCGAACCCGGCTACCGAACGTTGCAGATTCACGAAATCCCCTTCTGATGCCTTGCGATGCCTTGCGATGCCTTGTGTGCGGCCGTCCGGATGATCGCAGGTCACCACCGCGTTCGCCGGATCGTTCGGCCGCCTCCGTCTTGGCGTCGTCTGACCGCCAGCTGACTAACCAGTATGAACCCCGAGGATGATGCAGAGGCGTGCTACGTCAGCCGTGACCGTCGACTCGACTCGTCACGGGGCGTGTCAGACTGCGTTGATCGACAGCGCAAGGATCGACCAATGGCTTCAAGCAGTGCGGCTCACCAAAACACGTTCCGACGCGGCCGACGCCTGCCGAGGCGGCCATGTCGAGATCAACGGCAAACAGGCCAAGCCGGCGTCGGTCGTGAAGGTCGGTGATCGGGTCGAGGTACTCGTCAATCAGCGCCAACGGATCGTCGACGTCACGCGGGTCATCACCAAACGGGTCGGAGCAGCGATCGCCCTGGAGTGCTTCGAGGACCACAGCGCTCCCCCACCCGAACGCGACAACTTGCGGCTGCTGTTCGGCGAGCGCGACCGGGGAACCGGACGACCCACCAAACGCGACCGTCGAAAGATCGACCAGCTCCGCGGCCGCCGGTCCTGATCCCGGCGTATCAGTCGACGGACTGCTGCGGGTCGACCACTGCGTCAGGGGCGTTCGACTGCGATCAGCGCCGCGACGAGACGACCTTCAGCCCGGGACGCAACGAGATCGACCTGACCGACGAGGCGCCACTCATCGTGGCCGTCGGGGTCGTGCAAGGTTTGCACGACCCGCCCCCCGATGGCGTCGAAGTTGAAACGCGAGGCGTGCCGAGCGTCGCCGTTCGTCTCGATCGCGTCGTACTCGACCCAGTAGTCGGCCATCTCGGATCGAACGTCCAGACCTTCGATCGTTCCGGCGGGCCGGCGATGGCGCGCCAGTTGCTCGACCCACCCGAAGGCCTCGTTGCGCACCATCGTTCGGAACGCACGCGCATCTGTGGTGATGTTGACGTCGGAACTGTCGATCGTGTGCACAGAGCGCCCGGTGGCGACGTCATCATCGGGGTTCTGTAGGCGTTCCCATTCGTCAAGCAGGCTCGAGTCGACCTGACGGACCAGCGTGCCGAGCCAGTGCGTGATCTCGTCGAGTTCGTCGCTGCCCGCCTCGGCCGGAACGTTCTGTGTCAGCCCCTTGTAGACATCAGAGAGGTACCGCAGCACGGCACCCTCTGACTGCTTGAGCCCGTAGAAATCGATGTACTCGCCGAACGTCATGGCTCGCTCGAACAGGTCGCGGACGACCGATTTCGGTTTCACGGTGTCGCCGCCAACCCACGGGTGCTTCGAGCGGAAGTTGTTGAAGTCGCCGTACATCCAGTCTTTGAGCGGACGCGGTGGCTCGACCTTGGAAAGGCGCTCCATACGTTCCTCGTACTCGACCCCGGCCGACTTCATCTCGCTCATCAGTTCGTCCTTGGCCCGCCGGAGTTGGGCGGCGATAACGACGGCCGGGTTCTCTTGAACAGCCTCGATGATGGTCACGATCGCCAATGATCGATCGATGTCGCCCGTGGCCGCAACCGCAACGACCTCTGTGCCCGCCTCCCCCGGATCGACATCGTGAACATCGATCGCGTTGGTCAGTTCCGGCTGATAAGGGTCAGGCTGATCGATTTTCGGCTGATCCGCCTCGGCGGCGGTCACTTCGTCGTCAGCGAAGTCCAGCAACTCCGCCAGCCCGGCGAAGGCACCGCCGGTCACCGCTGCTCGGCCTTGTAGGCGATCGCTCTCGCCAGTTCGGTGTTCCCGTTGTCGTCGCGACGTGCCAGACCGGCGGATCGGTATCTCGATCTCGCGGTCGAGGTGCTGAATCGCGTCGATCGCCCACAAAGAGAGCGGCTGATGCAGCGCGAACTCGTCCTGTAGGTCGAAGTTGACGCGCACCCGCCTGCCCAACTCGTCGGGGTGTTCGGGAAACTCGAGCAACCCGGCATCGACGAGCGACCGGTAGATCGCGATCGTGCGCCGGATGTGGTTGCGCTGCCTGCGCCGCGGCTCGTGGTTGTCGACCATCAGTCGCCGAACGGCAGCGCAACCATCCCCAGGCCGATCGAGCAGGCTCATGACCATCTGATGGTTGACATCAAAACTCGAACTCAGCGGCTCGGGATCACCGCTGACCAGCTTGTCGAATGTCTCCTCGTTCCAGTGCGCATAGCCGCGGTCGGGTGCCTTCTTCTTCACCAATTTCTTCTTCTTTTTGGCGTCAGTCTCGGCTTGTAGGGCGGCTTGCTGGTTGCCAACGACGTGTTCTGGCGCCTGAGCCCAGACGTCACCTCGATCGTCGAAACCCTTACGCCCGGCACGCCCTGAGATCTGTTGAAACTCGCGAACGCTGAGCACTCGCACACTGCTCCCGTCGTACTTACACAGCTTGGTAAACAACACCGACCGGATCGGCACATTGACGCCGACCCCAAGCGTGTCGGTGCCACAGATGATCTTCAGCAGCCCGGCCTGTGCCAACCGTTCGACCAGCAGCCGGTACTTCGGCAGCAGACCGGCGTGGTGTACACCGATCCCACCCACCAAGAAGCTGCGGAAGCTCTTGCCGAACGGAGAATCGAACCGGAAACCGCCGATCAGCTCTTTGACCTGCTGCTTTTCGTCCTTGGTGAGCGGGTTCAAGCTGAGGAACCCCTGCGCTGCCTCGGTCGCCTCACGCTGCGTGAAATGGACGAGATAGATCGGGGCTCGGCCCGAGATCAGCAGCTCCTCGATCGAACGATGCAGCGTCGATGTTCGATACGCGAAGTCGAGCGGTACGGGCCGGTCGGACGACTTCACGAGCACGGTCGCCCGCCCGGTCCGATTGGTGAGGTCGTGCTCGAAGAAGGTCGTCGGGCCAAGCGTCGCAGACATCAGCAAAAACTGGCATCGCGGCATCTCTAGCAATGGCAGCTGCCACGCCCAACCCCGTTGCGGGTCGGCGTAGAAGTGAAACTCGTCGGCGACGACGACATCAACCGGGGTGTCGGATCCATCGCGCAACGCCCAGTTGGCCAAAATCTCAGCGGTGCAACAGATGATCGGCGCATCGGCGTTGACGCTGCCATCGCCTGTGATCATGCCAACCAGGTCAGAGCCGAATGTTCGGCACAGCTCGAAGAACTTTTCCGATACCAACGCCTTGATCGGTGCGGTGTACACGCTGCGCTGATCGCGGCCGAGCGCAAGGAAGTGGGCCGCAACCGCAACCAGTGACTTACCCGACCCGGTCGGAGTGGCAAGGATCACGTGGTTGCCGGCGATCAGCTCGAGTGTTGCCTCCTCCTGCGCCGGATACATCTCGATCCCCTGCTCGGCGACGTAGGCGGTGAACCCATCGAGCAACGCCCCCTCGTCCGGCGCGGGTGGCAGGTGACGCAGGATCGGCTGCGGCGGATTCGGGTCGACGGGCATGACTCGTCGTAGTCTGGTCGATAGAGCGCTCGGTAGGTTCAGTCCTCCTCAACGCCGCCCGACCACCGAAGTGTCTTAGGATCGACTCAAATCCGATTTCCTTCGACGAACGAGGAGCCGATATGCACGTCATGATCGCCACCGATGGCAGTCTCGATACTCAGAAGATGTCGGCGCTCGCGGCCAGCTTGACTGCTGACAGCGGGCACGTGACCGTCTTCTCGGTTGTCGAGGTGCCGCGCCAGATGCTCACCGAGATGCGTCATGCGGCTACCGACGCCACCGCGGCGGCCGCAGGCGAACTCGAACCCGAGTATCGACGAACGCAGGCGATCGTCGATCCTGTCACCCATTGGGATGGTGACGATGCCGTCATCTTGCGCTACGTCAACCGCATCGTCGCAACACGGACCGCCGATCTCATCGCCGAACTTGATGAAGCAGGCGTCGAGTACACGGTTGTCGGAGTCGAGGGCGAGAACGCGGCACGATCAGTCCTCGCCGCGGCAGCCGAGTACCAGCCGGATGTGTTGTGCCTCGGCACCCACGGGATGGGCCGATTCGAAGGCATGCTCGGCTCGTTGTCCACCAAGATCGCCCGACTGGCCCCGTGTTCGGTGCTGCTCGTCCGCTGACGAGGGCCGGCGCTGCGCATTGTCAGAGCGGATCGCAACAGAGGAGATCGAATGGTCGAACAAAGCGGTTGGGTCAACATCACCAAGGCAAATCCGGATCACTCGGCCTGGTACATCGAACGGTTCAGATCGATGGCGGCGGCCGGTGACGATCTCGCCGGCGAAGCACGGTTCGTCGATGCGTTGGCACCGCGGGCCGGTCGGATTCTCGATGCCGGCTGCGGCCCCGGCCGTGTTGGTTCGGCGCTTGCTGCGCTCGGTCACGACGTCGTCGGTGTCGACGTCGATCCCGAGTTGATCGCCGCCGCCGAAGAGGATCATCCGGGGCCAGTGTGGCTGGTCGGCGATCTGGCCGAACTCGACCTGCCGGCGATGGGTATCACCGAAGGGTTCGACCTGATCCTGTCGGTCGGCAACGTGATGCCGTTCCTTGCCCCGAGCACTCGCCGGACGGTGCTGACCTGTCTGCGCGCCCACCTCCGACAAAACGGACGGGTCGTGATCGGTTTCGGGTCAGGACGCGGTTATGAGTTCATTGAGTTCTTCGACGATGCCGCACAGGTCGGCCTGGTGCACGAGCTGAGCGTGGCGACGTGGGACCTGCGCCCCCTCACGGACGAATCTGACTTCCTGGTGGCGGTCTTCAGCGCCTGACTTGCTGCACTCGAGAGACCTTGGGGTACTTGCGAACCCTGGCACCCTGACACGATCCGGGGTAGGTTCACGCCCCTACCCATAGAGGAGCCCAATGTGGCAAGTATCAACCTGAAGACCACGCTCGCGGTCAGCGCCGACGAATTGTGGGCACATGTACAAGATGTAGGTGCCGTCGCGGGACTGCTCGACATTATCAGTGACAGCTCGATCGACGGCGACCAGCGAAGCTGCACGATGGCAGACGGCGCCGAGCTCTCCGAGACGATCATCAGCATCGACCAGGAACATCGACGGGTCGCTTACACGATCACCGACAGCCCGTTCCCGATCCAGGCCCACGCCGCCTCGATGCAGGTTTCCGACGCCGGCAACGGCAAATCGACGTTCCATTGGATCACCGATGTGAAGCCTGACGAATTGGCCGGCGCCCTCGGGCCGATGTTGGCCGGAAGCGTCGCTTCGATGGAGCAGCGCTTCGGCACCTGATCACCGCCGAGCTGGTCAGCTATCTCGAGCATTACTTCCCGAGGCAGCTGACGGGCTGTGCGTGGATCTCGGATTACCTTCCGACTTGTTCGGTGAAGTCGGCGACATAGATCCCGAGCGCGGTCGCCACAAACAGTCCGGCGATCAGCCAGAAACGAATGATGACCCGGGTTTCCGGCCAGCCGGCGAGCTCGAAATGGTGATGCACCGGCGACAAACGGAACAGTCGACGCCGCCGCCCGGTAGCTCGGAACACTCCCATCTGCAATGCCACTGAACCGATCTCGAGCACGTTGAGGCCGCAGATCAGTGGCAACAGGAGATGGGTGTTGGTGGTCAGCGCCAACACGGCCAGCGCCGTACCGATCGCCAACGCACCGACGTCTCCCATGAAGATCAACGCCGGGGCCGCATTCATCCAGAGGAACCCGATGCAGGCGCCGGCGAACGCCGCTGAAAACACGGCCAGATCGTACGGGTGCACGATCGAGCCGTACACCTCTGGGGTTCGGAATCCGGCGTAGGCGATACCGGTGAAGGCGATGAAGCCGAACAGCGCTGCTCCACTCGCCAACCCATCGAGGCCGTCGGTCACGTTCACCGCGTTGGCCGTGCTGAAAATGATCAAACCCGCCCAAATCGTCCACCCCACGGACCCGAGTTCCCACCCAGGGAAGTCGGCGCGTGTCAGCGACAACCGCGTGTCGATGTCGGTGAAGATCACCAGGCTGCTTGCGATGGCGAACGATGCCATCAACGTGATTACGCCCTTCAGCTTCCAGAACAATCCTCGGTTCTGGCGAGCACGAACCTTCATCACGTCGTCGATCAACCCGATCGACGCCATCAGGATCACACCCCCGAAGGCGATCAGCGTTTGGTTGGAGAACACGACACCGTCGCGCAGATGACTGACCAGATAGCCAAGCAGCGCCGCGCCCAGGATTGCGATCCCGCCCATCGTGGGCGTCCCCGCCTTGTGCTGATGCTCGGGGGCCACCAGGTTATCGGCATTGCGTTGCAGGATCGGCTGGCTGCGACCCCGTTTACGAAGCGCGTGTGCGAGCCAGTAGCTCCCGGCAAGCGAGACGGCGGCGGCGATCACGCTGCTCAAGAACAGGGCGATCATGGGCGGGGCGCTCCGGCACTGCGGCGCAAAAGGAGCGGCGACATCACGATCGCCAATCTGTCGACCATAAAGCATCGGTGACAGGGCACAAGGTCACCGGCATTCCTGTCGAACGGCGGCTTTGGCATGCACGACTCACAGCGATTTCGCAATGTCCTCGGACCGCATCCGAACCTCGCCGACCTGCTCAGGGAACTTGCCCTGCTTGTCGGCGTAAAACGACCGGAAGACAGCCATATCGGCATCGAGGTCATCGGTTGGCTGCACCACCAGCCCGAATCCGCCGACGCGGTGCTGATAGTCGAGGTAGCCACACACGATTGGCACCTGCGCCGCGACGGCGACCCGATAGAAGCCAGATTTCCAATGATCGGTATAGCTGCGTGTTGCCTCCGCCGGGATCACGATCACAAGCGACTCGGCCCGCTGGAACTGGTCGACCAGCGACTCGACCATTCCGGATCGTTTGCCGCGGGGCACCGGCACCCCGCCGAAACGACGCAGCACAAAGCCCATCGGGCCCCTGAAAAGCGAGTCCTTGCCCAGCCATGACACCTTTACGCCAAGGTGGAACGACAGGGCAAGCAGGTACAGCAGATCCCAGTTGCTCGTGTGCGGGGCGGCGATCAACACATACTTCTGCTCGGTGGGCGCCGAACCCTCAGCCTTCCACCTGGCGAGGCGAAGCACGAGACGTCCGATGCTTCTCCTGATCATGCCAGAACCTTACCCAACCACCGTTACCAAAGGGCCAGCTTTGGTAACGGTCTGAGCGGAACCATGGGGGCTTGGGCCTACGATCGGGTGAGGGATTCGCCCAGTTGCGAGGCGTGCTTGGCCAGCGATGACACGCCGATTCCGCGGTAGCCCCACCCGGCAAAATGCAGTCCCGAAAGTTCGGCGGTGGCTGCGTCAAGTCGGTCGACCCACGCCAGGTGTCCAACGTTGTACTGGGGGATCCCCTGCGAATGTCGCACGACGCGGGTCCACGTGGGCTGCGGAATCACGCCGAGTATCCGGCCGGCTTCCTCGACAGCCAGGTCGACCAACTGCCCGTCGGTGAGGGCCAGCACCGACGGGTCTGCGGCGCCCCCGTAGATCCCCTTGAGCAGCCGATGCCGGGCGGGCGCCCGCCCTGGTGCGTACGACGACTCAAACAAGAGACCGAGCACACGTACACCCGAGTCGGGACCCGTGAGTGCCCCAAATCCGGCCGGCGCCGGCACATCGGCCGACGTTCCCCCGAGGCCGACCACGGCAACAGGGGCCGCACTCGGTTCGCCCAACAACGCCGACACCGGCTCAGGAACAAGCCTGGCGGCTGCCGCTGGGGCGAGCGCGATCACGACCGACGGCGCCCATTCTTCGCCGGCCGCACTGCTCACCTTCCATCCGTCGCCATCACGCCGAACCTGATCGACGGGCCAGTCCGAGCGGAAGTTGGCGCCGAGATGGGCGGCCAGTTCGGCGGCCAGCCCGGCCATGCCGTCAGGAGCGACGTGCACCTTCGGGCGCGGTACACCCTTGGGACGCTCCCGCATCCTCTTGACGCCGCCGCGCACCAGGCTGCCGGCCTTGTCCTCGAGTTCCGTAAAGGCGGGGAAGGCAGCGCCCGCCGATAGTCGATCGGGATCACCGGCGAATACACCGTGGGCCATCAACGTTGCGCCAATCCGACCCATTTCGGGGCCGAACCGACGCTCGAAGAAACTGCGCAGCGACTCGTCGGCACGATTCGTCGGCGGTTTGACCCATGGTTCGCGGAGCATCCGGAGCTTGCCGCGCACGGACACCAGCCCGGTCGCCAGCGACGCGGGTCCTGCCAACTCGAACAGCGTGCCGCGGTCGTAGACAAATCGGCGATGCGACGCCGCGTTGGCGGGTACGACCGACACACCCGCCGACTCGAGAATCGGTGTCAGCTGAGGGTGAGGGAGCAGAAACGAGCCGGCGGCAGGTTCGAGCAGATAGCCGCTGTCGCGGATCGTGGCCGCCACTCCCCCTGCTGCGTGGCCGGCCTCGAGCACCAGCGGCCTGCCGCCGCGTCGGGCGACCTCGCAGGCGACCAGCAAGCCGCCTAGCCCACCCCCGACGACGATGACGTCAGCACTTTCGCTCACAGGTATCCCTCCACGATGTCGGCCAACATCGGCCCCACGATCGGGTCGCGGTCGAGGCACCTGCTGCGTCGGAACTCGAGCACGCCGGCCGCCTCGGCGATCGCCTTGAGTTCGATGTCGAGTTCGAAACTGGTCTCCACATGTTCGGATACGAACGAGACAGGCACGATACCGAGCCACGTCTTTCCGTCGGCCGGCGCCTCGGCGACGACGTTTCGCACATCGGGGCCGACCCAACGGATAGGCCCAGCACGCGATTGATAGGCGGTCGAATAATCGATCGATCGCCTGAGCCGAGCGACGATCCCGGCGATCGTTGCGTCGATCTCTTCCAGGTACGGGTCACCGCCATCGACGATCCGCTGCGGCAGGCCATGGGCCGAAAACACCAGCAGCGCGCGGGCAAGCTCGTCGTCTGGCAGCGCCTTCAACATCTCCTCGATCAACTGTGCCTGAGCGTCGAGATAGCTGGGGTGCTCGCACCAGGATCGGACGACCCGCAGATCGATATCGGAATCACGATCGCTCAGGACCCGCCGCAGCTCGGCCTCAGATGAGCCGGTTGTCGCCGCAGAGTATTGAGGAAACAAGGGCAACAGCACCACGCGTTCAACGCCGGCTGCCAACAAAGCGTCGATGGCATCGTCGGTATTGGGACGGCTGTAGCGGTGGGCGACGACAACGATCACGTCATGGCCGCGCGCCCCGAGTTGGGTTGCGAGGGCATCAGCCTGGAGCTGTGTGGTTGCCACGATGGGAGACCCACCGCCGATCGCGGCGTAGTTGGATCGAGACCGGCGACCACGCAGGCGGGCCACCAGCGTGCTGACGGCCGACCTCGTTCTCGGCCCACCGGGGAGAGGCACGAGGCGAGGATCGGCGAAGATCGCCCGGATGAACGGCTCGACGTCAGAAAGTTGCTCCGGCCCGCCGAGTTGGGCGACGAGGATCCCCGTACGTTGCATGTCAGACCGTCCGCGAGAAGACCTGTTTGCCTTTGGTCGCAGCGAGGCGAGTGTCGAACACCATGGCGACGTTGCGAATGAACGGGCGGCCCAATGACGTTGCCTCGATGTCGCCATCGGCAACTTGAACCATGCCGGCCTCCACCAGCCCGCCCGACGCCTGCAGCGCTTCGAGCTCGGCGGCGAAGTGGGTCGCCACATCGACACCGAACCGCTCGGCCACCTCGGTCGACCGAAGCCGGCCGTTGCACATCAGTTCGGTGATCACGAAACGCCGGAGCCGATCGTCTGCATCGAGGGCGATACCGCGCTCGACCGGAATCGCGCCGGAGTCGACCGACTCATAGTACGAGGCGAGGCGACGGTGATTCTGGGCGTAGGCATCGGCGACATCGCTGATCGCCGAGCTGCCCAGGCCGATGATCTCGGTACCGCGCTTGGTGGTGTAGCCCATGAAGTTTCGCGACAATGTGCGATCGTCATGGGCGATCGCCAACTCATCGTCGGGCAGCGCGAAGTGGTCCATGCCGATCTGGCGATACCCGGCGTCGGTGAGTCGGGAAATTGCCAGTGAGAGCAACCCGAACTTCAGGTCGCGGTCGGGAAGCCGGGCGGTATCGATCCGCTTTTGGTGAGGACGCATCCACGGAACGAGTGCGAACGAATAGACGGCCAGCCGATCCGGCCGCAGTTCCAGAACGAGATCGAGCGAGCGCGAGAAAGTCCGCTCGTCCTGACCGGGAAGGCCATAGATCAGATCGATGTTGATCGACCCGTATCCGAGGCGGCGAGCGGTGGCGTGGAGGTTTGCCGTCTGCTCCCAGGTCTGGTGCCTGCCGATCAGCTGCTGCACCTCTTCGTCGGCATCCTGCACACCCATCGAGATCCGGTTGAAGCCCAACTCGCGCAACGCAACCAGGTGTTCATCGGTGGTGACGCGGGGATCGACCTCGAGCGCGACCTCGGCACCGGGTGCCAACTCGAACTCGGAGGTCAGCTGCCGGTGCAGCTCGACCAAAGCCGCCGGCGGGTAGTAAGTGGGCGTGCCGCCGCCCCAGTGGTATTGCTGGAGTACCCGTCGGTCGCCCAACCTGGCTGCCGTTGCACGGGCTTCGGCGACAACTCGGTCGAGGTAGGCATCGGCCACACTCTGCTTGCCGGTTACCACGACGTGGCAGGCGCAGAACGAGCAGCGCTGTTCGCAGAAGGGCAGATGAACATACAGCGAGAGGGGGTCGTCGACCCGTTGCGCAGCATCGGCAAGCCGGTCGGCGTAGTCGTCTGGGCCGAAACCGTCGTGAAACTCGACCGCCGTGGGGTACGACGTGTACCGCGGCCCCGGCCGGTCGTACTTGGCCAACAGATCCGGTGTCACGACAATTCGTGGTTCGACCGCGTCGGCTTCGGCTGCCGTCATGCGTTCACCCGCCGGTCGATGCGACTCATCATCCGCGACCCTATGCGTGTGCAACGGCCTACCACATGGGTCTTATGACCCCAATCGTTCGGAGAATCGGTTTGAGCCTGGCCCTGAAGAAGCGCGACGATTCGGGTCCTACGTGAGGCGCCGCTGGTGGACCGTCGAGGCCAAAGACCACGCCCTGCTCGTGTGGCATCACATCCGCACGCGCTCGCCGCGCGGGTCGTACATGGGTCGCAACGAAGCCGCGGCGGACACCATCTGCCCGGCGACCTGGATCTGGTAGACGCCTTCGCGGACAAAGTCCGGGGTGACGCCGCCGTCGTGCTCGACGTACCCGAAACCCATTGCACCGCCGAGCGTGTGGCCAAAGTTGCCCGAGCGGAGATACCCGACCCGTTCGCCATCGCGGAAGATCGGTTCCTCCCCGAACAACAGCGGATCGGGGTCGTCGAGCAGGAACTGCACGAGCCTGCGCCGAGAAGGGCCCGCTTGTTTCTCAGCCAGCAAGGCATCACGTCCGACGAAACCACCCGGCTTGTCGAAATCGACGGCAAACCCGAGACCGGCTTCGAGTGGCGAATCGGTGTTCTCCATGTCGAGCCCGTAGTCCTTACGACCTGCCTCGGTACGTGTGCTCTCCAACGTGACCATGCCGGCATGGACGAGACCGAGGTCAGCGCCCTCTCGCACGAGAGCGTCGTAGACCCCGAGTGCGAACTCGCTGGGCACATAGAGCTCCCAACCCAGCTCGCCGACGAAACTCATCCGGAACGCCCACCCAAGGGCGAACTCGAGATCGATCTGTTGTGCGGTGAAGTACGGGAACGCCTGACTGGAGAGATCGGCGTCAGAGATCCGTGCCAGCAACTCACGCGACTTCGGCCCTTGCACGCTGATCATCGTCAGACCCGACGTTGCATCGGTCACCCACACACGGTCGTCGGCCTGGATCAAACGGCGCAGCATGGTCTCGGTGCGGCGATGGAATCCTTCGGCTACCACCACCATGAACCGGTCGTCAGCGAGCCGGGTGACGGTTAGGTCGGCCAGCACCTTGCCCGCTGGACTCATCCATTGCGTGTACACGCATGTGCCGGGTTCCACGGCAACGTTGTTGCCGCTCAGACGGTTGAGGATCCGTTCGGCGTCCGGACCCTCGACCATCAGATTCGACATCGACGACATGTCGTACAGCGCCACGTCGTTCCGGGTGGCGTGATGTTCGGCTTCGTGGTGCGCCCACCATCCCGGTCGCCGATACGTTGCCTCGTAGGGAAACTGGGTATCCGGAGGGCCGAACCAAGCGGTGTTCTCCCACCCCGCCGACTCACCAAAGTGGGCGCCGACTGCCGCCAGTCGGTCGTGCAACACCGACATGCGGGCGTTGCGGGCGCGGGCCGGTTGCGAATGTGGCCACGACCCGGTCGAGTGCAAACGGCCAAGCAGCTCGATCGTGCGGGTCTCCCGGAAGCGTCGCGTGGTCTGGAAAGGGTGCACGCGGGCGATATCGACCTCGCTGACATCGACCTGCGGGTCGCCCTCAGCAATCCAGTGCGCGATCAGCTTGCCGGCGCCGCCCCCGAGCAAGATGCCAAGCGAATTGAACCCGGCTGCCACCCAGAAGTTCTCGACCTCTGGCGACGGGCCCATCAACGAACCATTGTCGGCCGTGAAGCTCTCCGGGCCGGTGAAGAACTTACGGATGCCGACGTCGCGAAGCGTCGGGAGTGGTTCCATCGCCACCTCGACGAAGGGGGCCAGCCGGTCCCAGTCGGTGTCGATTTCGCCGAAACTGAAATCGTTCGGAACCTCGTCGACGCTCCAAGCCGCTCCGAGCGGTTCGAACAGCCCGATCATCAAGCCGCCCGTCTCCTCGCGGTAGTAGGCGAAACGGTCGGGGTCCTCGACGATCGGCATGTCGCGCGACATGGCAGGGATCTGGTCGGTGATCAAGTAGGCGTGTTCGGCAGCTTGGAGTGGCACAGCGACGCCAGCCATCGCACCGATCTGGCGGGCCCACATGCCGCCGCAGTTGACGACGTGCTCACACTCGATATCGCCTTCTGTCGTGTGCACGCCAACGACACGACCATCTCGAATCGTGAACCCGGTAACCCGGGTGTCCTGCACGATCTGTGCACCACCCATACGGGCGCCCTTCGCAAGCGACATGGCGCAGTTGGCCGCGTCGGCGCGCCCCTCGTTGGCGGTGTAGAAGCCGGCGATCATGCCGCTGGTGTCAAGCATCGGCCACATGTTCTGTACCTCGGCCGGCGAGATCTCCTCACGCTCGATGCCGACGCCTCTCAGGAAGTCTGCTTCCCGGCGCAGCTTGTCGATTCGATCTGAGGTGGCTCCGGTCTGGATGTAGCCGACGGGAACAAACCCGGTCGAGAGCTCGGTCTCGTGCTCCAGTTGTTCGTACAGCTCTCGGGTGTACTTGGCCATCCACGCCGAGGTCTCGGTGGTCATCCCACCCGACACGATCAGGCCTGCAGCATGCCATGTCGTGCCAGACGTGAGCTTGCTCTGCTCGATCAACACCACATCGTTCCACCCCAGCTTGGTGAGGTGGTAGGCAACGCTCGCTCCGATCACGCCGCCGCCGACGACCACTACCTGCGCCCGATCGGGTAACCGCTTGGCGCGCCTGTCGTTGTTCATCGATCGCTCCGTTCCTTGCTCGCCCAAGGAACGGTACGACACGGGCTCTGTTTGCTACACATGCGACAGGCGGGTTCGTTGCGAACGCCACGGGGGCATGGTCAGCTGGAGTGATTACCAAGGAGGCATGAGATGGGCGAGCAACCACCAACGAGCGTGCGTAATGGCTTCGTTCCGGTCATCAAGGGCGGCACGGTCGACATGAGGAACGCCGGCGCGCTAGCGGTGCTGGCGCATGCCGACATCAACATTCGCGAAGGCGGGGCGCTGGTGATGCTGGCCGGCGGCGACCTCTCGGTCGAACAGGGCGGGGCTCAGATGATGCTGGCGCGAGGCAACATCGCGATGAACGACGCCGGAGCGATGTTCGCCACTGGGGCAACCGTCGAGGTCGTCGACGGTTGGGTTGGCATCGCGGTCGGCAGGCGCGTCGACATCAGCAACTCACGCGTGCTGCTCGGCCCATTCCAAGCACTCGGCTTCGGCGTCGGACTTGGAATCGCCCTGTCGTTCGCTCGTCGTATCTTCAAGAACTGACGGTCAGATAGCGCCGGGAGTGCGAAGTCGGTCTGGCCGTGGCATCGTGGTCGGCTATGACCGATAGCGACACGCGAGTTTTGTGTATACCCCATGGCGGTGGGCCGATGCCGGTGATGGGTGACCCGTCCCACGCACGGATGGTCGAGTTCCTGCGGTCTACCGAGAGCTCGATCGGCCGACCGTCAGCGATCGTGGTGGTCAGCGCCCACTGGGAGTGTGCCCAACCGACCATCACCTCTGGCAGTGCACCCGGCCTGATCTATGACTATGGCGGCTTCCCCGAGGAGACCTACCAACTCGAGTACCCGGCGCCGGGTGCGCCGGACCTGGCGGGCAGCATCGCTCGGCTGTTGACCGATGCCGGGTTCGAACCGCAGCTCGACCCGAACCGCGGGTTCGACCACGGCGTGTTCATCCCACTCTTGTTGATGTATCCCGATGCAACGATCCCGGTGATCCAGCTCTCGATGCTGAGCAGTCTCGACCCTGCCGCCCACATCGCGATGGGTGCCGCCTTGGCGTCACTGGCTCACGACGACGTGCTGGTGCTCGGCTCAGGCTTCACGTTCCACAACATGAACGCCTTCGGCCCCACACATCCGGTCACCGGCGGCGACCCCGGAAACGAGGCCTTCGAGACCTGGCTCGGCGACACGTGCACGAACACCGACATCTCCGAGGCCGAACGCACACAACGCCTGATCGATTGGGCCGACGCCCCAGGGGCCCGCTGGTGCCATCCCCGCGAGGAGCACCTACTTCCGCTGCACGTTTGCTACGGCGCCGGGGGTGGCCCGGCCACACAGGCTTTCGACGACCTCGTGCTGGGCAAACGGGCCAGCGGCTACGCCTGGTAACGCAACATGCCACGGATACTCGATTACAACGGACAAGACGTGTTCCGTACCGTGACGGTGGCGGAGCTCGTTGCGCTCAGGCATGGGGATCGCAAGCTCGCTCAAGTCACGGCCGGAACCGCCGCCGAGGCCGCCGCAGCCGAAGCGGCCGGCGTCGAGATGGTGGTTTGCATGTCCGAGTCGGTATCGGCCGTGCGACAGGGTTCGTCGCGGGTATTCGTGACGGCAGCGATCGACTTCACCGGCGCGGTGACACTCGACGAGCTGTTGGGCGTCGCTCTCGAGTCGTTGTCCAACGGCGCGGATGCCGTTATCACGGCGCGCCGGTTGGATGTCGTTCGCCGGCTCGCCGACGAGGAGATTCCCGTGATGGGTCATCTCGGCTTCGTCCCCAAGAAGTCGACCCTGTACGGCGGGATACGCGCTGTCGGAAAGACCGCCGACGAAGCAGCGACGCTGTGGAGGAAGTTCCAGCTTCTCGAAGATGCCGGTGCGTTCGCTGTCGAGTGCGAACTGATCCCGGCCAAGGTCATGGCTGAAATTAATCGGCGGACCGGCTTGACCACAATTTCGCTCGGTTCGGGCCCTGACGCCGACGTGATGTTCCTGTTCAGCTCGGACATCTGCGGAGAAAGCGAACGAACCCCGCGCCATGCTCGGGTGTATGGCGATGTAGCCGCGCTGCATCGCCAGATCGCCGACGAGCGAGTGCGGGCGTTGATCTCGTTTCGAGCCGATGTCGCCGACGGAAACTTCCCCGACGACACCGAAGTCGCCCAGATCGACGAAGCTGAGCTGGCACGGTTCGTGGATCTGCTCGGCAACGACTGACAGCGCTCAGATGACTGAGTGTTGTCCGTCACGTCCGCACTTCGATCGCCGTCGTGATTCGATTCAGGGGTGGTCTGTGGCGGAGGCGTTCAGCGCTCGACAACTGGTGCAGCGCCTCATCTGATCGCCACGCCGGGTGAGGCTGAATCGGAGTCGCTCGGGTCCAACAACGAGGCGAGGCCGCCCCGGTCGACGAGGTCGATGCACCGATAGCGGAGCTCGATCAATCCTGCGGACTCGAGCATCTTGAGTACGCGCTGCACGCTGGAGCGCTGAGCTCCGAGCATGCCGGCCAGGCTGCTCTGCGTCGCCTGCACGCGGCCTTGGGCATCGGCCTCCCGGAGCAGGATCGACGCCAGCTGAGATTCGATGCCTCCTGCCAACAGGTCGACAAGACGGTTCTGCAGGCCGGCCATCCGCTCGGCCAGCGACACGAACCAGCGTCTGGCGACCAGTGGTCGCGTCTGTAGCAGGTGATACAGCGCCGCCGAGTCGAGTTCGAGCACTGTGCAGTCCTCAACAGCTCTGGCATCGAATGGCTCGGGATCGCCGAGGAAAACCGGCACGTCGCCGAACACGTCACCAGGTCGGAGTACCTGCAGGATTACCCGACGCCCCTTGACCTCCCTCGACAACTCGACGGAACCTGTTCGCACCACGTGAACCCTGGCTGCCGGATCGCCCTGGCGGAACACGAACGTGCCACCTGCGTATGACTGTTCGCCCATCTCCTGGGCGAGCAGCTCGACATCGCCCTCGCCGAGCGGAGATCGCGGGCCGCGGCTGAGACAACACGCCAGCCAGGTGCCATAACGTGCCAATCTTGATCCCATCGCACTGAACATACGCCCTGGCGGCCTCGTTGTCGCCAGCCGATCCGTATCAGACGGACCATGCGGCATTGAGGAAGGTGTACCTACGTCACGGCTCTTTCAGCGTCTTCGTTCGTCAGGATGACGCGAAGAATGCTGCTGCTCGTGAAGTCGGGTGCTGGTCCGGCGCCGATGGCGTCGTACACGGACGGCGGGATCGAGATGTCAGCGAGATACAACTCACCAACACAAACATTGCCGCGGAGGCCAACCTTGGGTAAACCCAACGTCATCGTCATATTGGCGTTCACCGCCACCCCTGGCGCTGAACCGTCGGTGACGTTGACTCCCGACGGCGTATCGAGCGACACGACGTGATCACCTAAGTCACCGATCCGGCCGACGAGTTCGCCGATCCGGCCCCGCGGCGCACCCTTCAGGCTGTACCCGATCAGAGCGTCGATGACGACATCTGAGCGATGGGGCTCGTCCACGACCGGCACCCCCATCCGTTGCAGAATCTCGTACTGATGTACCGGCACCGGAGCGAGCGCTTTCGCTTGTCGTCCGAGGGTCACGCACACCTCAACTCCGCGGTTGGCAAGGTGGCGCGCGGCGACCAGGCCGCCGCCGCCGTTGCCTCCCGAGCCTGCGAGCACCGTGACGGTCGCCGGGCTGAACCTTTTCAGCACCAGTTCGGCCAGATTGCGGCCGGCGTTCTCCATCATCTGAATGAGTTCAATCCGTAGGTCGTGCATCATCACTCGGTCGACTTCGATCATCTCTATCACCGTCAACCAACCGATCTCGTCGGATCGGACCGTCGGGTACCTCACGATCCTGATGCCCGGTGGGCGCTGGATGCGTTCAAAATCTGACTCGGCGACGGTTCCATCTCGATCAAGGCCACGGGAGATTGTCGCATATGACGACATCTGGTTGATCGGCAGGTCTCAGAGGCGTTTGCTGCAATCGACTCGAAGCGCTGCGCCCGCGCAGGCTTCACAACGCTCAAGGAGATTTCGACATGCATGTATCAACTCTGGCTGTATCGCTGGCCGGCAACTACGAAGCAGACAGCGCCATCATCGCCGGCCTCGTCGGCGGCGTCGCGATGCTGATGGTCATCTACGGCGGTCGCGCCATGAAGATGACCTCGATGGATCTGCTACGCACCTTGGGCACCATGATCGTGCCGAAGGCCGCCAAGAACGTCGTCTACGCCGTTGGGCTGATGATGCACCTCATGATGAGCGCAGGCTTCGGTCTCGTGCATGCCGGTTTGCTCCACGCAGTCGACCCGACCTCCGACGGTGGCGCTGCCGGCCTCGGCGCACTGTTCGGACTCGTCCACGGCGGAATGGTCACCATCATGATGCCGATCATGTTGACGATGGCCCACCCCCTGGTGCGCAACGGCGACATGCCGGCACCCGGCACCGCAATGACCGGCTTCGGAAAGCTGACCGCCGCAGGCATTGTGATGGCGCACGTCGTGTTCGGACTGGTAGCCGGTGCGATCTATGTTGCAGCCGCGGGCTGAACGCCGACGCCAGGCCAGGAGGATCCCCACATGACAGCCAACCCAGCATGACGGTTCCGGCAGTTTCGACATCGCTACGAGGGCGAGCGCTGTTGAACGACGCATCTCTCAACAAGGGCACGGCGTTCACATCGGGCGAGCGACAGGCGCTCGGCATCGCCGGGCTACTGCCGCCGCGAATCGAGGCAAGTGATGAACAATGCGCTCGCCTTCGTGACAAGTACGACCGGCTCCACGACGATCTCGAACGACACATCTTCCTGCGCGCCCTGCAAGACACCAATCAGGTGTTGTTTTATGCGTTTGTCGAGACGCATCTGGCCGAAATGCTCCCGGTGCTGTACACGCCGACGGTCGGTGCCGCTTGCCAGCAGTTCAGTCATGTCTATCGCCGACCGCTCGGACTATTCCTGAGCTATCCCGACCGAGATCAGATCGCGAAGCAACTCGGCGCCGTCGAGGGCGACGTCGACATCGTCGTGGTCACCGACGGTGAACGAATCCTCGGGCTCGGCGACCAGGGTCTCGGCGGAATGGGCATCCCGATCGGGAAACTGTCGCTGTACACCGCGGCGGGGGGAGTCGATCCGAGGCGCACAATCCCAATCCTGCTCGATGTCGGCACCAACAACATCGAACTGCTCGAAGACCCGCTCTACCTCGGTTGGCGTCACGAAAGGGTCACCGGGGCCGAGTACGACGACTTCATCGAACAATTCGTGACCACACTCGATTCTCGATTTCCGGGTGTCTTGCTGCAATGGGAAGACTTCGCCGGCCACCACGCCACGCCACTGTTGCACCGATACCGCGATCGCCTGCTCAGTTTCAACGACGACATACAGGGCACGGCAGCGGTGGCGCTGGCCACGATTCACGCGGCCGCGACAGTCCAGGGATCGACCCTGGCGGAACAAACGATCTGCATCGTGGGGGCCGGATCAGCCGGCACCGGGATCGCCTCAATGTTGCGCGACGCGTTGGCCGAGGACGGCGTCGCAGAATCCGGAGCTCAGCTCTTCCTCACAGATGCAAACGGCCTGCTGCATGACCGGCGCGACGACCTGCTCAACTTCCAGCTCCCGTTTGCGCAGCCCTGGGATGCGGTCGCCTCGTGGGCCGACAACGACGGGCCGACGCCCCTCGCCACCGTCGTCGAGCGGGCGCGCTCAACGGTCCTGGTCGGCGTGTCGGGCCAGCCGGGATTGTTCACCGAGACCATCGTCTCGTCGATGCTGGCGGCAACCGACCGGCCGATCATCCTCCCGCTGTCGAACCCCACGAGCCACGCCGAGGCAATACCGTCAGACCTGTTTCGTTGGTCCGGCGGCCGGGCGTTGATCGCCACCGGAAGCCCGTTCGACGATGTCGTCCACGATGGGGTGGCCCACACGATTTCCCAGGCAAACAACGTCTATGTCTTCCCTGGCGTTGGTATGGGAGCCGTGATCTCGAACGCTTCGACGATCACCGATCGGATGCTGCTGGCGGCAGCCCGCAGCGTCGCCGATCACAGCCCCTGTCGAACCGGGGACACGACCAAGGGTGTACTCCCGCCACTCGAACAGGTACAGACGGTCAGCCGCAGGATCGCCCACGCAGTAGCCGCCGCAGCAGCAGTTGACGGTGTTGGCGATGACATTGATGGCGAAGAGATCAGTCGCCGCGTCGCACAACGTTGGTGGAACCCCGAATATCCCGAGATCACTCCGAACAACAACGAGAGGCCAGAATGATCCACGCTGCGCAGCCGGACCGAGATTTCCCGGCAGCTCAACATCTCGCTCCGGAGGTCGTGTTGATCGAGATGGCCGAGGCCGGCTCGAAACGAGCGATGTCGCTGACCAGCCTGCAGGTTCTGATTCTCAGCACGGTTGCCGGCGGGTTCATCACTATCGGGGCGCTATTCAGCACGCTCATAGCAACAGGCACAGAGAACGAAGGCGTCAAACGTCTGCTGGAAGGTTTTGGGTTCTCTGTCGGATTCTTCCTGGTCGTGCTCAGTGGCGCATTGTTGTTCACCGAGGTCAACGTCGAACTTCCGGCGACCATGCTCAGCCGCAAACGGGCGGGCAAGAGTTCGTCGTCGATTCGTTCTGCGATCCTGCGCCTCTGGGTCCTGGCTGCGCTCGGCAACATGATCGGGGCGTTCCTGGTTGGTCAGCTCGTCAGTTACACGCAGAGCTATGGCGCCGGATACGAGGAGCTGCTGAGCGAGGTTGTTACCTCGAAGATGCGGTACCAAGAGATCGGTGGTTTCGAGGGTGTTCTCCAAGCGGTCCTCTCTGGGGTCATGGGGAACTGGCTTGTCGGAATGGCAGCGTTCCTGGCGACGATGGGGCGCACCATCATCGGCAAGTTCATTCCCGTCGTCGTCGTCGTGATGGCCTTCGTAGCAGGTGGGTTTCTGCACAGTCCCGCCAACATGGCCTACCTCTCGCTGATCCAACCGCTCGAGAATGGGCCCGGCTGGGGAGATGGGCTGGCTTGGGCGGTGGCACCGGCCGCCGTCGGCAACATCATCGGCGCTTTCTTTCTCGTCGCACTTCCATTCTGGATCGCGAGCAACCGCAACCAAGACGCATCGATCGGCGGCTGACCCGATGATGCGCGACCGGCGCCTTGCTGATCATTGGAAGTCGCTCCCCGTGAGACGGGTTCTCATTATGTGCAACCCGAACCTGTGAGCCGCTGAGCCGTGGACTACTGCTCGTTCCTCGCCTACCAGCAACTTGGGCGCCGTTCCGGAGCGCCGAAGCACAACAAGAAGCCACCCAAGGCGAGCGCCTTCAGATCTGTCAGACTTTGGATCTCGAGGCGCGCCGCACGAATCCTGGGGCTCGTCCGCTCGCAGCGTGCTGACGGCGGCGGTCTCGACACGCATGTCTAAGCGATCGATAGCGTCGCGCGGCGGTAGCTACGTGGCCGGTTCGGCGATGTCGCTCGCATGCATGTCGGTCGCTCCCACTATCCGACTGACGCCGGAATCGGTCAGGGTCGGCATCTCCCCGACGGATGTGATCGCCCAGTTTCGGGCTCGGATGAGCGACGGCGCCGACGTCGTGGCGGCGGGCAGTGACACAGTCGTACGTCGGTTCTCAGGTCAAGCCGGCCATTTCCGGTACTCGACCGTCGAGGTCGTCACGTTCGGACCGACATGGCTGACCTTCGAACACCTGAAAGGCCCATACAAATCGTGCAACGAGCGGTTCGAGGCTGCCCCGACCTCCGACGGTGCGCAACTGACACATACGGGTACGTTCGCCCTCAGAGGCGGCCTGCTCACCTGGCCACTCGCCCGAACCGCCGTGAAACGCTCCTTCGAACAGCATGTACGAGATCACATGCAGGCACTTCGGCTGGAGCACATCGACCGCCACCCAGATTAGGCATCGATGTCATTGGCTCGGCTTGGCGGCGACTGTGACCCCGTCAAGCGGCCGCTGCGTTGCCGTTCAACTTGGCGGACAGCCAACGACCAAATCGGCCGGGCTGTCGTGGCTCCCAACCATCGGGTACCGCCCAGGGAACATGTTCCTTCGCTGTCGTCAAAATGTCGTCGAGTCTCGGGTTCACAAGAGTGACCGGCCCAACGGTGACAGTGGGGACTGTTTCGTTGCCACGGGCAGCGGCGCGCACCACCGCCCCGGCTCGCGGGTCGGCCCAGATGTCGACACGCCGATGCGGTATCGCATGCTGGTCGAGTTGGCGCAGAAGTCGGGCACAGAAGCCGCAACCGGGCCGCCAGTACACCGTGATGTCGGGTTCACGCTTGGACATGTACGGGGAACCCCGGAACAATGGATTCGACTTCCCGAGGCGGAGCGATACCGGGTCGCCTTCTGAAACTTCGACCGGGAAGCACACAAGCAGCGAGGTGGTTTCCTGTGCATGTCGCCCAATGCCGCCATCGATCAGACCGGTTTCGGCAATGGCAGGGCTCGCGTGCTGGCTGTGGCTGGTATCACACTGTTCGTCGATCAGATGTCCAAGAGCATCGCGGTCGAGGCGTTCGCCGACGAATCCAGGCAGTGGGGGCCCTTGCATCTCACCCTGATCCGCAATTCCGGAGGACCGTTCGGGCTGGCATCGGGAGCATCGCTGTTCTGGACGGCAGTTACCGTGACCGGAACGCTGGCGCTACTCATCGTCGCAACAACCGGACGTTGGAGCGCGGCCCCGGCGCTCGCAGTCGGCGCACTTGCAGGCGGCGCGGCCGGAAACCTCGTCGACCGCATCGTGCGGGCGCCCGGTTCTGGACGCGGGGCAGTGGTCGATTGGATCGTGGTGGACCCATATCCGCGGGTCTTCAATATTGCCGACGTCGCGCTTCGAGGCGGAGCGGTCGTCCTCCTCGTCTCCCTCATCTTTGGTGGACAAACGGTGACCGGATCATTGCAACGAACGTGACCAGGGCCCAGCAATGGTCGATCGGGTCGGGGCGTCCAACCTGGACACCCCGCCCCGATCGATCTACGACACGTCTAGTGCCGCATCAGCAAACGGCACTAGACGCCAGGAAGCAGAGCGCCAACCATGCCGGCTGTGCGGTGGTACTTGCAGATATAGACGAGCGGTACCTCGCCGACGGCGATCTCGACGACAACCGTCTCGCCAGGCTTGATGTCGACATCGATACTCTGATCGGCGACTGACACGTTGTGCAAGATGCCGCCACTGTTGGTCACCGTCATCGAGACCGTGTCACCGGCACCGTTGACCGAGCAGGTCGGCCCGAAGAAGAAATCCCCGGCGTCGATCACCAACTCACCGTCGGCAACCGCACCAACACCATGATCGGCAACCGGCCCGGCGTACCCGTCGATCGGTGGGCACACCACGTCGGTCAGCACGATCTCGCCGGCCCCGGTCTGTAGCCGCGGACGGATGTCTGCAGCATGACCGGGCCCGTCATCTCCACATGCGGAGAGCAACAGCACCAAACCTCCAAGGCCGACGAGGATCGCTCGGCTCATCCGACTGTGACCTCGACCTCAGCGGCTACCGCGTTCATCAGCGGAGCATGTCCGTTGTCGGCGAGTACTGCGATGACGCTGTGCGCCGAACCCGATTCCAGTCCAACGGTCGATGCCGCGAACGTCGTCGAGCAGCTCATGCCCATCATGCTGCCCATGCCCATCATCGGACCGTCGGTGCTATCGAGGTGCATGTGGTAGTGGCCGTAACCCAGCAAGCCTGGCTTCCCGAACAGGTCGCAGCTCAACTCGTAGTTCTCGACTTCGATGACGATGTCGAAGTCACCGCTGACCACATCGCCGGCCTGGGGCGAGACGATCCGGATCACCGGATCGGCGGTCACCGCGGCGTCGACGATCTCGGGCATAGCCGCCGCCGGCTCGTAGGTGAAGTCGATCGCTCCCATATTGTGGAGAATCTCGGTGTGGTCGTTCAGCGCCGGTACAACAGCGATCGTGTGCGTCCCTGGCGCCACGTTCTGCATCGAGACCGTCGCTGTCGGATCACACTTCATGTCGATCAGGCTGTTGTCGAGCAAAACATGGTAGTGACCGAAATTCTCGTTCACGGTCTTGCCGGTCCAATCACACGACAGTTCGTAACCGGTGGCGACGACATCGATCGCAACTTCATCGCCTGCGACGACGCTGTCGGCCGCGTCGCTGCTCACGGCGAGTGTGAAACCTTCCGCAAACTCGGGGAGTTCCATCGTGTCGTCCATCGCTGCCTCGTCGAGCAGCGGTTCCTCCGCCGCTGGTTCCGTTGCAACCGGAGCGTCGGTGGCCGGAGGCGGCGGATTGGTCGCTGTTGAGGCGGAATCGTCCGAGCCGCAAGCAGCGAACACGATCGCGGCTGCGGCCACGAGACCGAGTCGTCGAGAAGTGATGATCATTGGGGGATCTCCTGATTGAGGTAAGCCGCACGCTGCGGGTGCGTTCGAGGTTGACGGAACGCGCGCCGTTGTTCCGAAGCTTTCGGACGCAGCGGGAACACGGCTCAGCTGGCGACTCTTCCCGATCGCGAGAAGGAAGCTTCTGTGGTTTGGAATGCCGGTTCACCACTCCCGGGTTCAAATAACATGACCCGTGCAGTGTTCGATGGTGTAGTGATTGCTCAAAGCGACGACGTCCGTGTCGTGGAGGGGATGAGCTACTTCCCGCTCGACGACGTCGACCAAGAGCACCTACTGGAAAGCCCGACCACAAGCCGATGCTTCTGGAAGGGCAAAGCCTCGTACTGGCATGTGCAAGGGCGGTCCGACGTAGCTCAAAACGCTGCCTTTACCTACCAACACCCTTGGCCTCTGGCCCGCCGACTCGTCACCGACCGGGTCGCCTTCTGGCAGGGCGTCGAGGTCGTCGAGGACGAGCCGCGTCAGGTTCGGAGGCGTGACGCCGGCTGATAGTTCGGGCCGGCCGTTTCGTCGACCCGCGCCAAGAGTGCCTCACACGGCGGTTCAAACGTTTCGGAGAACCAGCGTGACCGATCCTCGCCGAGCAGCTCCCATGGCAGGGTCGTAAGGCGATCGGTGTCGTCTTCGATCCGTTGGCGCAAGGCGCGGCCGTGCGGTAGCACCCGGTGCCAGTCTTGGTCAACCTCGGCCAGGCCCTTGTGTGCGAGCGCAGTCCACCCGGCCTCGATCTCCTCTGGTGTTGAGCCGCGCGAGGTGGGCATCCAATCGGTCTCGTAATCCATGTGGGCGTTGTGAAGAATCGACGCCTCCGGATGGGTCAGCCCTGCCGCTACGACAATCGCCCAGTGGGTGTCGCCGCGCCACTCACGGATGCAGTTGATGGCGTGCCACCCCGACAAAAGCGGATCATCGGGGCGCGGCACGGCCAGATGGGCGGCCATCAACACACGCCCCATGACAGGCAGTTGCTCGACGACCGACCACAGTTCGGGTCCGATCTCCACGAGCGGGCCGACGATGCCGGGCGCGTACGCGTGTAAACCCTCGACAACCGCCTCGTCTCGCGCTCGGCGGCACTGCTCGAAGCGCTCAGGGTCGTGGCCGAGCACGTTGAAGGCGCCACGAATCCCCCTGGCGCTGATCGATCCGAATGCAGCGATCACAGCATCGGGCCCAGCGGCGGCGAGTGGGGCACACCGCGCCGCCATGTAGCCGAGCGGCTCGGCGAAGACTTCTGGAAGACCGAGCTCGATGTAGCGGGCGGTCGCCCCCGGATCCCAATAGATCCACCCGATCGTCGTCTGCACCGACCGCGCATTGCGGCGCGTGATCTCGAACCAGTCCGGAGCCTCAACCATCGGGCAAGTATGACATCCAGCTACGTCTAGGTGCCGTGGCACCCTCGACTCCGCAGAGTGGCAGATGGCCTTGACATCCATGCCCTCGGGGTCGCATACCTCGGTCCGCAGGGACTCGAGCATCGAGCTCAGCCGAACAACAACGACAGATCCGTCACGAGGGCGAGAGAACTCCCGAGACCGGGTTTTCTCTTCGCTGCGACGCGCGGTCGCCGGCGGTGAGAACATCCGGGGCGAATACTGGGCAACCGACAAACCCGAGTGGATCCAGATCGACGAACGCTGGAAGGCACAACCATGAGTTCCGAACCCCGTCCCGACACGACCCGACTGCAGAGAATGGCAAGGGCATACACCGAGACCGCTGTGCTGTGGGCAGCGCTCGATCTTGGCGTCTTCACCGCCGTCGCCGAGGGCGCCATCGATGAGGACGCCGTGGCGACTTCATGCCGAATCAGCCAGCTCGATGCCGGGCGACTCGTAGTCTGCTGCCTCACACTCGACCTGCTTCGGAGCGAGGGAGGCAAACTCGTGAACCCGCCCGACGTTGCGCGCTACCTGGTAAAGGGCGAGCAGTCGTATGCGGGTCCATGGATGACGTTCACCCGGCGCGACGTGCCCGACTGGTTTCTCATCTCCGAACTGATGACCGACGGTCCAGAACCCACGCTGTTGGGAATGTACGGCGATCTCACCGTCGAGCGAGCCCGCAACTATCACAACGCCACCTACAGCATCGGCATGGGCGCCGGCCGCCGTTTTGTCCGAACGGTCGACCTGGCGCGCCGCAAGCGGATGCTCGATCTCGGCGGAGGGTCGGGGGCGTACTCGATCAATGTTGTCAAGACCTATCCCGACATGACCGCCGTCGTCTTCGATCTACCTCCGGTGGTCGAGGTCACCCGCGAGTTCCTGGCTGATAACGGCGTCGCCGATCGGGTCGACACCATCGGCGGCGACTTCACGTCCGATCCGCTCCCCCGTGACTGCGATGTGGTGGTCATGGCCAGCAATCTGCCGATCTACGACGCGGACGTGATCGCGGGGGTGATCGCACGGGCCCACGATGCGCTGCTCCCGGGTGGAGAGATGCACCTGATCGGCGAGATGCTCGACGATGACCGACGAGGTCCGGCCGACGCTGCCATGTGGGGTATGAACGAGTTGCTGTGTGCCGGACTCGGTCGCGCCCACACCGTCGCCGAGTGCATCGGCTATTTCGTGCAGGCCGGTTTCGGAGAGGTCGAGGTCACCGCGTTCGTACCCGGCACCCTGCAACGGGTGGCGGGCCGCAAGGCTGTCGGCGCTGACTGACGATTGGCGGAGCTCTTGGCGGTCACCTCGCCGGGATGAACCCATCGAGCCGACGAGTGCCGACAAATGGCACGAACCCGTGCGCTCGCGAGGTTTCCAGCACGAACTCGACGTTCTCGCCGACGGTGGCGTAATCGACCGTAAACACCGGCACGCCCATCGCCCACACCGTGTCGAGCCATGTGAGATATTCCTCGCTGCTGACGTGGAGCGTTGAATTCGGAAACTCGAAATACTGCCTCGCACAGTCTGCGCTGAGCGTCGCCTCGTAGGCCTCGGTGTCGACGAGACCATCGGTTGACGGGAGCCGACAGTCGCCGGGCGGGTCGTTGTCCGCAGCGCCGTCGAACCAGACCTGCTCCTGGGCGACAGCATCGATCACCGCCCGGTAGCCAGCGTGGTCAGCGGCGAGCTCGGCCACGTTCTGGCCGATCACCAGGAAGCTGGGGTTGTCGTCGCGCCCCGTCTCGGCGATCGCTGAGACCCAATCGACCATCGCCTCGACCGGATCAACGTCATCGTCGGAGGCAGCCGTTGCGACATTGTCGTCGCTGTAGGCCTCGACCCAATCGAGATACACGCCGTCGAACCCGGCGTCGACGATCTGGCTGACGAGCCCGTCATCACCGAGCCAAATGTCGTGCCATTCGTCCCGCCAGTATGCGACCGGGTAGTTGCCCTCCCATCCATCGGGGTCGTTCGCCACGATCCAGTCGGGATCACCGATTCGCCAACCCGACTCCCAATAGACGCGGTAGTCCTCTGCCTGGCCGATGTCGATGTATGCAAGAACCAGCTTCTCGCGGTCGGCGGCGTGGAGTTGATCCACGACATCGCCCATTGGATAGTCCTCGTTCTGCTGTTCGGATGGGATGAAGTCGAGGACGACGAGATCGTGATCGGAGTCGACAATCTGGTCGACGGTGTCCAACTCCAGGTTCACATCGATCAGATACACCCAGTACTCGACCTGATCGAGCAGTGAAGCTCGATCTTTCGATGCCGAGGCATCCTGAACGCGCGGAGACGTCGCGACCGCCGATTCGTCGTCGGCGGCGCCGGAGCCGCACGCGGTCGCCAGCAGCAAGACCAAGGCGGTCACCGTCGCCCATCGTCGTTTGGCCGGCTCAGCACGCACAGTCCGATCCTAAGTGGCCGCGCGTACAAGGAGCCTCAGGCCGGTCACTCGCCACGCGGCTATCGCCGACCTGTCGGGCTGACCCGCAGGAGGACTCACGGGCGATGTCTACGCCGGCGTGAACACAAGACCGTCGCGACGGGAATAGTCGACGGCGAGATCGTGCAACGACTGCGCGTCGTCGCCGGCGCCGAATCTGGCGCAAACACCACGCATTGACGGTCCGGGACCTGGACCAGAACGTCGGCGTCTATGCAGCGGTCGACGAACCAGGGTCCGTACACGAAGGCGACCGGTTCACGTTTCTCTGACGGCGGGTGACCGTTGCGTGCCGACCGTCAATCAGACAGATCGATGAGGCCGGCCCACCGATACGACATCACGACGCCGATCGCCAAGATCGCTCCCATGGGGAGCCCGATCAGGCTGAACAGCAGACGGTCGTCGGAACTATCGGCGACAGCCAGCCCGAGCAGTACCGCACCGATCGCGCCGAGCACGCCGGTGACAGCGGGCACGACCGCATTCGGCTTTGACTCTCGCTTCGGCTTTGACTCTCGCTTCGGGTTCGGATCAGACTTCGGGTTCGGATCAGACTTCTGGTTCGGATCAGACTTCTGGTTCGGATCAGACTTCGATCCGCGAGCGCGACTGGCGCTGCCTCGCACCCGATTCATCTTGCTCTCGGCCCGCTGCGCCTGGCCTTTTGCGCGGCCGACTTTCGACGTGATTTCCCTGATGGACCTAGGCATGTTCATCGTCGCTCTCCGATCGGTTGGACGCTGGGATACACCTTCACTCGGCACCCTCGATCATGTCTTGTCGCTGACACCCCGAGAGAATCGTTTGGTCGATGCCTGCAGCACCACGGACGTTGTCCCACCGTAGCCAGGTAGCGACATCTGCAGGTGTCACATGCGCCAGCGATACGCCCCGCTCGGGTCAGGTTTGGCGACGGCATTCCAGGCGGCGGTCACCAAGGCGTCGAGCTGCTCATCCTTCAACGCGATTCCGAAGACGATTTTGTGGACGGCGGCAGCGGGTAAGGGGGCGTAGCACGGCCTCCAGGTTGTCGGTCTGCTTCGCCGCCGACGATCATCCTCAACCAACCACCCCGCGGTCCGCGATTGTCACTTCGTGAAAGACGGATCGGGCGTTCCGGTGAAGCATTTCATCACCCACGGGTAGGCGTTCGTGACGTAGTAGCCGTAGTTGCCGTCGACCGTCATGCCGTTGCATTCGTCGAGGTCACCGGTGCTGCCGAACTCGTAGTCGTTGTTGTAGATGCCGGAGTAGATCCCGCCCGGCTCGCCGTCGCCCAAGGGGCGTTCGCCCTGCTTGAGCGTATAACCGGAGATCGCTTCGCGAACCTCGCCGGTGTCGGGGTCGACGAAGTAGGGGCCGTAAACCGGAAACCCGTCGGCGGCGAAGCCGATCACCGGCGACCCGCCCTCGGTCGGAGCATCCTCATAAAGGGCGTTGGGCGAGGCGTGGTAGTGGTAGCGGCCGTCTGGCTGGGTGTGGGCGTTGTGTTGATCGGCGCCGAACTTGTGGTCGGTGCCCAGCGGGTCGAGCAGCCAAGGGTGGTTCTCACTGCAGCCGATCGCGGTGTTGCCGTCGGCATCAGCATTTGGTGAGTCGGGGTTGTAACAACCTGCCGACAGGAGGTCGAGTACGACACCATTGAGCATCACGGCGTTGTACGAACGCTGCGACAGCATCGTCGGTTGGCCTGCGGCAACCGGGTCGGACGGGATCGTGACGGTCAGGCCGTTGGGCGACGTGATTGTGGCGAAGGCCGACGTCTCGTCGGCAAAGTCGTGGTTCGGGATGTTGTTCGATTCGAGCAGACACCCGCCGTCGACCACGCTGATCGACGTGCCGCCCGCATAGGTAGTGCCCTGGCTGAGGTCGGTCACGTCAGACGAATAGAGGTCGGCGTAGTCGGCACAGTCGACGGACTGCAACGTCAAAATCACGTTCGTGACGTCGGTGCCGACCGCCGCTGCCTCGAGCGCCGCCGCGGGAACACCGGAGGGTGGAATGACGTCGCCGGCGCCCGGCCCAGCCGTATCTGGTGGCGGCGGAAGCGCCGCTTCGAGCTCTTCAACCGTCACGCCGAGCGCCTCGGCTGCGGCGGCGAGGTCGGGCGGTGGGGCGCCAAGCGCGGCTTGCAGCTCGGCAACCGTGACTCCCAACGTCGTCGCCGCATCGGTGAAGTCAGGGGCTTCGCCGGTCGGCGCCGCTTCCACATCGGCGTCGGTCGAAGTTTCGTCGGTGTTCGGCTCAGCCACATTTGTGGGGTCCGTCGCAGCGTTCGCAGCAGCGGCCACCGACGTCGTCGTGGTTTCAGGGTCGAGGTTCGACCGCTGGTCGGATGACCCGCAGGCGGCGGTCAGTAGGGCAAGCACGGATACCAAGACTGCTAACCCGGGTGTTGAGCGTTTCATGCGGGCGATTGTTGCGAGGAAGTGTAAGAAGCGGGCAAGAGTCTCGGACGGGTTTGAGCCGATCACGCTCATCGCGGCGAGCGTGTCGCCAGCGAGGATCAGTCAGCTCAAGTTCGAAGGGCGTCGGCAGGCTGGAGTCGTGAGATGCGTCGTGCCGAGAGGAAACTGACCAGTCCGCCTCCCATAACAACGGTGGCCGTTGCCACCAGAACCGCACCCCACGAAAGGCTCGCAGCAATCGTGAGCGGGACCGCCGGTGCCACCTCGGCCAGATCAGGGGTCGTGTCCGATACGGCTGGCAATTCGATCGGGATCTGAGCGAAGGCGAGGATCGTGAGCCATCCAAGAGCGATGCCGACCACCGCACCAAGGGCGGTGTGGGCGACCCCCTCGATCGTGAACAGGCGCACGACATCGCGTGCCCGCCAACCGGTTGCCTTCATGACCCCGACTTCGCGAGCACGCATGCTGATGGCGGCATGCAACGTGACGGACGTGAGCAGTAGCCCACCCAGGAGAGCTGCCAGTGCTGCGATCGACGCAAAGCGATCGGACACCTCGGTGATACCACCCATCACCGCGACAATGCTCTGCTGGGTCGTTGCCGAGACTTCACCCAGTTGCGCCTCGACAAGCGCGATCACCGATTCGACATCAGCTGCTGCCTCGACGCGCATGTAGATCTGGTTGACCTGGTCGCCATCAAGACCGGCCAACGCCTGGGCATCGACGAGGGGCAGGTAGAAGTTGGCGGTGGCGGTCTGGTTGCCGCCAGCCGCTGCAACGATGCCGATGACCTCGAACGAACTCCCACCGATGTCGACGGTCGCTCCCGGCTTCATGCTGAAGAACGCCGCGTAGTGCTGGTCGACAACGACGACCCCGGCGTCATCTCGAGCGAACAACCGCCCCTGCGCAACTGACGCGGCCAACTGGGCTGGGATGGCATCCACGTCCACTCCGAGCAACGTCTGATAGCTGTTGGCCGAGAAGTCCCAGAGCAAGAGACCACCGCTCACGTCAGCAACGCTCGACAACCGGCTCAGCTGGTCCAGTTCAGCGAAGGAAAGTGGCACAAGACCAAACGGTTGGCGTACACCACGCGTCGTCTGGGCTGCCGCTTCACCCATCACATCTGGACGGCTGATGACGATGTCCGCACCAACCTCTGCCAGGGGTTGCCGGGCGGCCGTCACAAAGCCATCACCGGCAGCGACCAGAGCGGTGAACAGTGCGACTCCCAGAGCGACGCCAGCAATGCTCCCGATCGTTCTCGACAGGCGATATCGCCCCTCAGCCAGCAGGTAGACCAGCATTAGCCTGATGAGACGTCGAACGCAACACGATCGAGCACCGTTCGCAGATCATCGATAGTCCAGTCGCCGTCGGCCACGAGGCCCGTGCCACCACCCTGTGGGAAGCTGAGGAACCGCACGGTGCGGCTATCGATCTCGAACTCAGACTCACCATCGATGAAGATGACGATCGGGGTGTGATCGGTGATCCCTCTCTCTTCGGCAAACGAATCACCGTCAGGGGTGTCGAAATGGTACGTCGACAATGTCACGTCCTCGCCGTACTCGGCCACCAGGCCTGACGCCTCCTCGACTGCCGGGCGGACGGGTGCGTGATCGAGCGAGATGATCTCGACAAGCACCGGGCCGTCTGCCTCGGACCCGCCCGAGCTGCACGCGGCGAGTAGCACCGACGCCATGAGTGCGAGCGAAAAGAGAAACTGAGGTCGGGTTGCCGGTCGTCTTGGGGTTCGGAATGGATGCCAGGCTTGGTTCTGGCGGCGCTTTCTAGGCATCGACTCTTCCTCCGTCTTTCATCCCGATGATCCGATCTGCGGAAGCTGCAACCTCGTCGTCGTGGGTGACGATCAACAGGGCCACTCCCGCGTCGTCGCGAAGCTGGTGGAACAGCTCGAGGATCTCGTGGCCGGTCTCTGTGTCGAGGTTGCCGGTTGGTTCGTCGGCGAGGATCAGACCGGGTTCGTTGATCAGGGCGCGGGCGATGGCCACACGCTGTTGCTCGCCGCCCGAGAGCTGGGACGGACGATGTTCGGCGCGGTTGGTGAGACCCACCATCTCGAGCCGAATCGCCGCACGCTCACGCCGTTCCTTCGGCCGCATCTTCTCGGGATACAGCGGAAACGCCACGTTCTCGAGGGCACTCAGCGTGGGGATCAGGTGGAACGCCTGAAATACGAGCCCGATGTTGGCGCGCCGCCACAGAGCGAGGTCGTCCTCATCCAGATCAGCCAGGTCTCGACCGTCAGACAGAACACGGCCACTGGTCGGCTGTTCGAGCCCGGCCAACATGTGCATCGCGGTGCTCTTTCCCGAACCTGATCGGCCCATCATGGCAACGATCTCGCCTCGCTCGATGTGCAGGCTGAGGTCGCGCACCGCCGACACCTTCCCAAACGACTTACACAACGACTCGGCACGCAGCAGGTCACTCACTTCGCAGAACCTCCGCTGGTTTGATATTGGCAATGCGGCGTGGCAACCACAGACTTACAAGCGCCGCCGCTACGAGCGATAGCACGAGGGCAATCACCACCGTCGTGAGCGTCACCTGAGCGTCGAGTGGGACGACGACCGTCACGTCGGCCGCACCGCCGGGCAGAAAGTGCGGAGAGGGGCTCAACTCCCAAGGGACAGGCACGGTCACGTCAGATCTACTCATGACAGCAGTCGCCAACCAGGCCAGAGCCAGCCCCACGAGTCCGCCCAGAAACGTGACGACGAGGGTCTCCGACATCAGCTGGCGGGTGATATTGCGATGGCGCCAGCCCACCGCCCGCATCATCGCCACCTCCCGGCGCCGCTCCCACACACCGGCGGCGACCGTTCGTAACAAGATGGCCACAGCGAATAGGAACGCCGAGAGACCGACGATCACACCGAATCGATCGATCAGGTCGAACAAGGCTCCGAGTTGCCCGCCGAAGGACTCTGCTGAAGAGACCAGGGCCTTCTCGCCCAGGACAACCTCGACAGCTGCGACGACGTCTTCGGCTTGTGTCTGTTCGGCCTTGAGGAAAAGCAGGTTGGCGTCGTCGGGACCCATGTCATGTACGGCGAGGACGTTGGGGGCGAGCGCTGCCATCTCGCGTGCGTCGGCGAGTGACAGGTAGACGTTGGCGTTTGCGATCTGGCCCACGCTGGCGGTGTCGACTAGGCCGACAATGACGAATTGGCGACCGGCGATCGAAACAGTGTCATCCAGGCCCAACGCATTCTGGATCGCGAAACTGGTGTCGACGATGGTCACGTCGCTGTCGCCAGGCTGCAAGAAGCGACCCTCGGTGAGGCCGGCCTTCAGACGCCCAGGGCCGAAGTCGACCGATGGATCGAATCCCAGGCCGGCCAGAAAGCCCTCCTCGTCGAAGGACCAGAAGAAAAGGCTCTCGGCCACGTCCTCGACCCCCTCGATAGCGGCCATCGCTTTGATCTCGTCGGGGTCGATCGGAGCAACAGAGTGCGGGTATACGATGCCCTCGAATTCCTCTGGCACGTCGCCTTGGCGCTGGGCGGTGATGTCGGCTCCCACTTCGGACAAGGGTGCACGGGCGGCAGCGCGAAATCCGTTGGCGTACGCCTGGAGGCTGACAAACAGCGCGATGCCGATACCGATGCTGATCACGGCTGCGACCGTGCGCGACGGCCGGCGTGAGAGTTCAGAGGTGACGTAGGAGAGCATTGGTTGGCTGTTACGAATCTCTGGTTATCGACTCTTGCGGCTGCAGAGCTCGATCGCTGGCATCGGCCGCCACCTGCAAGAGACGCAGGACCTCGACCACGTCACCGCGTCGATCGGCGGGAACCTGGGCGAGGAGTGCTTCCATCCGCTGACGGCGGGCCGAGCGCAACCGGACCGCGGCGTCGGCTCCGGCATCGGTCAGCGCCAAAATGACGCCACGCCCGTCAGAATCGGTGGCCTGCCGAGAAACCCATCCACGTTCGACGAGGGCCGCGACGACCCGGCTGACGGTGCTCTTCGCCAGACCCAGACGGTCGACGAGGTCCATCTGGCGCGACGGACCACGCTGCAGTTCGCTGAGGGCATGGGCGTCTGCAACTCCGGCATCGAAACCACACGGCGTCCGCGCTGGCCTGTGAAGCCCGAAGCACCTCACAAACGACACGACCGCATCTGCGAGGTCGTCAGCATCCGACATAGTTCGAAGCTACATCTTGTTCGAATAGACAACAACTTGTCGCCAGTCATCGAACACACTGGAAGCGAGGCACGGTCGGGGTCAGTACCCGACCCAAATCGCCGGGCCAGCCATTCTTTCCAGCTCCGGGCTCTTGCCCGCGCTTGCTCGGATGTCAACCCATCTTCGCATCCAGGACCGATTGCCGGAACAAGTACCGCTGTCTGCCACGCTCAAGTCCAAACATCGATGCGGTAGCCTCAGCTCGTGACGCGACGGGGGAACGTATCTGCACGAAGCGGCTCGTTCGCGCTCTGCCTAGCGCTGGTGGCACTGGCCGCATGTTCGGGGTCGAGCGACGATGCCGGCGAACCCTTACCGAGCAACGACTCCTCCGTCTCCGACGACATCGTTGGGTCCGATGACGAAGCTGGCACGGACGATGCCGAGATCGGTGACGAGTCCGGTGGCGAGGACGGAACACCACCGACCAGCACGATTTTCGCCGGGGTCCTCGGCTTCGACCGCGAGCACTTCGACGTTCCGGTCCCTGACGAGCCGGACGAACTGCACGGCACCTTCGCCGACGCCGGCGAAGTGATCGACGCCGGAGTCGACGCCGGGGTCTGGACCGAAGCCGAAGGCGTTCGCGCCATCCTCAGCGTGGTGATGGGCGAGCTCCCGGCGTCGGCCATACCGGCGCTCAACACCATGCAGCGCAACCTCTACGGCGACGCGGTCGAGCGCGCCGCCGATCTACTCGAGTCTCACAGTCTCACGGCCGATGTCGAGGCCGACCTGAGCAGGTTGACCCAGTTTTTTGTGGCCGACGAGCTTCCCGAGACCGGCAGCAGCCTACGGAACGCCCCGGTCGGGTTAAGGAGCGTCGCGACCACGACCACAGACTGCGGCATCAACGAAGCGAATGAGTTCAGCGCTGCTCCCGCACTCTTGTGCTACCAAACCCACACCAATGGCGACGACCAGGTGTTGATCCCAATCCATGACGATGCGGTCGATATCGCGGACCACGTGTTCGAGTTGATCCACCGAGCGCGCTCCGGGTATGAGGGCTACACCGGCTTCAAGCTCCAGCCCATCCGGCTGCTGGTGAGCATCGACGCTGCTCCACCGGACGCCGACGTGCCGACCGGTACCGTGCTCGCCCACGTCGCCAGCGCGCACAGCGGGCGCTGCCGTATCGCGATCTTCTCCACCGAGACCCTCGCGACGGGCACCCCGCACCTCGACCACACGATCGCCCACGAGCTCTTCCACTGCATTCAGGATTTCTGGCCGGACTTCCCGGAAAGCTCGAAGTTCACCAGTGAGGGCGGCGCCGACTACTTCGCCTACCAACTGCTCGGCCTGTGCACGGCCGAGCAGATCGAGCTCGGCGCCAATCTAGACACCCACACGGCGGAGAACTCGATGCTCGATGCCACCTACCATTCCTGGTTCTTCTGGGCCTACCTCGCCGAGCAAGGCCACCTGACCCCTCAGCAGATCGCGAGTGTTCACGAGAATATTGCCGGTGGCGCAACTGTCACCGACGCCCTGAAGGCCGCCGTGAGCGACCTCCCGGCGGTGATCAACGAGTTCTATGCGCGAATGGTCGGGCCTGGCCTCGCCTGTGGCTTCCAGGGTTCGGCCTTTACGGGCACCCCGATCACCGTTGACCAGAAGGGGACCGTCCAGCTCCGGCCCGGCCTCTGGCAGGGCACCCGGTACAAACTGGAATACGCCAAGGGCAAGCTCTACAAGCAGACCGACGACGGCAGTGGCCCGATCGGCATGGTCGACTTCGAAAAGCGCGGTGACAGGGGCTCCTGGGTCGTCACCGAACCCGAGGTGCGCACGAAGTGCCAGGAAAGCGAAACCTGGATCGCGGTCGTCACGACACCCGAAGTCAGCCCATCATCCGACCTGCCTCACGCGCTCGAGGTCGACAGAGCCGACCCTGGCGGGTGTGACCCGTGCGTCGTCGGTACATGGTCGATCGATCTCGCCACCTTCTCGGACTATTTCGAGACGCTCAGCGCGGGCCAGGAGATCGAGATTGCCGGCACCTACACGCTGAACTTCGGGCCCGGACCGCCCGAAGGAAACCTCCAGTTCAGTGACCAGCGCGACATCGCGATCTCGTTCCCCGGCGCCGACGCCTCGGGGCTCGCCGTACGGCTCGCCGGTGGCGGCAGTGCCACGTATCAAGCGAGCAGCACACATATGTCGACCAGCGGGTACGCGGACTCGGGCACGGCTTCGATCTTGGGTGGCCCCGTCACAGCGAGCTCGCCGTTCTCGAACACCGGTGATGGCGGAGTCGAATACACATGCGACGACGACTTGCTCATCGCCCAAATCGACGGCACGCCCGTCTACGCCAACCGCACACCCACAACACCCAAGGGCACCCCCTACTTCCGCTGACCTCTCTGAACGAGGCTCCCGTCGTCGGCGATGTTCGGCCAGTAGCTTTGCTCCGCCCGCCGGGGCGCAAGGGCTCGAACGGCATATGGATCGTGTGGGCCACGATGTGTTCATCCGTTCGCGCAACTCCATCTGGCCAATCGAGGTCGACTGACGCCTCGTCCGCGAGATAACCGATCGTCGTTCCGTCGAGATCAAGGGCCAGCGTCGTGCCGCTCTCTCCGCCGATGGGTCTGTCAGGTCCGCGGCGAGTGAACGGCCTCCCGAGGGTCGTAACGGTGGCGCCCGCGCCCACGAGCAGCGCAGCGACGACCGTCGGCTCCCAAGCCTGCGTGGCGTTTGAACGGCCCCCGGAGGGTACTAACGGTGGCGCCCGCGCCCACGAGGAGCGCAGCGACGAAGTGGGCGCAGAGGGACTCGAACCCCCGACCTATGCCTTGTAAGGGCAGTGCTCTAACCAACTGAGCTATGCGCCCGGAAGCGGAGATGATATCCGCAATCTCGCAGTCACGGCCCCGCCGGCGGTTCAGGAAGGGCCGGCCGTTCGCGACGTGATGACGTCGATGAGGTCGACGAGGTTGCCAACTTGTTCACGGCTCGGGGTCGTGTCGGTCGGTTCGACGCCGGTCCGACAATCTCAACTCGCGGATATCGTCAGCACATGCCCAGCGATCTCGTCCTCAAGACTATGAACACCCTGCACCGCACGATCCTCAAAGTCAGTGGCGGGAAACTGGGTTGGACAGCGGGCAAGATGCCCGTGCTCGAGCTCACCACCACCGGCCGCAAAAGCGGACAGCAGAGGGCGACGATGCTGACGTCGCCGTTGCAAGAGGGTGACACGCTCGTGATCGTCGCCTCACGCGGCGGTGACGACCACCACCCGTCGTGGTACCTGAACCTTCGTGACAACCCGGAGGTCACCGTCACGTGGAAGGGCGGGGATCCCCAGACCATGACGGCGAGCATCGCCACCGACGACGAGCGCCAACGTATGTGGCCCATCATCACCGAGAAGTCCAAGAACTACGCCGGGTACCAGAAGAAGACCGAGCGCCAGATCCCGCTCGTGCTGCTCAACCCGGCCTGACCAAGCTGCTGGCGTTCGCACGGTGAACGCGCAACGATGCACAGATGACGTCTGACAACGATCTGCTTCGTGCCGCCGCCGCCCACGCCATCGCCTACGCGGCAACGATCGACGAACGTCACGCAACCCCGACACCCGAGGCGATCGCTGCTCTCGGCGCACTCGACGGCCCCCTGCCCGACGACCCCACGGATGCCGTAGAGACCATCGACCTGCTGGCCCGCATCGGTGGTGCGGCAACCATGGGAAGCACGGGAGCCAACTACTTTGGCTTCGTCAACGGCGCCACGTATCCAGTCGCGCTCGGGGCATCGATGATCGTCAATGCTTGGGATCAGAACGCCGCTCTCCCGGTCATGTCACCGGTGGCCGCCAAGGTTTACGACATCACCCGGCGCTGGCTGAACGAGTTGCTTGGGCTCGCCGAGCACACCGATGTCGCCTTCGTCACCGGTGCCACCGTCGCCAACGCCAGTTGTCTCGCCGCCGCCCGCGACGCCCTGTTGCGGGACGCCGGTTGGGACGTGCAGAACGACGGCATGTTCGGCGCTCCTGAGATCACGGTGATGATCGGCGAACAGGCCCACAGCACGCTGCGTAAATCGCTCGGTCTCATCGGGCTCGGCCGGCGGCGGGTCACGATCATCCCGTCCGACGACCAGGGTCGTCTGCGCTCCGAATTGCTGCCCGACCCCAATTCGATCGAGGGGCCAGTTCTTCTGTGCGCACAGGCCGGGGAGGTCAACACCGGCGCCTTCGACCCGTTCGAGCCGCTCGCCGACTGGGTCGCCGAACAGGGGTCCGCCTGGTTGCACGTCGATGGCGCATTCGGGCTGTGGGCACTCGCCGACCCGTCGCGAGCCGAGTTGGTTCAGGGCCTGACCCGCGCCGACTCGTTGGCCACCGATGCTCACAAATGGCTCAACGTCACCTACGACTGCGGAATCGCGTTCGTCACCCGACCGGCGGCTCTGCGCCGCTCGTTCGCGGCGGTCGCCGGTTACCTGCCTCCCGATGACGGGTTCGAAGCGATGCACCATACGCCCCAGTCATCGCAACGTGCTCGCCAGATCGAGGTGTGGTCGGTACTGCGAACACTCGGACGTTCCGGCATCGCCGAACTGGTGCAAGGCACCTGCGACTGCGCCGAAGCGATCGCCGAAGACCTGCGCTCGTGTGGGTTTCAGGTTTTGAATGACGTAGTGCTCAACCAGGTGCTGGTTCGGTTTCGCGACTCCGAAACCACTGAGCGTCTGATCGCCGAGATCCAACGCGACGGCCGAATCTGGTGCGGCCCGACGCAATGGGACAGCGGCACGGCGATGCGGATCAGTGTCTCGTCCTGGAAGACCAATCTCGACGACGCCAGGGCCGCTGCCGACGTGATCACCGCCTGCGCTGTGGCGGTCACACCACCCCCGAACCTCAGTGGCAACTGATCGACCGGCGGGCTGGCGTCTCAGGGTCGCCCCCATCGACATCAGCGAAGGTCCACGGCGAGTCCGGCCTGCCGTCGAGCAGTACGACAGCGGCGATCGACCCGACGACGCGGTTGAGGTAACTGCGACACTGCGGCTCGCCGTGGATGTCGACGACAACGGCAGCCGGCGAACCGAGCAGCGCTTCGGCATCGCCCTCGTCATGGGCGGTTTCAAACGAGGCCAGGAAACCGCGATACGGGTCGAGCGGGTCGGTCGATGAGTATGTACCATCTTCCATCTTCCATCTTCCATCTTCCATCTTCCATCTTCCATCTTGGTGATTGTGAACGTGTCGCTGTCGTCACCGTCATCCCACTTGAACACGACGTCGAGAGTGTCGGGCCCGTCGGTTCGACCGGTGTCGAGCGTGATCCGGAACTGGGTGTCACCGTTGATGGTGTCGATGTCCTGCCCGTCGGCGCCGGTGAACTTGATCGATGTCACTTGTTACCCCTGCTGCACGGGTCATCGTGGGCAACGACCGATGACGGCTCCGACCGATGCGGACACATGGTCACCACACGCTGCCCATCGCGTAGACCGGGAATAGTCGCCGGTCCGCTGGGTTGCCACTGGCATGCGAACAATCCAGGTCTCCCGCCCAATCGCCGCCCCGAGAGAAGCCGTGTGGGGCGTGCTCGCCGACTTTCCCAACATCTCCACTTAGAACAGCGGGGTCAAGGCCAGCCACGACACCGGCGATGGCGTGACCGGGCTGGGTGCTCGCCGTCACTGCGATCTCGCTCCGGTCGGCGGCCTCGAAGAGACGATCACCGGCTGGGAGCCGAACGAGCAGCTGGTCGTCAGCATCGACTCGGCCAGCAAGCTGCCGATCTCGAACGGTCTCGCCACGTTCACGCTCGGCGACGGCGAGACCACGATCGACTACTCCTACGAGCTGAAGGGCCTGATCGGCCGAGTGACGGCTCGGCTCCTCGACCGACAGCTTCGCAAGGGTTTCGAGGGCTTCCTGACCGACCTCGAAACGGCCGCCCAACAGCAGCCCACCGCCTGACCGAAGATGTCATCGATCGTGTTCGGCGCGCAGCATCGGGAGTGATTCGCGAGCGAGCCGCTCGAACGCAGGCATTTGGTCGGGCGCGCTCGGGTAGTACACGCCGATATCGGTATAGCCGACGGCGGCCAGATCTCGAACCAGCTGCGCGAAAAGCTGGTGATCGTCGTAGTACCTGATCCGCCCGCCGCCGGTTCGGGCAGTGGCGTCGAACAACAGCACGCTTCGACGCAGTGTCGCCGGGTCACGACCGACTCGTTCGCAGATGGCGTCCATCTGAGCCGCCCGCTCGGTCATCTCGACGAGCTGCACATCGAAGTCGGGATCGAAGCTCATGGTGTTCCAGATGTCGGCCCAGCGCGCCGTGTGCTCCATCATCTTCGGGCCCAGTGCCGCCGCCATGACCGGCACCCGCGGTGACTGCAGCGAAGTCGGATTCATCACGGCGTCCTGGGCCGAGTAATAGCGACCGTCGTAGGTCGTGAGTTTCTGGCCCAGCAGCAACCCGACTAGCTCGATGTATTCCCCGAATCGATCGACGCGCTCGGCGTTCGACCAGTTCGCCAACCCGATCATCGCCGTCGACGGATCGCGGGTGATCCCGGTCCCCAGACCCAGCTCGAGTCGCCCTTGCGAGATGTGATCAAGCGTGACCGCCATGTGGGCCAGCAGGCCGGGGCTACGCAAAGGAATCTGGGCAACACAGATCGCCAGTCTGATGGTGTCGGTCACCGCCGCCAGAGCAGCGAGCGAGGTCCATGCCTCGAACCACGTTGCGGGCGGATTGGCCCAGTCGCAGAAGTGATCGCCGACCTCGACGATGTCGAACCCCAAGGACTCGGCCCGTTGCACACGGTCTCTAGATTCTTCCCATCCCACATTCGGCAGCATCAGCAAGTGAAAGCGAAGGTCCTGGCTCATTGACCCAGATTAGGCGCAACGCGCCAGCGTCCTGTTTTGGTGCGACCGGTGGACCACGTGGTGGCGGGATCCGCGACGCGCGAGTTGTGTCAGACACAACTCGCGCGAAGATGCATGCATGGGTGAGGCAGTTCGCGAGGAAACGCATGGGCACGTTCGGCGCCTGACGTTGTGTCGTCCCGACCGATACAACACGATCACGCCACAGTTGCGCGACGAACTCGCGGCGGCGATCGATGGTGCAGAACGCGACTCGAATGTGCGCGTGATCCTGCTTGATGCCGAAGGCAAGGCGTTCTGTGCCGGCTACGACCTCGACTGGTCGACCGACGCCCAGGCGTCCGAGCAAGACCGGGGTGAGCGTGCGTGGGATTCGGTCCGCGACCAACACATGATCGGCTCGTTCGCCAACACCTGGGCCAAGCTGCATGACTGCTCGAAGCCAACCGTGGCAGCCGTGCAGGGTTGGTGCATCGCTGGCGGCACCAACGTCGTGTTCAACGCCCATCTGATCGTCGCCGCCACATCGGCCCGTTTCGGCTACCCCCCATCGCGCGTGTGGGGAGTTCCCGAGGCCCCGTGGAACTGGGTGGCGCGACTCGGGCTGCAGAACGCACGCCGCTACATGCTGACCGGCGATGAGTTCAGCGCCCAGCAAGCACTCGAGATGGGCGCTGTGTTGGAGGTAGTTCCCGACGGCGAATTGCATGACCACGCGATGGCACTCGCCCAGCGGATCGCCCAAGTGCCGGCGAGCCAACTCGAGATGATCACGTGGTCACTGAACGCCGTCGCCGACCAGATGTATGACCCCAAATCGTCACGCCGGCTCGGCACATTGTTCGATGGCGTCGCCCGCCACACCCAGGAAGGTCTCGACTTCGTAGAACGCTCGACCGATGTCGGATTCCGCGACGCTGTAAGAGAACGTGACCGCCCATTCGGCGACTACGGCGAGCGGCGGCCATGAACAACCGACTCCATAGCAGGGTCGCGGTGATCGTCGGCGCCGGCCAGCAGGCTGGCGAGACGATCGGCAATGGCCGCGCCACCGCAATTCGCTTCGCTGAAGAAGGGGCGCTCCTGCTACTCGTCGACCGCGATGCCAACGCCCTTGGCGAGACGCACCGTGTGGTCGTCGAGGCGGGAGCAATCGCCGCCCACCTCGTGGTCGACATCACCGCCGATGACGCCCCCGACACGATCGTGGCGGCCGCCCTCGAGGCATTCGGCCGGATCGACGTGCTCCACAACAACGTCGGTATCGGGGTCGGCGATGCGCCGCCCGACAAGCTCACCGACGAAGCCTTCGACCTGATCATGGATGTCAACCTGCGAGCTCTGTGGCGCACTTGTCGGGCGGTGATCCCGGTCATGCGGCAGCAGGGGTCTGGCGTGATCACCAACATCTCATCGATCGCCTCGGTCACCGCCAATCACATCGCTGCCTATCGCATGTCAAAAGCAGGGATCGACGCGTTGACAAAGAACCTTGCCATCACGAACGCAAAACACGGGATCCGCGTCAACGCCATCCTGCCCGGGCTGATCGACACGCCGCTAGGTGTCGATTCGGCGGCGAGTGCGATCGGCATCGATCGCGATGTTCTGGCCGCCCGTCGCGCCGAGGCGGTACCGATGGGCCATCAAGGCACCGCCTGGGATGTCGCCAATGCGGCTGTGTTCCTCGCCAGCGACGAAGCAGCGTTCATCACCGGTGTCTGCCTTCCTGTCGACGGAGGCCAATCCGCCCGGGTCGGCTGACACGTCGCGAGACGCGGTTCTCGTTAGTGCACGAGGACGTTGCGAAACTGCCAGGGATCGTCGATGTCGATATCTTCGGCAAACAGGCCCGGCCGGTCGGTGAGCGGCGTCCAGTCAGTGTAGAAGCCGTCGACGTTGCCGAGGTACGGCGCCTGGATCGCAAGACAGCGGGCGTAGTCCATGTCATCGGTCTCGACGATTCCGGACTCAGGGTTCTCCAATGCCCAAATGACGCCAGCCAGCACCGCCGACGTGACCTGGAGCCCGGTTGCGTTCTGATACGGAGCGAGGGCTCGCGCTTGCTCGATCGTCAACTGCGAGCCGAACCAATAGGCGTTGCGCTCGTGGCCATACAGCAGCACCCCGAGCTCGTCACGTCCGTCGACGATCTCGTGCTCGTCGAGTACGTGGGTTTCGACCGGTTGACGCCCGGCCGCGCCGAATAGTTCGACGAAGGCGATAACGGCCACGTCGCAGGGGTAGTACGCGTAGTGACAGGTGGGCCGGTAAGCGGCCGAGCCGTCGTTGTTCCAAACCGTGAAGAAGTCAGGAATCGACAACGCCTCGTTGTGGGTGACCAGGAAGCCGTGCTGGGGGCCGTGCGAGGGGCACCAAGTACGCACCCGGGTCGTAGCCCCGGGCTGCTCGAGGAAGATGCCGGGAGCGGTCGGATCCTCGTGCGTTCGAGCGTTGGCAGGCATCCAGCGCTCGTGAGTGCCCCAACCGAGCTCGGCAGGCTGCAAACCCTCGGAGATGAATCCATCGACTGACCATGTGTTCCAGAACGCTCCGACCGGTTTCGGATGAACGACGCGTTGGGTGTCGCGCTCAGCAATGTGCACGCCCTGCACTCCGAGATCTCTCATGAGGCAAGCCCAGCCTGCCCGGTCGGCAGAACGTGGAGTCGCCACATCACGCCCGAGATCAGCGGCGAGCCGCACGAGCGCCGCCTTGACGAACCATGACACCATGCCCGGGTTGGCACCACAGCACGACACGGCAGTGGCGCCACCCGGCGAACGCCGCCGTTCCTCGATCACAGTGCCTCGCAGCGCCTGGTTCGTTCGAGCGGAGTTGTCGGTCTCGGTGTCGAAGTAGAAGCCCGGCCACGGCTCGACCACGGTGTCGAGATACAGCACGCCCAGCTCACGGCACAGTCGCATGATGTCCAGCGACGAAGTGTCGACGGACAGGTTGATACAAAACCCCTGGCCGTCCCCTTCTGTCAGCAAGGTCGTGAGTAGGTCGGCATAGTTGTCGGGCGTGATGCGCTCGCTCAGGTAGCGCACCCCGTACTCATCGAGGATCCCCCGGTCGGTGTCGCTCGGGTCGATCACGGTGCATCGCGAACGGTCGAAGTCGACGTGACGGTCGAGCAGCGGCAGCGTGCCACGCCCGATCGAACCGAACCCGACCACCACCAAGGGACCGGTGATGCGAGCGAGGACAAAGTCGGCACTACCGGTGGTCATGACGATCCTTCTGACGAGGTGCGAACAGACGGTCGAATGCCGTCGGGTCGGATGAGAATATCGGACAACTCCGATATCAGGCCCGAACGTCGTGCGAAGTCCACCTCCATCAAGCGCGGCGTCGTTCTCGAAGCACTGCTTCGAGCAACTCGGGTGTGGCGGCGACGACCGGTGATCGGCGGGCGTGGTGGTCGAGAACACACAGGTGGCGGTCAAACACCTCGGCCGAGACGCCCCCTGCCTCCTCGAGGATCAACACCGATGCCAGATAGTCCCACACGCCATGACCGTCATCGATCATGTCGCACCAGGCGTCGGTGACACCGTTGGCGACGGTGCAGATATCCGGAGCGGAGGCGCCCATCGCACGGAATTGGTTCCAGCCGTAATGGTGGCTCGGCAGGCCCGACATCCCCAGGATCGCCGAATCGAGTGACGTGGCACCCGACGGCCGAATCGACGCACCGTTGCACTCTGCTCCCCCGCCGCGAACGGCGCTGAAGCGCTCGCCCGTCGGGTGATTCACAACCACGCCGGCAACAGGTCCGTCGTTATCGACCAAGCACAACGCCGAGGCGAACCATGGCACGTGCCGCGCTGCGTTGGTCGAACCGTCGAGCGGATCGACCACCACGATCGGGGCCGACTGTGATCCCGGCGGCCCCGTGATCCCGCTCTCCTCCGACAACACCCGGTAGCCGGCGCTGTACAGAACATCGAGGCAGGCCGCGTCGGCATCGAGGTCAACGGTGTATTGACCATCACGGATTCCTGATGCTCCCCAGTCGGTAGTGGCCGTCAACACGGCCGCCACGGCGTCGGCCGCCGCCAGCAAAGTCTCGATGGCCTGAATCAGCTTGGGATCGATCACGTCTGCTGACGGTAGTGTCCCTGGGCGTGGCAGTGATCGACGTAGCCGGATTCGTCGCCGACGTGAAAAGCCAGGCGATCGACTACGGGTTCCACGTTCACGACGAGCGGCACTTCGTCGAGACCTATTCGCTGCGTCAACTCTGGGAAGTCGACCTGCACCCCGAAGAGGCTTGCGCCGGCCCGATCGATCTGCATCTCTCGCTCGACGTCGACCCTCGCGCTCTGCTCGGCTTCGAGGATGCGGTCATGAAGATGGACGACATCGACGACGATCCGCCGCCCGGCTTCACATTCCCGTTGCTCTTCACCTGGACCTTGCCGCCGCTGCTATACCCGCCAAATCTGCTCGTTCTGGCCGCTGACGTCGCCGGTGTCGGGGGGCACGACCTACCGATCGAGGTGTCGGCGATCGACTCGTTTGCCAGTGTCACCGACGCCCCCGAACGCAGCCTGTCGCTGGTCGCCCGAATCGCCCTTGATCTGGCCGATGTTTACATGAACAACGACAATTCCGTCGTTCAGGCCCTGGATCGGTGCAAGCATGTCAGTCTGTACCTGCTCGAGCACGCCGGCGCCTGGCTGGGCGAAGACTTCTGACCAACCATCTCACCAACTTTTAGCCCGTTCGACAAGGGGACGCCATGGAACTCGAAGACCGAGAAGGCCTCACAGTTGCTGAGCTGATCGACATGCTCAGCCAACACCCCGGCGACGCCGTCGTCGAGTTGTCGGTGATCGCCCCCATCAAAGACGGCGACGACGACATCACGGTCGATCGCTACAACATCGACGGTGTGATGCCCTGGACCGACGAAGACTCCGACGACGAAGTCGTCTGGCTGATCGGTGGCGAAGACGCCGACGTCGATCTGTTCATCGACGCCATCGAACAGCCCGACGACAACCACGACGACCACGACCACGACTGACACGGCGGGCGGTCACAACCGGGTCACGGTGTACGAGACGGCCGAAATCGAGGTTCCCGAGACCGACTCCCCAGGATCACGACGATCGACCGATTCGCCGACCAGAATGCACTCGGTCTAGAGAATCAGTGCGTGCGCTGCTCGGTAGGGTGGTTCCATGGGACTGATGGATTCACTTAACCTGAAGAAGGCGAAGTCGTTGTTGGAGAAGAACCGGCACAAGGTCGCCGGTGTCGTCGGCAAGGCCACCGACCAGGTCGACAAGATCAGTAAGGGCAAGACCTCCAAGGTCACCTCTAAGATCGACAACGCGGCCCGCAAGTTCTCGCGCGGCTCCTCGCCAACTACCGCCGACGCCGAGACAGACGCCGAGACAGACGCCGAGACAGACAACGCCTCCGGCGAAGATGCCGTTGTCGAAAAGCCCGCGACGTCGACTCCGGCGACCGACTCAGCCGACTGACCAGAGCAATACGTTCAGCCGTTGATCCTGGCGAAGAACGTCGCCAGACCATCGGTGTCCAGTCGGGCCGTCAAGTTGCCGTCGGCGTCGTGACCCAGGTCGAGCGCAGGGCAGAAGAAGTTGTCCTGACCCACGAAGAAGTGTGGTGATCCCGTGACGCCCCGACGGCGACCTTCGTCGTAGTCGGCTTGCACGGTCGTATCGCCGCACCGCTCGGTATCGGCCAGATCGTTATTGGCTGCAATTTCGGCCAACACGTCGGGATCACCGATGTTGCGGCCCTGTTCGAACAAGGCGGCCCTCAGTTCGATGCTGACCGCCAGCCCAGTGGTCATGTCGCGGGCGTAGCCGGCGGCCGCAAGTTTGAGTGCCGGAATCGTGCTGACCGGCCACTGGTCGTGATCAAGCCCAAAGAAGTCGTCGACACCAAGCTGCTCGCTGAGTGCCTTCGCCTTGGCCTCGACCGCCGTCACCTCGAGACCGTTTCCGTTGACCCACTCGAGCGGCCACGCCCTAACGAAGACCTCCGCCGGCTGTTCCATCCCAGCGATGTGCTCGATCACCCGCTTCAGCCCTACGTGGGTGAACGGGCAGGTGATATCGGCAAAGACCTCGATCGTCGCATGGTCCTGTTTGGAGAGCTCAGACATGGCTCGATTATCGCTGATCACACCAGGATCTAGCGAACGAGCCACACTGGGCAAATGACACCCTCGTCTCGGACCCGGCACCAATCATGAGTCGGGCCTTCGAGGAGCTTGCTCACGTCTCCACGGAGATGGGCGATATCAGTCTTCGCCGTCGGCTCGAGCCGACCCTGAAGGTCGACGTCTACGAGGTCAAACTCGGTGACGAGTTCTTGATGTCGAGCCTGTTCACGGTCGGCGAAGTAGCCCTGGCCGAACTCGGCATGGCGGCGGTCGAGGGCGAACAGCTTGACATCGTCGTCGGCGGGCTTGGGCTCGGATACACCGCCGGGGCTGCTCTCACCGATGAGCGCATTCGGTCACTGCGGGTGATCGATGCACTGGCCGAAGTGATCGAATGGCACCGCCGCCACCTCGTTCCGCTCGGGGCCGAGCTCACCAGTGATCCGCGCTGCGAACTGGTGCACGGCGATTTCTTCGCGATGCTGAACGCCGGCCTGGAAACGACTGAAGATGGCGAGCCGCGTCGCTTCGATGCGATCCTCGTCGACATCGACCACACCCCTCGCCACCTTCTCAATCCGAGCCACGCCGGGTTCTACGAGCCTGCCGGTTTGCGCAGGCTCACCGAGCAACTCCGTCCCGCAGGAGTGTTCGGCCTGTGGTCGGACGATCCACCCGACGACGACTTCTTGGCGCTGCTGTTCGACGAGTTTGCACATGTACACGCCCACGTGGTGACCTTCCCAAACTTCTACACGGGCGGCCACGCCAGCAGCACCATCTATGTCGCCGTGACGCCTGAAACACCGGCATCTCCCGACACCTGATGTGCCGACAGGTTGCAAGTGCCACCGTGTCCGGCGCCGTCGGAAGCAGGGCGTCACGATAGCTTCGGACACACTCGTCGACGTATGACGGGCCGCCTGGCTGGTGGTCATCGGAGGCGGATGCGGAGGCGGGATCTGAACCTGCCGCCGCCGAGTCGTGATCAAATGTGGCCCCTCGGTCGTACGACCAATGTCTACTGCTTCCCCGATGCATCCTTCGAGACGACGGGTTACGTTGACAACGTGGAGTTCCGAGCCCCGAAACGCACGAGCGGGACCGAGCCGGTCGACTCGGCGTTCGATGATCATCTGGCGACCTCCCGCCTGGTGGCCCGGTATGCACTGGTGGCTCTCGTAACACTCACCGTCGTGGCAGTTGCGACAGCGTACGCGAGTCGGCGCCTCGGTACCGATGAGGCCATCGACGACGCGATTCGGATGACGTCGATCAGCGCAACAGCGGTCGTGGAACCGCTCGTTACCGACGAACTGGCGGCGATGGACCCCGACGCAATTGCCCTGATCGACGCAGTGGTACGTCAACAAGTGTTGCGCGGTTCACTCTTGCGCGTGAAGATCTGGACGAACGACGGCACGATCGTCTACTCGGATGAAGGCCGCTTGATCGGTCAGCGATTCGAGCTGGACTCCGAAGCGCTCGATGCCTTCCGTGGTGGCCCTGGAGACGTGCAGGCCGCAGCTGAGGTCAGCAACCTGTCCGAGGACGAGAACCAATACGAGGAACCAGCCGTCAAATTGCTCGAGGTGTACCTGCCGATCTACACGCCGACACAAACACCGCTGCTGTTCGAAGCGTATTTCCGGTACGAGGGCGTCGCCGAGGCCGGTCGACGGGCCTGGCTCAGGTTTGCTCCGGTCACGTTGGGTTCGCTTCTGTTCCTTGAGCTGCTACAGATACCCCTCGTGTTGTCGCTCGCACGCCGACTTCGCCGAACGCAGGAACAGCGAGAACTGTTGTTGTACCGAGCGATCGACTCGGCCGATGCCGAGCGCCGAAGAATCGCAAGCGACCTTCACGATGGAGTCGTGCAAGACCTCGCCGGGGTGACATTCGCGCTGGCTGCAACATCCCGAGTGATGAAGGGCAGCGAGCGCGAACAGGTCAGCCAGGCAAGCGAACAGGTTCGCGATGTCGTCAGGTCGCTTCGGTCCTTGCTGGTCGAGATCTACCCGCCCAACTTGTATGAGGAGGGTCTCGAGGCCGCCCTGACGGACCTCATGGCTCGGTTGGACCCTCGCGGTATCGAGGCCACGCTGACGATTGATACACCGGTCAGCGAGCTGTCAGTCGACATCGCCCAGCTGCTCTACCGGGCAGCCCAGGAGGGTCTCCGCAACGTCGTGGCTCACGCCAATGCATCACGTGTTCTCGTCAGCATTGCCAAAGACGTCGACCGTCTGATCTTGCGTGTGATCGATGACGGCCGAGGCTTCAAGCCCGATCAAGTGCCCCAACGCGACGGTCACCTCGGGCTGCGAGCTCTGGCAGGGTTCGCCACCACGATGGGCGCCGAGGTGACGATCGAGTCCGACGCCGGCAAGGGAACCGAACTCCGACTGGAGGTTCGGGTGTCATGATCACCGTGATGATTGTCGACGACCACCCCGTGGTCAGACAAGGGCTCGAGCGCCTGTTCGAGACCGTGGTCGACATCGAGGTCGTTGCGCTGGCATCGAACGGCGTCGAGGCGGTCAATCTGGCGGCCGAGCATGAACCAGATGTCATATTGATGGATCTTTCGATGCCCGACGTCGACGGTGTCGAGGCCACGCGTCTGATCGTCAAGTCCGGCTCGACGTCTCGCATCATCGTTCTCACGTCGTTCGGTGAGGAATCCCGGATCCTCGACGCCCTCAGCGCAGGCGCCCATGGCTACCTGCTCAAGCACATCGCTCCCGATGATCTCCTGGACGCGGTACGTTCTGCCAACATCGGCGACGCGCCCCTCGACCCGCGAGCCGGACGTGTTCTGCTGGATAGCCGCCGTCAGGGCACATCATTTCCAGCAGGCCTGACCAAGCGAGAGCGCGAAGTTCTCACGTCGGTCGGCCAAGGTTTGGCCAACAAGCAGATCGCCCGCCTGCTCGGCATATCCGAGCGAACCGTCAAGGCCCATCTGACCAGCGTGTTCCAACGCCTCGGCGTCACCGATCGGGTCCAGGCCGCCCTCTGGGCCCAACGCCACCTCCACGATCAGCCAAATCATTGACCGGCGATTGACGCCGCCCAAGAGCGAGCTCGTCAGTCGCTCGGCTCAACCGTCTGGACGGTGGCGTTCTCGGTGACTCCGATCTCATCGAGGGTCCCGTCATCGAACGCGTCGTGGGCGTGGATCTCGTCGCTGTCGTGCTCATGGGTGTGGGTTGCCGCCAAACTCATCGCGGGCACCGTCAACATGGCGACCGCGATGGCCGGTAGCGCGATGACACGGGCGGAGATCGATGGTGGCCATAACCGGGCCGAACCAAGCCTGGTATCGGCGTCCAGCGCCGCTGCCGCAGCCGCCAAGGCGATGCCGCCGAGCAGTGCACACACGGTGTCAGCAAACCCCGGAGACTCGGCCAACTCGAGGCCCGCAATGAACCACACGCCGACAAGCCGCGACACCAACCACCCGACGACCGCGGCTGCGTTGACTCCGACGAGAGCGATCGCGATTGAGCGCCCGGGTCGCACCATCAGCGCAATGCCCGAGGCAAGTTGGGCCACTGCGAAAACGACGAACATGTTGGCCAGCAAGGGGTCGGCGGCATGGCCGCCAACCACGACAGCGTGAATCGCGCCGGCACCAATGCCGGCCAGGGCCGAGATCGTGGCGAGCTGCAATATGAACTTGTCGAGCACGTCGGCGGTTACGTCGGGAACGTTCATATTCATGTCAGTCTCTGTTCTCTGCGTTGTCTGGTCAGATCCGAGGTTCGCTCGACTGCGACCGCCGTCAGCGTTCAACCGCGACGAAGAGTGGCGTTTCGACCAAATTTCGGGTACGGTCACAATTTCAGGGGATTCTCCGGCAAGGGCGGGCGGAAGAGTGAGTTCACAGCGACGTACACATCGTCATAACACCGTTACCCGTGGGCGACACCGCGGGCGGGCGCTGCCGCGCGGGGTTGTGCCGTCGGTGATCGGTTCGATAATCATCTTGTGCATTCTCGAGGTTGCTTCCGTGCGGCTCATCAACAGTGCCGCGACGTCGGTAGCGCTCGACGAGGCCGGCGCATTCGGGTCCGAGTCCGCCCAGCTTGCCCTTGCACCATTCCTTACCGACGAACTCGTCGCGATGGATCCGGCCGCGCGCCAGGCGATCGGCGCGATCGGCGATCAGCTGATTAGGCGCGACGAAGTCGTTCACATCAAGATCTGGTCCGAGACAGGCAAAGTTCTCTGGTCGGACGAGAAGTCGATCGTCGGCGAAACGTTCGAGCTCGACGAGTCCGACCGCAGTCTGTTCGGCTCGCAGGAGTACACGGTTGAGGTGAGCGAGCTCGACAAGGTCGAGAATAGCCTTGAGGTGGCAGGCGGCGAGCAGCGACTGCTCGAGGTGTACGCTGGCACACAGACGATCACCGGGACCCCTTTGGTTCTCGAGATATATGCTCCGTACTCGCGTGTCACACAAAGAGCGGACGCGCTCCGAACTAAGTTTGTCCCACTCATGTCCGTCACATTGCTCGTGCTCGCCGCTGCACAGCTCTCGCTGGTGCTCTTCCTCGGGCGCCGGTTGGCGCGCTCCGAGCGTCGACACACCGGTCTGCTCGAACGTCTGATCGAGTCGAGCGACGTCGAGCGACGACGCGTCGCGGCTGAGGTTCACGATGGCGTCGTCCAGGATCTGATCGGCATGTCGTTCGGCCTGACCGCGCTCGCCGCAACGACGCCAGAGCGCTCCGAATCCTTGTCCGAGATGGCGTCGTCCACCCGCTCGGCAGTCGCATCGTTGCGAAGCCTGCTCGGCAGCATCTACCCGGTCGAAGTACCCCCTGAAGGATGGGTCGTCGGAATCGACGATCTGGTCGACGCGCTCGGGCAGCTTGGCGTGAACGTTCGCATCGACGCCCAGGTGTCGCAGTTGACGCCAACCGAAGAGTTGCTCGTGCTGCGGGTCGCCCGGGAAGCCCTCCGCAACGTAGCTGCCCACGCCCACGCCACCGAGGCTGAGGTTCGTCTCACCGAACGGCGGGGTCGGCTCGTGCTGACCGTCCACGACAACGGTTCCGGGTTCGAGCCATCCAGCAGAAAGGATGGCCACATCGGCCTGCGCCTGCTTCATGACGTCATCCGCGATGCTGGTGGCGAGCTGACGATCGAATCGGCGGCGGCGGCTGGAACCACATTGCGGGTCGAGCTGGAGATGGCACAATGATCCGGGTGCTCATCGTCGACGACCACATGATGGTGCGCGTGGGCCTCGAGCGTCTGCTCGAATCGTTCGACGACATCGAGGTCGTCGGTGTCGCCAGCAACGGGCAAGACGCGATCCGGCTGGTGACAGCTCATTCGCCCCAGGTCGTCTTGATGGACATGGCTATGCCAGGAATCGGAGGCATCGAGACGACCAGACTGTTGACCGACGCACACCCTGATGTCAGCGTGATCGCCCTCAGCACCCACAACGATCCCCAACATGTTGCGGGGGCGCTCGGCGCCGGCGCCAGCGGTTATCTCCTGAAAGACGTCGGACCCGACGTCCTCGTCGCTGGAATTCGGTCGGTTGTCGAAGGCGGCGCCCCCTTGAGCCCCTCGGTCGCTGCACAACTCATGCGCGGCGGCTGGAAGATGGACACCCCATCCATCCAGCTGACGCAACGTGAACTCCAGGTTCTGCGACTGATCGTTGACGGCAACCAGAACAAGCAGATCGCTGTCGCACTCGGTATCAGCGTGAAGACTGTCAAGACCCATTGCAGCCGTCTGTTCCAGCGCATCGGGGTGTCCGACCGCACCCAAGCCGCCGTTTGGGCAGAGCGTAACCTTCCCGAACAACAGCCGACGCTCTGATCCAACTCGACGTGGGCTCGACCCGACGAGCTGCGTTCGACGATTCCCTCACAATGTCGCCAACACCGGTACTGGGCGCTTGGCGACCCGCGGCAACCACAACCGATCGCTGCGCAACAAGAGTAGCCAGGCGACCACAACAAAGTTGATGAGCAACAGCACCCCGCTGGCGTACGTCGCGGCGCGCAAGTGGAGCCTCAACGTCGCCCGCTTGGCCGCACACAGTTCGATGCACGGGCCCGCGCCGTTCAGGTCGACCGGCGCCGGCTCAGCATCAGCCGAGTGCGAATGGTTCAGCTCATCCATGAGATCGAGGTGCCGCGTCTGGAGGTGATAGTCGAAGGCGGAGCTGTTGGCAACCTCAGCGAACCCGACGGCACTGCAGATCAGGATGATCAACAACGCCGCACCGCCGACCCGCCTCACTGCGTGCCGGCTCTGTCCGACCCACCGGCGCGCCACAAGCAAGGCGACCAGTACCGCAACTGCGTACACCGGAATCATCAGGGTCGAGTCGCGCAGCCATCGGTCGACGGGTGATCGGTTGCGCTCGATCGCGCCGACGGCTCCCTGCAGCGACGTCACCACAACGCCGTCGACGAAGGCAAGCACCACGGCGAACACGGCCACCGTTGACCACGACACACGAAGCTGGTGTCGGGTGTCGACAGGGCGTTCGATCGTTTGTTGGCTGGACATCTGCTCTCCTCGGCTCTGGTTCCCGCTCCGACTAGGTGATTTCCCAGCCGAACATCATGGCGTGGTCTTCGTGGGCCAGGTTGTGGCAGTGCGCCACGTATGGTCCCCTGAAGTCGCGGAAGCCCCGGTAGACAATCACCGATTCGCCCGGGTCGAGGGCGATCACGTCCTCTCTCGACACGTCGTCTGGATGCCCGGCATCAGCCTGGTTCACGACGACCTTGCCATCTCGCATGACGGTGCGATGCTCCTCCATGTGAAGGTGGAAGGGATGCACCCATCCACCGCCACCGTTGCGGATCTCCCACAGGTTGAAGCTCCCCATCGGCTGTTGTGCGAGCGGCCTGTTGCCGGCCGGGTTCTTGAGGCTCCTGATCACATGGTCAGGGTCGAACGGCTCGCCGTTGATGAGCCACTCGAGCTCTCCGCCGGCGCTGCCGCGCTCGACCTCGAAAATCATGCGGTCGTCCAACAAGCTGTCCCAGTTCTGGGGCACCGGCGGAAGTGCACGCATGAACATCGGGATCTTGCTCTCGTCGGGCTCTGAGCCGGGTGGGTTGTCCCCAATGACGATCTTCATCATCGGCACCTTGTAGTTCGGGTCGGGCGAGGACCGATCCGAGCTGGCCCACATCCGCCCGTCCTTCATCTTCATCGTGTTGGTCAGGTAGATCACGTCGCCCTTGGTGGTGGGCGTACCGTCCTGATACTTCGTAAAGTCGATGATGACCTCGCGGCGCTTGGCCGGCCAGAGCTCGAACGAGTCGCGAGTGATCGGGTGCGGGAGCAGACCACCATCCGACGCGATCTGGACGAATTGCATGCACTGCTCGCCATCGGGGATGCGGTACTGGCCTTGCAGTTCGTCGCCGGAGTAGCCGAGATCCCTCGCCGCCTTTGGCCCCTGGGTCGAGCTCATGAGCTTGAAGTCATAGATCCGCGCCACAGAGCAGTCGAGGAAGCGGAACCGGTACTTGCGGCGCTTGACCTCGAGCACCGGATACGCCGTGCCGTTGACCGTGAAGAGGTCGCCGACGAAACCGTGATTGGGAAAGTGCTTGAAGAAGGTCTTCCCCCACCATTCCGGGTGGGTGCGCGGGTTCCGGGCCGCGGGGTACTCGCCCATGCCGTCGTGCATGTCCTGGTGGGTGGTGACGCCGTCGTCGAGACTGGCATCAAAGAATGCGAGTGGGATGTCGTACTTCACGTCGAACGAGCCATCGGCGTTGTCCGTTCGCCTGCCCGGCAGTTGGAGGCCGGTCGTGTTCGTTTCGTCGCCCATGTCGAGGACGGGGTCATAGATCGGGTAGAGCCCGACCATGCCCTTGTAAACGTTGGCGCCGGTGTGGTCCATCCGATGGTCGTGGAACCAGAAGAAGCTCTGCTTCTCAGATTCGTCGCCACCAGCGGGCCAGTTGAGATAGAGGTTGTCGCACCACATCCCTGGCTCATATCCGCCGTACTTCGGCCCATTCACCATCGAGTAGTGCGGGTTGCCGTCGCTCTCTGGCGCGGTGTGGGCGTTGTGCAGGTGGGTCAGGAACGTGCCGTCCGGCGCTCCGAAGTCCTGGCGGTCGAGACCGAGCGGGTTCTGGTCGAGCTTGTTGATGAAGCGGACACACGCCGCCTTGCCGTACTCTGCGTTGATCATCGGCCCAGGGAACTGGCCGTTGAAGCCGTAGATCGTGCTCGGGGGCAGCATTCGGGGTCCCGGGTTGACGCTTCGACCCTTCTCGTCGAACGATTTGGTCGGGTTCCCGTTCCTGTCGATCGGGAGCACCTTCGACGTCGTGAAGGAATGCTGGTTCACTTCGACCGCAATCTTGTAGACCAGCGGATCCGAATAGCCGACCTTGGGGCTGGTCGGCCAGAGTTGATGCCGCTCGTTGCCCAACGAGTTCTGCTCGCCCTGTCCGGGCCCAGGCGGTTGCTTCCAGCCGCTGTATTCGATCTTGGGCTCGGGGGCAAGCGCCTTGGGTATCACCAACTCGTCACTGAACGGATTGAGGATCAGCGGGCTGACCGGAAACTTCTCTTGGTAGAGCGAATCTGCCCAAGCGATCGACCCGGCATCGAACACGCCATCGGCCGTCCAGAGGCCCCGTCGGCGCAGGTCCGGCACCCAAAGGGATCCGACGGCGCCCAGTGCGATCGCTGCGGACCCGGCCGCTCCCCACCTGAGGAAGGTTCGCCGCGGCACGCCAACCGACGCGTCGTCGCCCTGTGATCTCGTGCCCACCAGCTCTTCTTCGCCGCCCATGACGAGTCGCTCCATCCTGTTTCGTTGTGTGTCTAACCACGCATCTCAGCGAGCGTGGTCGGCATCGCCCTCACGGCGGGCCCCTGACGATGGCCAGGCCTGTCCTTATAGAAGACACTTGCCTGCATCGGACGCCCGGGCACAACACGACCATCCGGCCTCCGCCCGATGCCCCACTGTGCGCCGATCGTCGTACACCAGAGGTCGTACGACTCATCCGCGCGATATGCCGACCGCGCGCCCGCCGACACAAGGCGTGGGCGACGGCCGCGTCACATAGGGCCCTGCGGCGGAAACCGCCATGGCCGTGGGACTGCTCCAGCAGGTGTGACATCGGTCACTATTCTCGTCGGGATCAATCGGACGGGACCGCACCTGGCGTCGCAAGCGGATCACGATCGCGGGTCGTGATTCTCACCTCCATCAGCGACGAATCTAGGATTCTCGACGCACTCGACGCCGGTGCCCACGGCTACCTCCTCAAACACATCGACCCCGAGGCTTTGCTGGATGCCGTGCGGACGGCGAGCGCCGGCAACGCCCTGATCGATCCACAAGTTGGGCGCCTGTTGCTCGACAACCGGGATCGAGCGACCGCCCACCCCAATGGTCTCACCCCGCGCGAGATCGTCGTGCTCGAATTCGTCCGCACGGGCCTTGCCAACAAACAGATCGCCCGTCAACTAGAGATCTCTGAGCGCACGGTCAAGACACACCTCGCGAGCGTGTTCCAGCGACTCGGCGTATCTGACCGCGTGCAGGCAGCACTGTGGGCACAACGCAGTCAGCCACAGCTGTCGAGTGAGGTGGCGGCTCGACCATCCCACCAGCGACTCCAGATGTAGGCGGTTCTGTCGGGGAGCGGACTCCGCTAACCCGACTCGACGACAGTGATGCTGCCCACCATCGAGGGGTGGATCGTGCAGAAATACTCGTAGGCCCCCGGGGTGGCGAAGGCGATGCTCTCGGTGCGATCGTCGGATTCGACGTCGTCGGTGCGCCACGAGCCATCACGAGCCGAGACGTTGTGCCGAACAGCGTCGTGGTTGTGAAACGCGACTTCGGTGCCGACCGCCACGATCAGGTCTTCGGGAGCGAATGCATAGTTCTCGATATCAGCCTCGAAGAATCCTGTAATCACAACGTCGTTCGGGGTCTCGCCGTGCTCGTGCCCTGCTCCGAGGTCACCTTCGAGGAGGATCTCCAAGTCGGATCCGGCGATGTGCAACACCAGTGGTTCGATGCCGAGCGGGGTTTCGAACAACATCGTGAGGTAGGCCCCGAAGCCCTTCGCGATATGGCCGGAATCGACGACCGCTCGATGAGGTGCTGTCGGGTCGAGCCCATCACCCGACACCGTGAACATCTCGGGCCGGGGATCGAACCCGATATCGTCGGAACCGATAACGAACATGTCGACCGCAAACCGTCGGTAGCCGTCGGGGATCGGGTCGGGCATCATGCTCGCCGGCATGCTCATCGCAGCCATCACCTCTGGGCGAACCGCATCGACTCGGATCTCGGCATGGTCCAACTGGATGCCCTCACCGAGGGCCACAAAGCCCTCGTTGCCGTGGTCGTGGTCGTCATGGTCGTGACCGCCGCCACTCCCGAACAGCAACCTCGCCCCGCCCAGCAGGAACACGGTCATGACCGCCACGATGGCGAGCGCGGTCAACGAGGTGCCGGACCGCCGCCGCCGCTCCGACCGTTTAGGCGCCGCGTCCTCGCCCCGCGTCTCGATCAGTTTTGTTTCAATGTGAACCACAATACGTCGACGCCCATCTGGTGGCTACTGCCCTTCGCCCGGCTCTCGACCCGGGCTCGCACCTGGCCGGCGGGCGAGACGAACCGGTTGGGATCACCACTGACCGTCACGGTCAGTGGCGCCGTCGCGGTGGTCGGGGCGCTCGTGCTCCAGACGCTCTCCCAGGCGGCACTCTGGACGTTCCAGAGCAACAACTTCTGGCTGACGCCGCTGGTCGTCTGATGCGGCTCGAACGAGATGTCGAGTTTGGTGACCACGCCGACGGTGGCGGAGCCGGATGCCTCGAACGCGGTGACCTCGTTCTTGCCTTGGCGTCGGGAGGCGAGCAGCAGCTCGTTGCTGTCGTCGTCGGCCCCCAATGACGTCACGTCGCCGGAGCTCGTCTGAGCGTCGACGATCTGGAGCGACGTCATCTTGAGGACGACATCGGTGGGCGGTGGCGCCGGGTTGCTGACGACATCGGTGGGCGGTGGCGCCGGCTTGACCACATAGTCGTCGGCGCCGAGCTCGAGCCCGGCGACACGGTCGGAT
>CALFRK010000028.1 GCA_937919625.1 uncultured Ilumatobacter sp.
AAACCACCCGTTGCCGCCCCCGCAACCGGGTACCGACAACCCAGCCTCTGCTAGCAAACCGCCAGCATCGAGGCCACTCACCCCCAGACCACACCCACCCCAACGACCAACCCCAGCCTCACGGCGGGCGGTTGGCGCGCTCGCATCTCGAGCCGCGCAATACTCGGTGGGTGCCGAACGACCTCGACGTGTTGAGCCTGGCGGAGTGGCGACAGGTGGGGCTCGAGGACGTACGGGCATTGACCGGCGGCCACCAATCAAGGGTGTTCTCCGGCCAACTTGGTGATCGGCGTGTGGTCGCCAAGCTGACCAACGCTGAGTACGTCGACGAGCGCCAGTTCACCGCTCGCATCAACATGCTCGAAACGTTGGCGCAACTCGACTCGAGCGTCGTTGCCCCGCGCCGCGTGAGAGGCCACCTGCTCCAGCAGCAAGCCGGTTGGCTGATCGCCGTGTTCCCGTTCGCCGAAGGCGAACCACCTGACATCAGCCAGCCGGCGGACGTGTCGTTGATGGGACGAACGTTGGCGAACCTCCACCGCGCTCTGGCATCGGTGCCGCCGACCGATATCGGCCAGGTCGCTGCGCTGAAGGTAACCACCCGGTCGCCGCCCGGATCGCCGCCGCAGTTGTTGCACGGCGACTTCTCAACATCGAATCTGCGACACCACGACGGGGCCTTGAGGGTGTTCGACTTCGACGATTGTGGGTACGGCCCGGTCGAGTTCGACGTTGCGAACACCCTGTACATGGAGCTCTTCGATGCCGTCAGGAACAACCGCCGCGCCCGGTACACGGCATTCCGAGCGTCGTTCGTCGACGCATACGCATCAGAGTCACGGCGCAATATCGACGACAACGCGCTCGACGAACTGATCGAAGTTCGCCGAGACGCCCTCAGCTATTGGATCGATCATCTCGATCATGCCCCGATCGGAATCCGCACGTCGCCACCCGAGTGGCTGGAACAACTCAGAAGCTTGGTCGATCAGATCTGACCGCTGAGAACGGCAGACGTTTCAGTCGTTGACGTAGCGGCGGTGGCGTTGGTCGATCGCGCCGCCGGCGATTCGAGTCGCTTGGGCTTCGCCGAGCGTCGTGAAGCTGGCGTTCGCCTCGGCTCGTACGACGCCTCTTCGATCGAGTACCCGGGCGGCCGCCCGCATCGTCGTGCCGACATGGTCGACCACCTCGGCCTCGACTCGGTAGCCACTGCCGACCCGCACGGCGCGGTCGAACCTGGTCGTCGTCTCGGTGGTGACCGACCACTGCTTGCCGATCGCGATGCAGGCCCACGCCATCGCCTCGTCGAGCACGGCCAACGTGACCCCACCGTGCACGAGTGTGGGGGCACCGCTGAACGTGTCGCTCAGCTCGAACTCGGCCACCACGAGACCACCTTCGGTGTCGTGGAAGAACGGGATCTGAAGCCCGTGGGCGTTGGTCGGCTCGCAGACGAAGCAGTTCGTCTCGAAGCCCCAGTCGTCGTTGTGTAGGCGGATCATCATCACGAGTCGTGACCGTGGCCGCTCGGGCGCGACAGTGGTCGGATCGTGAACCCAACCCGCATGATCCAGTATTCCGACGACCTGCGCGCCCAACTCGGGGTGAACCTCGCCGCCCACGATCGACGTGAACACGATCTCGGTGAGCACAAGCACGCCGCCGTGGCAATCGTCCTGGTCGACAGCGACCAGGACCGCGACCACGATGATCCGATTGTCGCAGCCGACATCGACATGTCGAACGTGCCAGGGGACATAACCGGACTCGATGGTCGCATGGTCGGCGTCGCCGGCGGTGCCTCGTTCCTGTTGTGCCGCCGTGCCACCCTGCTCAACAGCCACGCCGGCCAATGGGCGCTACCGGGCGGGCGCATCGATCCCGGCGAGTCACCCACCGAGGCAGCATTGCGTGAACTCGACGAGGAAGTCGGCCTGAAACTCGGTCAAGACTCGGTGATCGGCTGGCTCGACGACTACCCGACACGATCCGGCTACGTGATCACTCCCGTGGTCGTGTGGGGCGGCGGCGACCCGCCTCTGACGCCGTCTCCCGATGAGGTGCTCGCCGTCTACCGGATCGGGCTACACACATTGCGCGACGGCGAACCGAGGTTTGTCTCGATCCCCGAGAGCGATCGACCGGTCATCCAGATTCCACTCGGCAACGATCTGATCCACGCCCCCACCGGCGCCGTCTTGTACCAGTTCCGCGAGGTGGCAATGGCCGGCAACAGCGGCGAGCGGGTCGACCATTTTGAACAACCCGTGTTCGCCTGGAAGTAGCGCCACCAATACATTCGCAACCGGGTCAGGCCGGAAGAGCCCCGTGTTGCACGGCATCGCCCACGATCTCCCAACCGGCATCGGTTTTCACCAGCGCAGTTCCGGTTGGCAGATCGACGACCGGCGTGTCGGCCAACGAGTGCGAACGCTCGAGTTGGTCGTGCGGCCAGGTCTCGAATTCGGTGATCAAGGCCAGATTCGAAACCACGCCGAGTCCCAACGCGAACCCACCCCCGCGGCGGTCGGTCATCGGATCGCACAGCGCCGCCGCGCTCGAAGCGGCAGCGAGCACAACACCGCCACGTTCGAGCACACCCAGGATCGCCGCCATCAGCGGTGTGTCCTTGAGCACGCTACGAAGATGATTGGCCGAGTCTCCTGCCAAGAACACCGCACGAGCGCCGGCCACGACAGCGGCCGCCTCCTCGGTCGCCTGCAGACGGGTCAACACCATCAACGGCTGAACCTCGACATCCAGCCGGACGCCCCAAGCAGTAGCCGACGCCACCATGTCCTCTGGTCGTTCGTAGGCGTCGGCAGTAGGCAGCACGACGATGCGGTCGATGCCGGCCAACACCCGCCGGTCGAGATCGTCGTTGGCGACAAACGGGCCACCACCCTGCAACACGAGAGTTCCTGGCATATGCAGATCGTAGGCTGAGGGAGGCCCATGGTGAGATCTTTGGCAGAGTTCAACTGGTATCGGTTACCGACCGGTAACTAACTTATAGATATGACAGGCATTTTCGGAGTGGGCATCGTCGGGTCGGGCATCATGGGCGCCGGCCTGGCAGAAGTGGCCGCTCGCGCCGGGCACGACGTCATCGTTCGCTCACGAACCATGGAGGGCGCTGAGGCTGTTCTGAGCAAGATCGCCACGGGCCTCGACCGCCAGGTCGCGAAAGAGCGCATGACCGGCGACGAGCGCAACACGATCGTCGGGCGTATCCGAGTCACCGATCATCTTGGCCAGCTCGCCAACTGCGACCTTGTGATCGAGAGTGTTGTCGAAGATCTTGAGATCAAGAAAGCTCTGTTCGCCGAGCTCGAGCAGATCGTCAAACCGAGCGGCATCCTTGCCACCAACACCTCGACACTGCCCGTGATCGAGCTGGCAATGGCGACCCAGCGCCCCGACCTGGTGTGCGGGATCCACTTCTTCAACCCGGCGCCGATGATGAAGCTGGTCGAGATCATCAGGCCGATCACCGCCAGCGCCGACACGATCGCCAGGGCCGTGGCGTTCGTCGAGCGCTGCGGCAAAGACGCCGTTTCGGTCCAGGATCGCGCCGGATTTGTGGTCAACGCCCTGCTGTTCCCATACCTCAACAACGCGATCCGGATGTGGGAAAACGGCACTGCCACGATGGAGGCGATCGACACGGCGATGATGGGCGGCTGCAACTTCCCGATGGGACCGTTCGCCCTGCTCGATCTCGTCGGCCTCGACACATCACTCTCGATCCTCGAAGCGCTTTACGACGAGTTCCGCGACCCCAACTACGCCGCCATGCCGACCCTGCGCCGCAAGGTGGCCGCCGGTCAGATCGGCCGCAAGAGCGGCCAAGGCTTCTACAGCTACAGCTGACGCCAACTCCGCCAGATCGGCGTTGGCCAATCTGCGACCTGACAGGATGGCGACATGAGCGAACGCGGAACCTCCCACGGTTTCGGGTGTCTGCCGCGCGCCCCACTCGTCTCGCCGATCGAGCCGCCCCCCAGTAGATGGAGCATGCCCGCCGAGGGGCCCGTCGACGACAGCGACCTGGTCGCACTAGGCGCCGATCTCGAACCCGGCACACTGTTGTCCGCATACCGCGGCGGACTGTTTCCGATGCCGTTCGATCGACGTCGAATCGCTTGGTTCTCACCCGATCCGCGTGGGGTGATACCGCTTGACGGGCTACGGGTATCTCGATCGTTGCGCCGCAGCATCGGTAAGTTCGATGTGCGGATGGACACCGACTTCGCCGCCGTCATGCGAGCATGCGCTGACCCGAGCCGAGCCGGCGGGTGGATCAATCGTGCCTTCGTCGACGCCTACCAACGACTCAATGAACTGGGGTGGGCACACTCTGTCGAGGTCTACGCGCCCGAACAAGGCGACGAGTTGCTCGGCGGGTTGTACGGGGTACGGATCGGCGGGCTGTTCGCCGGCGAATCGATGTTCCATCGCGCCACCGATGCCTCGAAGGTCGCCCTCGTGCATCTCATCGATTGGCTGCACGCCACTGACGCCAGCCTGCTCGACGTTCAGTGGACGACCCCTCACCTGTTGTCACTGGGGGCGGTCGAGATTCCGAGAACCGAGTATCTACAACGGCTCGCCAAAGCGATTGAATGAGCGCAGAGAAAGTACCCGGTGCCGGTGGGCCGCCACCCACCGACACCGAGATTTGGTGCCGACCGTTTGTCCCAGATGCCGGATAGGAGGTTCCCGCCACGAGTATTCGTGAACCGGCGACTTGGTCGGACAACCTGTTATCGACCCAGTAATCACCAACCTTGAGTCCCCATTTGGAGAACTTCGACATGAGCGACCCGCAACATCTCGATCAGGTGCAACCTGAACAGCCACAGCGCGATCGCCCCTGGATGATGCGCACATACTCTGGACACTCCACGGCACAGGCGTCAAACCAGCTTTACCGCACGAACCTGGCCAGGGGGCAGACGGGCTTGTCGATCGCCTTCGACCTGCCAACCCAGACCGGCTACGACCCCGACTCAGAACTCGCACGCGGCGAGGTCGGCAAGGTTGGTGTTCCGGTCGTTCACCTCGGCCACATGCGCACCCTGCTCGACGGCATCCCTCAGGGCCAGATGAACACGTCGATGACGATCAACTCCACCGCCTCGTGGTTGCTCGCCCTCTACGTCGCCAACGCCGAGCAGCACGGGGTCACCTCGGACGAGCTGCGTGGCACCACCCAGAACGACATTGTCAAGGAATACCTGTCGCGAGGCACGTACATCTTTCCGCCCGCCCCGTCGCGCCGCTTGATCGTCGACATGATCGCCTGGTGTTCCGAGCACGCTCCGCTGTGGAATCCGATGAACGTCTGCTCGTACCACCTCCAAGAGGCCGGCGCCACGCCCGTTCAGGAGATCGCCTACGCCTTCGCTACGGCGATCGGCGTACTCGACGCCGTCAAACAATCGGGGCAGGTGAGCGACGAACGATTCGGGCAGGTGTTCGGCTCGATCTCGTTCTTCGTCAACGCCGGAATTCGGTTCGTCGAAGAGATCTGCAAGCTGCGAGCGATGAACGAGATGTGGGACACGATCGGCCTCGAACGCTACGGCGTGACCGACACCAAGGCGCGCCGGTTCCGCTACGGCGTGCAGGTCAACTCGCTCGGCCTCACCGAGGCACAGCCCGAAAACAACGTGCAGCGGATCGTGCTCGAGATGCTGGGGGTCACGATGTCTAAACGGGCTCGGGCGCGTTCGATCCAGCTGCCAGCCTGGAACGAGGCGCTCGGTCTACCGACGCCGTGGGACCAGCAATGGTCGTTGCGGATCCAGCAGGTGCTTGCGTTCGAGAGCGACCTGCTCGAGTACGGCGACCTGTTCGACGGCTCGCACGTGATCGAGGCCAAGACCACCGAACTGCGTGAAGCGGCCCAGACCGAACTCGATGACGTGCTGGCGCTGGGTGGCGCGTTCGAGGCCGTCGAGACGTTGAAATCGCGGCTGGTCACGTCGATGGCAAAGCGCACCCGCCGAATCGAAACCGGCGACCAGACCGTGGTCGGCGTAAACGCCTACACCGAATCGACCGAATCGCCGCTGGGCGGCGACGGGGCGATCCTCACGGTCGATCCATCCGTCGGCGAGCAGATGATCGCCGACGTGCAGCAATGGCGTTCACAGCGTGATCAAGCTGTCGTCGACTCTGCGCTCGACGAGCTTCGGCGTGTCGCCCACACCGACGAGAACGTGATGCCGGCAACGATCGCCCTCGCCAAAGCAGGCGGCACCACCGGCGAGTGGGGCACTCTGATGCGCGAGGTGTTCGGCGAGTTCCGTGCCCCCACTGGTGTGGCCGGTGCGACGGCCGGTGCGACAGGGGGAACCACGGGTGCCCTCTCGGCTGTCGCCGACCGGGCGCGGACGATGGTGGGTGGCCCACCTCGGCTGTTGGTTGCCAAGCCCGGCCTCGACGGACACTCGAACGGCGCCGAGCAGATCGCCGTCGGCGCTCGCGATGCCGGCATGGAGGTGATCTATTCGGGAATCCGTATGACGATCGAGCAGATCGTGGCGTCGGCCCGCGACGAGGATCCAGATGTGATCGGTGTTTCGATCCTGTCGGGATCGCACCTCGAGCTGATCCCCGACCTCGTCGGCCGGCTTCGCTCGGAGGGGGTTGATGCACCCGTGATAGTGGGCGGCATCATCCCCGAGGGCGACCGTTCCAAGCTGATCGATGCCGGAGTGGCGGCCGTCTATACGCCAAAAGACTTCGAACTGGCGACGATCATGTCCGACATCGCCGACCTCACCGAATTGCATCGCAGTAGCTGAAGACGTTGTCGAGCCTGACGGGACTTTTCAGGCCATCGAGGCCGTTGCTGTCAATGCCCGATCGAGGTCGCGCCACAGATCCTCGACGTGTTCGCACCCGACACTGAATCTGATCAGGGTTGCCGGCATGTTCTCTTGACCGACGATCAGAGACCGGCGCTCCATCGTTGACTCGATGCCGCCCAAGCTGGTGGCGTTGTTGACCAATTCCGCCGCCTCGACGAAGGCGCTGGCGCGTTCGCCGGACCCGGTCAGATCAAAGCTCATCATCGCCCCGAACCCGTGCATGAATGATGCGGCGTTGGCGTGCGTGGCGTGCGACGGCAGGCCGGGATACCGGACACGGGCGACGTCTGGGTGTGCTTCGAGCCGCTCGGCCAGCACCTGGGCGTTGGCCATCGACTTGTCCATCCGCAGGCTAAGGGTGCGGGCGCCGCGGATCGCCAGAAACGCCTCGAGCCCACCGATCGTGCCGCCATTGCGAACTCGGCGGTGGTAGAGATCTTCAAAGAGACCATCGTCAGTGGTGGTGAGCACGCCGGCCAACAGGTCAGAGTGGCCACCGATGAATTTAGTTGCCGACTGCATGACGATGTCGGCGCCGTACTCGAGCGGGCGCTGCACGAGCGGGGTCGCGAATGTGCTGTCGACGGCAATCAGGCAGCCCGGCTTGCGTACGGCGGAACAGATCGCCGGCAGGTCCGCAACCGTCATCAGCGGGTTGGCCGGCGACTCCAGCCACAGCAGATCGGCCCGCTGGCCGGCGGCAATCCACGCCTCTGTGTCGGCCAAGTCGATCCGCTGCACAGTCCACCGGCCCTGCCGTTCGCCCTCGACGGCCAACCCGTTGACCGCGTGATACGGGTCTTCGGGGATCACCAAAACCGAACCGACCGATAGTCCGTGGAAGATGCAGGCGACGGCAGCCATACCCGACGAGAAGGCCAGCGAGCGCCCTCCTTCGAGTCCGCCCATCAGCTGTTCGAACGCGACCTGCGTCGGGGTGCCCTCGGTCCGGCTGTAATACCGATCACCCGGCAGCCGAAAGTTCGATGCCATGATCGGCGGCACGTTGAGTGGATCGCCGGGCTCGGTCGGCCGACCGCCGTAGATCACCCAGGTCGAAAGGTCGAAATCGTGCATAGCGAACACGGTACGACCCCGAACACAACGTGGCGATGTCCGGGTAACGTCTCGGCAGTATGAAGAAAGTACGACGGCGGTCGAACGGCATGCTCGTTGCTGCTTTGGTACTCGCCAGCTGTGGCGGCGCCAACGATACGAGCGACCAAACACCTGACACTGCGGACACCACCTCGCCCGTTCCCACCACCGACGCGGCGGCGACCGATACCGACGAGGCGTTCACGTCCGACATGTGCGCGGCGCTCGACCAGGACGAGCCACCATCCGATCTCGCCGACCTGGTTCCACCCGCCTTCGCCGACGCGGCGCAAGTGCTGATGAACATCAGCAGCTCATTCAGTTCGGACGAATCGTCGATTGCCCCCGAGTTCATCGACCAACTCGCCGACCCCGAGGCCGAAGCCGCACTGGCGGCGTTTGCCGATGCGGCCGAGCACGGCTGTGGACAAAGCGAGTCGACCGACGGCATCCGCTTCTACGCACAAATGTCGGGGTTTGCCGGTCCCCCGGCACAGCCCGACTATTGCGAGCAGCTCGCCACTGTGCTCTCGTTGGAGGCGAGCGACGCCGACTCTGCGGTGGCCCTTGACGTGGCGATCGACATCGCCCCTGTCGAACACGCCGAGGTGCTGGCTGTCATCCAGGTCCTGATCACAGCCGGCGACAGAGAGCTCCCCGATGATTTCGATCCGACCCAGACGTTCGTGGCGGCGGGCGGGCTTGGTCTCTACGCCGAGGCACGCTGCGGCATCGCCGACTCGTTCGCCACGATGCTGTTCGCGGCAGCGTTCCTGTCCACCAAAGATGGGGCGCCAGGCGAGCAAGCATCGGGCATCGGCATGGCGCCCGAGTCGGCCAACCCAGCGGCGGCGACAGCTGCCTTGCCGGCCGGTTCCGACTTGACGTTCGAGGTGTTCGAGATCGACCTCGAACAGGATGGCAGGTACCTCGTATCGGCGTTGGTACCAGCCGGCTGGGAGCGCCGCGAGCGCTCGTTCGGCGCCAGTTTCGGACCAGTCGAGAACTTCGGATTCATCGCCGAACTCACGATCGATTCGGGGTGTGACGGTCTCTGCGAGGTAACCAACTGGGAAGCCCGCCTGAACGGCCCCGTCGGGTACATAACGCGCTACCGCGAGGGCAGCGAACTGATCGTCGACCGCCCGACCGAGGGCGCACCGGGGATCGTGATGATGAAGCCCGGCTTCGATGACTTCGTCGAGGGCATCGTGATCCGATGGGCGAACTGGTCGAACGAGGCCGACCGCTACTTTTCGTGCGACTTCCGACTCGACAACGACGACATCGCCTTCGCCGATGCGTTCGTTGCTGCGTGCGAGGCGGCCCAACCGGGCTGGCTCACCGGAAGCTGACGCGCCGAACCGGTCGCTTAGCCTGCGGGCGCACCAAGATCGTCAGACGGCGGCTGACGCGCGCTGCGAATCGATCCAGGTTTCGAGGGCGGGCCCTGATTCGAAGCTGGTGATCAGGGCGTAGCGAGGAGCATGGCCGTTGTGCACGACGACGTGCCACAGGCGCTGCGTGTCGACGACAAAACGGGAACTCATCGATAGCGGCACGCGACGCTCGGTCGACGGGTCAGGCAGACCATCGGGGAGGTTGTCCATCAGCAGCATGTAGCTGTCGGGATTGTCGGTGAGCTCGACCCACGAACGCACAACCCACCCCTCACCGTTGGGGTTAAAGCGGTTGTTGTCATCGCGGTGAAGCGACTTGATTGCCTGCTCGCGATCTTGCGGCTCGAGTTTGATGATGCGGACGCGTCCGAAGTTGGCGCCAACACTGCCGACATAGTCGCGAAGCGTTGGAGCGATCTCGGCGTTCGAGGTCCAGAGCGCATCCTTGTCGGTCTTGCCCTTGTCCCAGAAGCCGCGGCAATCGAGTTCGCCATCGGCGGAGGCGATCGGCGCGAAATTGGTGTCGCCACCAGACTTCCAATCCAGGTACTCGAGCGACTCCCATTCGGCATCGGGCACATCGATCGGCATCGGGGCCAGCTTGACCACACCGCTATCGGCCAAGACCGGCATGCGGTAGTGGTCGCTGGTAAGCGGAATCTTCACACTCCAGTGATCCTGGTTCGGCCAGAAGCTCATGTACGCAGTGTAGGAATACCGGCCGGACATCGCAGGGCACTGCTGCCCAAAGAACAGGAAACAGTCGGCGCCTGGTCAGGGGGCTTCGGTCGAGGTGGTCGAAATGGGGGTCGGCAGCTCGTCGACCAGCACCACGTCGGTAGGGATCTCAAGGATCTGACCGATCTGGATGATTTCGCCGTTGTTGAGAAGTCGGTTGATTCTCACGATCTCCGACTTCGGCACCTGGAAGCTGCGGGCGATTTCGGCCAGGTTGTCGCCGGCCTTGACCTCGTAGAACATGCGGCGGTCATCGACGAGCGTGGTCGTGGTGCTGGTGCTGGTGGTGGTGCGGATCGGGGGCAGCGTGTCGAAGGCGGCGCCCTCACTGGAACCACAGCCCACAGCGATCAGCGACAGCAGGCCGACAGCGGTCGGGAGAAGTGTGAGTCGGAGCATCAGCATGAGGAGATCTGTCAATCAGGTTCTCGAATCGTACGCCGAGCTGCGTAGCCTCCACCACGTGCCGACCGCTTCTCCATCCCTCGCCGAAATCGCGGGCGGCCGGGCACCCGACCGCGAATACCGTATCAACGCCGACGGTGTCGGGATTGCAGTCCACGAATGGGGCGATGCCGTCGCACCCCCGTTGATGCTCGCCCACGGAGGGTTCGACTTCGCCCGCACGTTCGACACGTTTGCTCCGCTGCTGGCCGATGCAGGGTGGCGTGTCGTCAGCTGGGACCATCGTGGCCACGGCGATAGCGACCACGCCCACCTGTACTCATGGGACGCCGACCTGCGCGATGCGGCCGCCGTGTTTGAACACGCTGCCGGCCGACACGCGGTCCCGGCGATCGGCCATTCCAAGGGTGGGGCGTTGATGATCCAACTCGCCGATGCCCAGCCGTATCGATTCGCCAGCCTGGTCAACATCGACGGAATTCCGTCGAAGCGGCCGATTCCCGACGTTGCCGAACACGAACGAACCAAGATGCTTGTCGGAGAACTGACCGGCTGGTTAGACCACCGCCAGCGCACCGCAGGTTCACAGCGCAAGCCGGGCACGATCGACGAGCTAGCCAAGCGGCGCGGGCGGATGAACCCGCGGCTGTCGACCGAGTGGCTGCGTTACCTGGTCACCGTCGGTGCAACCGAAACCGATGAGGGTTGGCGTTGGAAGCTCGATCCATCGCTGCGGTTCGGGGGCTTTGGGCCGTGGCGTCCCGAGTGGGCACTGATGCGGCTGGCCGGGTTCGGGGTGCCGTTCTTCGGCATGCTGGTCGAGATCGAGGAGGAGATGGGCTGGGGCACGGTGCCCGACGACGTGCGGCCGTTCATCCCCGAGGGCGGTCGACTCGAGATGCTGTCGGGTGTCGGTCACTTCGCTCACATCGAACAGCCGACAGAAATGGCCGGCCGGGTGCTCGATTTCCTCGGAGCTCCTGAATGAGCACCGAGTTTGTCATACACAACAGGTGTCGGTTGGCACTCCACACCTTGAGCGCAGGCGACGGTCGTGCCCTTCTGTTGTTGCACGGCTTAGGCGAACGTTCGCCCGGCACGGTGCCGGTATTCGCCCAGCGATGGTCTGGCCCGGTCGTGGCGCTCGACTTCACCGGGCACGGCGAGTCGACGATGCCGGTCGGTGGCGGCTACACCGCCGAGATCCTGCTGGCCGACAGCGATGCGGCGCTCACCCATCTTGGCGAGGCCACCATCGTCGGCCGTGGTCTCGGCGCCTATGTCGGCTTGCTGCTGGCGGGAGCACGTGCCGAGCACGTATACGGAACGGTTCTGGCCGATGGCCCGGGCATCTCAGGAGGACCAAGCGTGCCGACTTCGCAACCGGTGTTCTCGCTCGAGTCGGTCGACAGAACGCCTGACCCGTATGCGCTCGTCGAGTTGGGTCGCGATCTGCGCCCGCCCGACTACGCCGCCACCTTCAGCCGCATGGCCGTGCAACGCTCGGCACTCGACGAACCGATCACCGTGGTCGCACGGTTTCGCCCCTCATGGCTGCAAGCCGTCGTGGAAGAGCCGGGTGTTGCCGAAGCGGGCTCGATCGCCGAAGCCCTGGTCAGCTACCGATCCTGATCCTCGGCAAGCGGATCACGACCGTTCCAAGTGCCGGTCGATGCATACGGCTCGAAGCGGACGAACAACTCCTCACCGAACCAGTCGTCAGACCTGGTTCTTGCGACCACATTGTGATGCGCCGAGTCGTGCTCAGCGAAGGCGTGCGCTGTCGGCAACGAATCCCACACGCTGAACGTGCCAAGGCGGCCAATCGGCGCCTCGCCGACACCGACCACGCGTACCAGACCCGGCGCGTGACGAGCGGCCTTGTTCACCTCTCGGGCTGCCTTGGCGAACCGACGCCAGGATCTCAAGCGCACTTCAGCCCGGGTCAAGATCGCGACCGGCCCACCGGGACGGCCCTCGACGAGCCCCTCCGGCACGGCGAAGCCGTTCCACGACCCGTGCCCGCCAAGACTGCGCAGGCGAACCTGCCACACTTCTTCCGCGCCCGTCCATCGCCGGGCGATCGGATGCGAGGCCAAGAACGTCTCGAGCGCTGCCTCGTCGCGCCACACCGCGAAAAGTGCCGATCGACGCAGGTCGGCGCCCGCCGCTGTGTTGTCTCCACGGCCCGTGCCCAGTAGACGCCAGAACAACAACCCGTCGATGCCGCGAAGCCGGCGTCGGTCAGTGGCGAGACGCACCAACACCAACGGCTGACGGCGCGGGTATTCGCGGATCAGGTGGAAAGACGCAATCCGGTTCACGATCAGCCATGCTGGCACCCGTGCCGACCTCCGTCGCGATCATTTCGGCTGTGGTGGCCGGTTACCTGCTCGGATCGGTGACTGTCGCGCGTCGCGTCGCACGACGTCATGGTGGCGCCGATCTGCGAACCGTCGGTGATCTCAACCCCGGTTACTGGAACGCCCGCGAACAACTCGGACGACGGGCGGCGCTTCCGGTGTTCGCCGTCGACACCGGCAAGGGCACACTTGCTGCCGGTCTCGGGTGGCTGCTCGCCGACACAGGTCAGTGGTGGCTGCCGTATCTCGCCGGCGGGGCGGCGATGGTCGGCCATGCCTGGCCTTTGTTCGCCGGATTTCGAGGCGGGCGCAGCGTGTTGACCTTCGTCGGCGCCGGATTGGTGTTCGCTCCTCTCCCGGCCTCGGTTGCGGTCGGGCTGTTCGCTCTGATCTGGGCCGGCTCGCGGAATTTCGGCTGGGGCGCGAGGTTCGGAGTGGCGGCGTTCCCGGTCTGCCAGATCATCGTTGAAGGCCCCAACCGAACCGCCCTGACCGGATGCCTGATGACCTTGATCGGTTTGCGGTTCCTCCAAGCCCAGTCGGGAGATGTACCTAGAGCGTGAGCGATAGGCAAACCGCGACCAATCGTTACCGGAGAACCAGGCAGAATGGAAATCGACGCATCGACCGATCCGCTGGGTTCCCCGGCACAACTCACAACTGGTAGGTGCGGCCGCTCCAGACGTGGCGCCGCGTGAGGACACTTTTGGCGACGGCGGCTACGGCGATCACGTCGGCCAGGGGAGAGGCCCAATAGGCGAGGTCATTGCGGCTGAAGGCGGCTCTGGTGCCCACCAACGTGCCGAGTCGAGCAGTGAGGGAGACCAGGTCGATCGGGTCGGGGCGACCAACCATCAGCCTCACGAGCGGCAACGGAAGTGTGAGCGCCAACACTGCGACGTCGAGCAGCTGTCGACAGATCGGTTCGACGCCGGGCAATCCGATCGATCTACCCCACCCGTGCCAAGACGCCACCAACGAGTCGTGCAGCTCGACCTTCAACAGTTCGGCGGCATCGAGAAAGTCGACGCGCCGACCTGTCGCCGCCAGATGGCGGGCCAGGGCCACGTCTTCCACGACGGCGCCGGCAACCGTTTTAAACCCGCCGATGGCCAGCAGCGTGCCCCTCCGAAATGCCATGCACTGACCGTTGGCCAGCATGCGACCGAAGACTGGTGGCCGTGACTGGCCGGGCGGGCCGAACCGGTAGACGAGCGTTGTGAGCATGGCTGACTGCAACCATCGTGCGCCCGCTGAGTCACCGTCGAATCTGCCTGCGACCGTCAAAAGGTCGGTGCCGTCAGCCTCTGCTCGGCTGACGACGGACACGGGAAGTTCAGGCCGAGGCCGCGTGTCGGCATCGAGGGCGACAATCCAGTCGCTCGTCGCAGCGTCCAGCCCACATTGCAGCGCCCACGTCTTGCCGGCCCAACCCTCGGGGCGCCGACCGGCGGAGACGACCTGGGCGCCCGATCGCTTGGCAACCTCACCGGTGGAGTCGCTCGATTCGTCATCGACAACGATCACCTCGGTAACGCCGGGGGCCCCCACGATCACGTCCAGCAGAGGTTGGATCCGCGCAGCCTCGTCGCGGGCAGGAATCACGACCGAGATCGAATGACCGCTCGGTTCGACACAGGCGACCGGCGAACGGGTTCGCGCCGCACGTGCCAGCCGCGGCATCACCACGCTCACGGCGGCAGCTCGTGCGAGCGTGACGAGCGAAGGTTTCACCCGTGCCGCTCGGCGACCAGATCGGCGACGATGCGGGCGCTGATCGCCACCATCGGCAACCCACCACCTGGGTGCGTCGATCCGCCGACGAGATACAGACCGTCGACCGGGCCGACATTGTTGGGGCGGGCGAACGCTGCTTTCCTGCCGTTCGACGATGTGCCGTAAATCGCACCACCGACGGCGCGGTAGCGAGCTTCAAAGTCGGCCGGTGCCAGCGTGCGGGTGAAGTCGATCCGGGTGCGGATGTCGAAGCCACGTTCGGCGAGCCTGTTCAGCACGGCGGCAGTCATCAGCTTGCGGTCGAGCCCGACAGCGGGCGGCGCGTTGACGAGCATGTACCAGTTTTCACCGTCGCGAGGGGCCTGCCCCGGATCGGTCACCGACGAGACGCAGGCGTACACCGTGGGATCGATCGCCATCTGGCCGGCCTCGAGGTACCTGAACTCTTGGCGGTCGTGCAGCGAGAAGAACAAGTTGTGGTGGGCGATGCCCTCTGTGCGCCCCCGAACCGCGGCGCAGATCACGAAGGCGCTCGTAGAACGACCCGCCCGATCCAGCTTCTTGGCCTGCTTGGGGTGAGGCAGCAGATCGGTGTAGAGGTGGGCCGCATCAACGTTGGAGACGACCAGGTCTGCCGACTCGCTACCTCCATCGGCTAGCTCGACGCCCGTCACTTTGCGACCGTCGAAGGCAATCCGACCGACGTCGACACCGACCCGAATCGTGACTCCGATTCGGATCGCAACCCGCTCGAGAGCGTCGCCAAGTCGGCCAAGCCCACCCATCACGTACCAGCACCCAAAAGCCTGTTCGATGTGCGGGATACATGCCAGCGTGGCTGGTGTCCGGAACGGCGAGGATCCCGAATAGGTGGCGTAACGCCCCACCAACTGGTGCAGTCGCGGATCATCGAAGTGCGCCTCGGCCGACTTGGCGAGCGTACGGTTGCCATCGATTCGGCCTAGGTCGAGCGGGGAACGCATGCGCGACAACAGCGCCAACGGCGACCCCATCGGACCCGCCAGAAACGTGCGCTCGCTGAGTTCCCACAGCTTGGCCGCGTGCTCGGCGAACCGGGTCCACTGCACGCCCGACCCGGGACTGAACACATCGAGGGCCGAGGGAAGCGCGGCAGGATCGTCGGGCACTTCGAGCGTCGATCCGTTTGGCCATCGGTACCGTATCTGCGGGTCGAGCCGCACGAGTTCGACCTCGTCGGCGAGTGTGGTCCCGGCCAGCTTGAACAGCTCGTCGAAGATGTGCGGCAGCGTCAGCAAGGTCGGACCGAGCTCGAACGAGTAGCCGCCTTCTTTCAATGTGGCGAGCTTGCCGCCGACGTTGGGGTTGCGTTCGAGCACCTCGACCTGATGCCCCGCCGCGGCAAGCCGGATCGCTGCCGCCAACCCTCCGACTCCTGCTCCGATAACGATCACTTTCACGTGCGTTGTCCTACCAGACGGGCGACCGCCAAACCGGCGACCGGCAGCATTCCGACCCCGCCGATGGCGGCTACGACACGGTCGCCGAAGAACGCCGCGAACCCGACGGTCTCCATCGCAGCCATCACGCCGTACTGAGCGACCAGATCGGCGGCCGGCTCACCAGGCGGCAGCAACACCTCGAGCACCGCCATCGCCCCGAGGCCGGTCACGAACCATCCGACATAGTTCGAGATCGGGATCCCGCGGTAGGCGCCTCGGCGCGCCCATTGCCAGTACCCCTCCCCCGTCATCTGTGGGTCGAGGAACAGATCCCAGGCGGTAAGGGCAGCTGCGCCTGCAACCACACGGCTGACGCGATTTGATCGCCGCCCGAGCGCGGCGTGAACCGTCTCGCGGGCTGGCACTGCCATCGCGAACCACGCCATCGGCACCAGCGTGGGTATCCCTGCAATCTGCGGCTGCAGTGAGTTCGTGTAGTGGTAGCGCCCGAACGGCCACCCGGTAGCGATGCTGAGCCGCTCGACTGCCGAGGTCAACGCTGCGGTCGTTCCGGCTGCAGCGACAACTCTCGGTGCGGACCAACGACGGGCGGCGGCAGTGGAGGTCGATGAGAACAGCCCGCTGACAACGACCGACGACAACAGGCGACGCCCAACTCCGCCCCTGCGAGCGAACGGCATCGCCAACATCGCCCCAAACGTCAACGCCGACGAAGCTGCCTGCAAACTTCTAGATCTCACACACCACCTTGGCACGCCCGACACCACCGCGACCCGCGAATGGTCATCAGGAGCGGCCAGATGTGTCAGCGCCGGCCCACCGATCACGCTTCGTGTTCCAAGTGGGTCACAACAGCGGGCTCGATGATCGGTCGAGTACTTGCTCAAGTTGACCGGTCGAGGTGCCGATAGACATCTATGGCAGGTCGGTCGACGCGTTCCACACCGTCGGCCAACACGCGCCTGCAGCCCTCGGTACACGGGCTCGAGATCGGGCGCAGCCACGCCCGCCGGGCTCAGCGCAAGCATCGCCGCCGCAATCGCATCGTCACAAGCGTGCTCACGATCATGTTCGTCGCCGCGATCGGTAGTGCCGGCTGGCTCGCCTACACCAGCTACGTCGAGCACGACACCAATCAACAGCTCGAAACCGACCGCCGCGTCGCCGAGATCGAGCGCGATCGGATTGGTAGAACCACCGACGACATCATCAACGAACTCGAGCAAACCCCCGCCTGGAACGGCCCAGGCAATCCGACCTTCGGTGTCGGCGCCGACACCGCACAGCCCTAACCAGTTTGGAGTTGCGCCTGGCACAACTCACAACTCAGGTCACGAGTTGACGGGCGATGAGCGCCAGCTTGGCCGGCATCGATACCCGCGCCCTCACCGCGAACACATCATGATCGAGCCGTTCGATCTGGTTGAGGATTCGTGCGTACACGTCATGGGCGGCACGGATGCACTGCGCCGACCGACGCGGCAACAAGCTGATCCCCTCGCCAGCTGACACGTAAAGCGTCCGACAGCGAACAATCTCGAACTTCATAAGCGCAACGAACTCTGGCGTGGAGCGCCGCTCTGTGAGGTCGACGCCGAACCGGCGAAGATCATCCTGCGGAACGTATTGGCGACCACGGTCGAGATCTTCGTCGATGTCGCGCAGGAAGTTGGTGAGCTGAAAGGCGAGACCCAGGTCGCGGGCGGGACCGTGTGCCGCTATCGGATCAGAGGGAGCGAGGATCGGCAGCATCATCTCGCCGATCACCGCCGCCGAACCGTCCATGTAGCCAAGCAGATCGTGCCAACTCTCGTATGAGGCGATGGTTAGGTCCATCTTCATCGCCTCGAAGAATCGACGGAAGGCGTCTGGGGCAATGTCGAATCGGCGGGCTGTGTCGACCACCGCCATCAATACTCGGTCGTCGGAGCGGCCGGCCTCGAGATCGGAGAAGAACCTGTTGGCAAGCCCTGATAAATCCGATGCCGGATCGCTACCCGGCGCCGGACGGGCATCGACGATGTCGTCTGCCGTGCGGGCCAGCGCGTACAAGGCGTGTACGTGACGCTGCTTGGCGGGCGGCAACAACTTGGCCGACCAGAAGTAACTCGATCCGTGACGACGGCTGAGATCCTTGCAGCATCGGTACGAGTCTTCAAGCGTAGTCACACCAGGCTCACCACTTGAGCAGCGAAGTCGTTCGAAGGTACTGGTCGACACGTTGGGCGGCGAGCTTTCCGGAGATCAGAACCATCGGGACCCCGACGCCTGGGAGCGTCGATGACCCGGTGAACACCAGCCCAGGAACACGTTTATCAATATTGCGCGGCCGAAACGGGCCGGTCTGGCGGAAGGTATGTGACAGGGAGAAAGGTGTGCCCCGCTCCATCCCCATCTCCTCCCAGTCGAGCGGATCGAACACCCGCTCAACCACCACATCATCGACCGGATAGCCCAGCCCCCCGACCCGCCGCCGCAGGTCGTCGGCGTAGCGAGCACCGTTGCGTACCCAATCGAGCTTGCCGTCTAGATTTGGCATCGGTTCGAGGGCATACAGCGTCGAGCAACCGCTGGGTGCCAGCGAGGCGTCGCCGATCGAGGCCATGCTGACCAAGGTCGATGGGTCGGGCATCCGGACACCGCGCTTGATCACGGCCTTGAAGCCGCCGTTGAAGTCGTGGCCGAAGTGGATGTTGTGGTGGGCCGCTCCCTCGGGTGGGGCGCCCCGAACGCCCGCCACCCACAGCAGGCACGACGGCGAATAGCGCCCATGACGAGCGACGCGCGGTGCCTCGACGCCGCCCAACATCGTTCTGTAGGCAACCGGCAGATCGGGATTGCAGACGACCGCATGGGCAGCGACCCGGTCGTCGCCGCCAAGGTCGACACCGGTCACGGTGCCCTCTCCATCGCGGAGGATTCGAACCACCTCGGCGTCGTAGCGGATAGTCGCACCCGCTTCGGTCACCGCCCGAGCCAGACCGGTGGCGATCGAGTGCACGCCACCGCGCGGCGAGTAGACCCCAGCGACAGTGTCCATGTAGGTGATGACCGAGTAGATCGCCAGCGCTTGGCGCGGCGCCAAGCCGGCGTACAACGACTGAAAGCTGAACATCCGCCGCAGACGATCGTCCTCGAAAAACGAAGCGACCTTCGAGTCGAGCGCTCCGAAGCCACCGTGGCGGATCAGGTCGATTATCGCCCGCCAAGACTTGACCAGATCAAGCGGCGACTCGTAGTTGACGTCGATGAAGCGAGGCATCTCGATCTCGTACAGCTCGGTGAGCCATTCACAGAACTCGTTGAACGCACCCGCTTCGCGGGCGTTTGCAAACTGTCGAATCTCCTCGGTCATCGCCTCACGGCCGTGCCGTACACGCAACACCGAACCGTCGGCGAACACAGCTCGATACATAGGATCGACGGGGTTGATGGTGACATAGTCACCCATATTGCGATCGACTGCCCGGAACGTGTCGGCCAACAGGTTCGGCATCGTGAAAACCGTCGGCCCAGTGTCGAGCCGGAACCCGTGCTGCTCGATCACGCCCGCCCTCCCGCCAGGCTCGGAACTGCGCTCGAGCACGCTGACCTCATGACCGGCACCGACGAGATGGGCCGCAGCCGACAGGCCCCCGAGCCCCGCGCCGATCACGACGACGCGCACTGTCAGACCTCCCTTTGGCTGACGAACGCGGCGAGCGCGATCAGTTCGTCACGGGCGGAGTCGACAATGTCAGCGGCGCTGATGGCTGCTGTTGCCTGATCGGACAGCCGCAGGATCGTTGCCTCGAGGTCGGCCAGTGCGCCAGTGTCGACGATCGCCTGCTGAATATCGGCGACCTCGACATCTGAGAGATCGGCCCGACCGACATTGGCGAGCACCTGGCCTTGAGCCGCGCTGGCGGCCGCGAGAGCGCGCGCCAGCAAGGGCGTCGGCTTACCCTCTCGGAGATCGCCGCCGACCGGTTTACCGGTGGTGGTCGAATCACCGAACGCACCCATCACGTCGTCGCGCATCTGAAAGGCGTCACCGAGCGGCAGCCCATAGGCGCTCAGCACAGGGCCCATAATCTCAAAACGATCCGGATCGGCAAGTGCAGCTCCGAGGTGGAGCGGGCGCTCGATGGTGTACTTGCCCGACTTGTAGCGGCAGATCCGCTCGGCCTGAGCCACGTCGCGGACACCACTGACCGACCCGAGGATGTCGAGCACCTGGCCGACATTGAGCTCGATCCGCAGCTCGTTCCAAATTTTCCAAGCCGTCTGGTTGGCGTTGGCGAGCATCTGGTCGGCGTAGACGAAAGCGAGATCACCGATCAGGATCGCGACGCCTTCACCAAACCGGCGCGACTCTCCTGTCCAGCCAAGTTCGGCGTGACGTCGACCCCACACCGTGTGAGTGGTGGGCTGGCCGCGACGGCTTGCGGCGTCGTCCATCACGTCGTCATGGAACAGGGCGAAGGCATGCATCAACTCGAACGCAGCACCGGCGTCGGTCACGATCTGCGCCTCAGGATCGCCGCCAACAGCAGCGTGGCCCCACGTGCAGAACGCGGGACGCAGACGTTTGCCGCCCGACAACACAAGACGCCTGATCTCCGCCATCGGATCACGAAGATCGGGGTCGAGAGCAGCCCACCGCTCGAGTTCGGGCGTGAGCACCTCGTCGAGACGAACGGCGACCCGATCAGCAATCAGGCGCAGGCTAGGGGGCGCTTGCGCAGTCACGAACCTGAGGCTATGGCGATTCGTCGTCGGCCGCGTCGCCAAGTCGCGTCGAGGCATCGAGGTCTGCGATCACCTCGTCGATTCGGATCCGTGCGTTGCCGATCCGGTCGCGACACAGGGCGATCAGGTCGGCTGCCCTGGCGACCCGATCGGCTAGGCGGTCGATGTCGACGTCGGAACCTTCCAACTCGCGCAAGATGGTGTCGAGCTCGTCGAGAGCGCTGGCGTATCCGATCGTGTCGGAGTTTGGTTCGCCGCCTGATTCGCCGCCTGTTTGGTTGGTCACGATTCCTCGATTCGGCTGGAAAGGCTGCCGTCGGCAACCTGGGTGGTGATGAGTTCGCCGGCGCGGGCGTCGGCAACAGAGCGGAGCACCGAACCATCAGCGCTGCGCGTGATGCTCCAACCGCGCCGCAAAAGGTTCACGGGATCGAGCAGGGCAAGTCGGGCAGCGGCGGCATCGATCTCACCTTGACGGGCGGTGATCACGTGAGGCAAGCGGCGCACAATCCGAGTCGCGGTGGCGTCGAGACCGCGATTCGACAGAGCCAGTTGGCGGTGCGGCGCCATGCCGAGACGCTGACGACGAGTCGTCAATCGTTCGTCGGCGCGTTCGACGGCCGCATGCGTTCGCCGTGCGATGCGATGGGCACGATCGGACAACGAACCCGTCGTGCTACCGATATGTATGGCGGCCAATGCCTCGACCGCCGCCCACCGCCGCTCGGTGGTATCGCGATATGCCACGACCATCTCGATCAATGCACCGGCGCAGGCGGTCGGCGTTTTCAGGGATCGATGGGCGACCTCGTCGGCGACGCTGACGTCGATCTCGTGGCCCAGCCCGGTAAGCACCGGAATCTGGCTTGTGGCGATCGCCATCGCGATCGGTTCGGCATCGAAGGTCGCCAACTCGTTGCGAGCTCCGCCACCTCGAATCACCACGACGACGTCGATGTCACCGCGACGGCTGAGGGTACGGATCGCGGCGGCTACCGTTGTTTCGGCGAACTCGCCTTGGACGCGGGTGTCGCAAACCCGCAGTTGGAACCCCAACCCACTGGCAACCAGTTCTTGATGAAAGTCGTGCCAGGCCGCTGTGCCGACGCTGGTCACGACGCCGACCCGCAATGGCACGATCGGCATCGGGCGGGCGCGGTTGGCATCGAACAAACCGGTCGCCACCAGACGCCGAACCACGTGATCGCGGGCTTGCGACAGTTCGCCCAGGGTGAAACGGGGGTCGATCCCCGCCATCTTCAAGCCGAGCCGACCGTTGGGGGCGTAGTAGTCGAGCCGACCGAAGATCCGCACCTTCATACCGTTGGCCAACTCGAGCCGGTTCTTCTTCAGGAGCGGCGTCAGATTGCGTTTCATCGGGGCGAACAACGACACGTTGAGAACTGCTTTGCCTTGCTCGCCGTGCTCGACCAAGGCGAAATAGGTGTGCGGCCCGCTGTTGCGCAAGCCGTCGATCTCGCCCCGCACCCACACTCCATCGGCGAATCCGCGCCGCAGCTGCTCGTTGATGGCGTCGGCCAACTCTCCCACGGTGTACGTGGGATTGATCGGGTCGTCATGCGGTTCGTCGCCGAACTCGAACGCTGGCTGGCTCACGGTGACCAATTCTGCCCGATCGCCGGAGAATCCGCCGTTTCGGCGTTGGCCGGCGGCGTCACAGACGCCCGATGTCAGGCACCGAGTCGCCGAACGTTGGCAGGCGTGGTGTCGATGTCGGCCTCGTCGAGCGTGGGGAACAGCTGACCGTCAATCGCCAGATTGCGTTCGCGTCGCACCGCCTCGAGCTGCGCAAGCGGCTTCTCGAGTTGACGTTTGCGGGTGCCGACCAGCTCGTCGAACTGGCGGTCGAGCTGGTCGAACTTGTTCTTCACCTTGTCGAGTTGCTCGGAGTATTTTTGCCACTGATCGCCGAAGCTGCCGATCAATGCCAGGATCTGATCGCTTGTCTGCTCGACCACGAAGTTGTCGTAGGCCTGGCGGATAACGCCCAAGAAAGCGAACAAAGTAAGCGGCGAACACATCACGACACGCTGCTTCATCGCATCGTCGATCAAGCCAGGATCGCCCTCGTGGATGAACCCGGTGAGCTGCTCGTTGGGGAGGAACAGCAACACATAGTCGACCGACTTGCGCGCCGACTCACGTGCATAATCGCGCTTGGCGAGCTCTTTCACGCGGGCCCTGACGTCGCGCAAGAACGAAGCACGATGAGCCTGGCGTTCGGCGTCGGTGTCGGCGTCGAGGTAGCGAAGGTAGCCGGCCATCGGAAACTTGACGTCCATGTACAGCTCGTGCCCCTTGGGCAGCGGGAATGTAAAATCGGGACGACCGGTGGCGCCATCGAGCTGGGTTTGCTTGACATAGTTGACGTTCTCGACGAAGCCAGCCAGCCGCAGCACGTCTTCGGCCATCCTTTCGCCCCATTGCCCGCGGGCCGTGGGGCTGACCATTGCCTCGCGCAACGCACGCGCCGACTCGGACAGGGTTTGCGTAACCTCGGCGTGGCTGCGCAGCGACTGATCGACCTGACCAAACTTCTGAGCGCTGGTGTTGGCCAGTTCGGTGACGATCGAGCCGAGCTTGGTGAGCTCGGATCGCATTTCGGCGTGCACTTGGTCGAGGCGACTGTCGATCACGTCTTTCTTGGCAGAAAGTTCGGCCGACGACTCATCGCGGACTTGTCGAGCGGCGGTGCCGAGCTGTTCGCGCTGCATGACCGCCGACTGCTGCAACGCCGCTGTAACGGCAGCGTCGCGATCGGAAACGGTTTGCGCACGCATTTCGGCCAGGGCGGCCGCCATCGCCTGGTGCACGACCTCGTCAACCGGAACGGCGGTTTCGGCCGCCGCCGCAAAGGCCGCCGCCTCGTAACGCCGACGAGTGACGGCGACAGCGACGAGAGCAACTACCAACCCAACGACCGCTAGCAGCACCACAACCAACAACATGTCCATACCGACCATGATGACCATGGGGTGTCACAATGTTGGCGGACCCCCGCTGACCAGGAGTTTCAGGCGCCAGACGACCCAACGCGGAACGTACACGCGACTGAAAGATCACGAAACGCCGCACAACCAGCGCTCGGTGCCGTCACCGTTCCGGAAAGACGAAGCAGCGATCCGCCAGGGTGCCGAGCGCGTAGGTCTCGTAGTCGATCCCGAAATCAGAGTAGATCCCCCGGCAACGATTACTCCACGACAGCGCGTCGGCTGATGAAATCCTGTGCACCACCTGCATCACGCCGCCTTCATAGACGCGATACTCGGCCCAAGTACCAGGAAAGTCCTTTACGCAGCCGATCTCGATCGACGGCACACCGCTGAGCGCCATCGTGCGCACACGATGTCGGTGTGTGTGCCCGGCGGCATAACCGATCACGTGACGATGACGCAGGCACAGATCGTCCAAGCCGTCGCTGGCATCCGGGCCGATGCCGAAGTAGTCGACGCTGCGATTCGACGATGGCCCGCTTGGCACCCATTGCTGGTGGTGTCCCATCAGCAACACCCGGCCGCTGGTCGATGCGAGACGATCGTCGACTTCCGCCAACTGGGCGGGCCGTAGATCTCCCTGGGTCTGACCAGGAATCGTCGTATCGAGCAATCCGATCGTGAGCCCCGGCAACTTGATCCATTGGTCACCGACGTATCGATTTTGGCCCCGGTAAGCGTCGTGATTGCCGCGCACCACGTGGAGGCGCTCGCCGAACGGCTGTCGCCAGCATGCCTCGAACGCCGCCCACTCCTCGTCGCTACCATCGACCGACAGATCACCTTTGGCGATCACGGCTTCGGGCTCGATCAGGGCGATCTCGGCGGCGGCCGCCGAGTTCATCGTTTCGGGATACGGTCGCTCACCCGGATTCGGGCGCACTATCGGGCCATCGGTTCGCTGGTCGATCACGCCGCACTCGATCTCACCAAAATGCATATCGTTGACGGTTGCAAAGCGGGCCAGTAGTTCACCGCCCGGCCGTGTCAGCGTGCGCACCGTGTGCCCATGCAGGTCAACCTCGGTGTCGGGCGCCAACCCTTCGAAGCGGTGGGTGGTCTCGCCCTCGTGAAAGACCGCCAGATCGTCGGCGACGGTGGTCAGTTCAATCGCCGCGTCCGAACCGGCCACGGCGACTCAGCTCCAAGGACGATCGGAGCCGGCGAACCGATCGCGCTGCCACCAGCGGCCGCTGAAACGCCATGCCTGCGTGCGTTCACGTTCGGGCTTGGATGCCATCATCGGCTTCGGCCACAGTACTGCAACCGCAGCAACGATCGCTGCGGCTTCCTCGCTGGTTGGCGCAGGGCTGATCGCAACCTGTGGGTCGTGAGCTGGCACATCATGCAGCGTAGTAGGCCCTATACCGGCCGCGGTCTACCGCGTCAGGTGCGAACAGCGCGAGTTCCCACGATCATGTCGTGGAACGTGCGGTTCTGCGGGTCCCACAGTGGCCACAGGAAGCCGAGCCCAAACGGCAGCGCGCTCGCCGCTCTGGCGAAGTAGCGAACGACCGCACGATCGAAACCGATCACGTCACCAGTTCTGGCGTCGACGATCTTGTAGCGGGCAGCCCCCATTCCCCAACTCTGCCCACGCCTGCCAACACTGCGGCAGTAAAGCACGAGATGGATGAGCAGGCCTCCGACACAGAACGCAGCGGCCACTCCGATCGTTCCGCCCGTCGGCACCTTGCACGACCTGAGCTCGTCATTGACCCGGCAAGTGTTGGTCCCGGACGGGCCGAAAACGAGCGTGATGATCGCCGGAACGAAGAACACGATCAGAATCAGGCCATCGATGACCACCGCACCAAGGCGGTCCCACCACCCGGCATAACGTACCTGACGTTGGCAAACGGCGCCGCCGCTGTACGCGGATCGGAGAGGCGGGGGTACGCCTGGGTCGCCGAGCGGCGGCGATAGCGGCAAGTTCGACACCCCACCAGTGTGTCAGGAACCATCTGGCCTGCGTGCGATCAATATCGGACAACGGCATCGAGAATCACAGCCGAGTCGTGGGCGCTCGCAACGGCGCTAACCACACGTTCGACTGCAAAGTGGGCGACCTACGGACAGTGCCCATCGGCCGTCGTCAGAAGACCATCCGGTCTACCCAGGCAAGCCATTCGGGGCGTCGACCACCAGCGTGTTGACCATTTTGTCGGTCAATCGTTGGTGCTTGTCACCAACGAAGATCCAAACCGCGCTCACCAGACTGAACAAGGAACTGGTGAGCATCCCCAACAATCCATCGATTACCCAGCCGCGCAGAAACATCGTTCCCCAGGTAGCAGCTCGTCCTGTCCGTTCGTCAACCACATACATGTTGAGCAACTGCTTGGCAGGTGTCTGACCTCGCCCGTACACAACCAGTGCCCAAATCATGTAGCCGATGCCGAGTGTCACGATCATCAGAACCAGCGAAAGAAGAAAGTTTCCGAAGCGCTTCCCGCGGCTTGACAGTTGCACCCCAGCAGGCAACGACGAACCGTGAGCGAAGGGAGCAGGGGCGTAAACGTTCGTTGGTGGTGCAGCGCCGTAAGCAGGAGGCGGCGGCGCACCAAGACCACCGAACGGTGGAGGCGGCGGCGGCGGGTTCGCGCCCGGTGGTGGAGGTGGTGGAGGTGGAGGTGGAGGAGGTGGGGGCGGCGGGTTCGTCACCGCGCCAGTCTCTCAGGAATCGCCAGCCGAAAAGATGATCTCGATCGAACCGAACGCTCCAGGTACCATTCTGTCGCTCAGAGGGGGACGTTGCCGTGCTTGCGTTGCGGTAGGTCTTCTCGTTTCGAGCGCAGCACCCGCAAGCCGGCGACAACCTTGCGGCGGGTCTCGGCGGGGTCGATCACATCGTCGATGAAACCCCGCTCGGCGGCGGCGTAAGGGTTGGCGTATCGCTCGGTGTATTCGTTGACAAGTTCGGCTCGACGGGCGACTGGGTCAGCGGCCTGCTGCAACTCTCGGCGATAGACGATCTCGACGGCACCCTGCGGACCCATCACGGCCAGCTCGGCCGACGGCCAGGCAAAAGCGAGGTCGGAACCGATCGACTTCGAGTCCATGACGACATAGGCGCCGCCGTATGCCTTGCGGGTGATGATCGAGATGCGTGGCACCGATGCCTCGCAGTAGGCGTAGAGCAACTTGGCGCCGTGGCGGATGATGCCGCCGTATTCCTGATCGACACCAGGCAAGAATCCGGGTACATCGACGAAGGTAATCAGCGGGATGTTGAACGCATCACACGTGCGCACGAACCGGGCGGCTTTCTCGCTCGACTCGATGTCGAGCACACCTGCCAACACCATCGGCTGGTTGCCCACGATGCCGACCGGGTGGCCCTCGACCCGGGCGAAGCCACACAGAATCGACTTGGCGAAGTGCGGGAAGTACTCGAAGAACTCGCCATTGTCGACGACCGCCTGGATGACATCGTGCATGTCGTAGGGCAGGTTGGCGCTGTCGGGCAGCAGGTCGCTGAGCTCGGGGCAAAGCCGCTCTGGATCATCGCCCGAGTCGTCGACAGGCGGCTGCTCGAGATTGTTCGAGGGCAGAAAGCCGAGCAGGAAGCGCACGTCGTCGAGGCACGACTTTTCGTCGTCGGCGACAAACGTGGCGACACCCGACTTGGAGGCGTGCGACATTGCCCCGCCCAGCTCCTCGAGGGTGACATCCTCGCCGGTGACAGTTTTTACGACATCGGGACCCGTGATGAACATGTGCGATGCCTCGCGCACCATGAAGATGAAGTCGGTCATGGCCGGCGAGTACACGGCGCCACCCGCACAGGGTCCGAGGATCACCGAGATCTGCGGCACGACGCCGGAGGACTGCACGTTGCGGCGGAAGATGCCACCGTAGCTGGCAAGACTGACGACACCCTCTTGGATGCGGGCGCCGGCACCGTCGTTGAGCCCAACGACGGGAGCGCCGGTCTTGAGGGCGAGGTCCATCATCTTGTGGATCTTTTCGGCGAACACCTCACCGAGCGCTCCGCCGAACACGGTGAAGTCCTGGCTAAACACGAACACCTTGCGGCCGTCGACCGTGCCCCATCCGGTGATCACGCCATCGGTGTAGGGCCGCTCGTCGAGGCCGGCCTCGTGGGCGCGGTGGCGGGCGAGCATGTCGAGCTCGTGGAAGCTGCCGTCGTCGAGGAAGTAGTCGATCCGCTCACGAGCCAACAGCTTGCCCTTGGCGTGCTGGCGTTCGATCGAACGCTCCGACCCAGCATGGATCGCCTCGTCCTTGCGGTCCTGGAGTTGCTTGATCTTGTCCTGCATCGACGTCACGCCCCGCACGCTAGTTCGCCGATCCGATGGAATGGCACGGACAGGCACCTGGCTCACACTGGTCAAGACATGTTGAGTAGATACGGAATTGCTGCTCTGAAGCCGGTCTCGCTCTGGGGATCATCTGATCGACAGCCGCCTGGCGGCGTCGAGGATCTGGTCGTGACTGACGAGCACGAGATTAGCGGCATCACCGAGTGGCACGAACGAGTCGAGCGCGGCGACTCGTTCGATAGCGCCGGTGTAGCCAGCCTCCACCAGTCCCGTTACGACGCCCTCGCCAACACCGCCTGTATTGCGGGTCTCGTCGACCACCAGCACCCGATCGACCTGGTTGGCGTGGGCGAGCACCTGTTGGATCGGTAACGGCGCCAGCCAGCGCAGGTCGAACACACAGCACGAGACGCCTTCCGCGGCCAGCTGGTGGGCCGCCTGCAGCGACATCGCCAGCCCGTTCGCCCAGCTGACAATCAAGACGTCGTCGCCGTCGCGCACCAGTCGTCCCTCGCCGATCGGTACGTGCTCGTGGCGCCAGCGGTCGGGGCCGGCGTACGGCGCCGTCCACGCCGCATCGCCGGGTTCGAGCAGGTCACGAGTGTGATACAGCGCGATCGGCTCGAGGAACACGCTGACGGTCCCGTCGCTGGCCGCCGCGGCAACACACGTCCGCAGCATCGCAGCGGCGTCCGCCGGATGGGCAGGGCTGGCGATCACCAGGCCAGGGATGTCGCGCAGCACGGCAACCGAGTTGTCGTTGTGGAAGTGCCCGCCAAAACCCTTTTGATAGCCATACCCGGCGATCCGCACGACGAGCGGATTCGTGTATTGGCCGTTGGAGAAGAACGACAGGCTGGCTGCCTCACCGCGCAGCTGGTCTTCGGCATTGTGGAGATAGGCGAGATATTGGATCTCCGGGATCGGCAACAAACCTGACACACCGGCCCCGAGCGCCAGACCGAGAATCGATTGCTCATCGAGCAGCGAATCGAACACGCGCGCTGAACCAAACCGCTTCTGCAACCCGCGGGTGACACCGTAGACGCCGCCCTTGACTCCGACATCCTCCCCGAACACCAGCGAGTTGGGAGTCGCGGCCAGGACATCGACCAGCGTGCGATTGATCGTTTCGGCCAACGTGAGCGGACCTTCGTGTTCGGGGAGGGCACCGCCGAACGCCTTTTCACGACTGGTGGCCTTGCCCGGATACGAGGCAATCGCGGCAACCTTGTCGGGGTGCCGCGCCGACAACGCGCGGACCACGTCGTCGGCACTTTCAAACGTTGACTCATGGATCATCTCGAGCGCCAGCAAACGCACCGAGGTGCGCAGCGAAAGGTAACGCTCGACGAGTTCGTCGGGCGTCGCCAGACCTTCGGCGACAACTGCCCGAGCTGTGCCGAGAATCGGATCGCGCGCCATATCTTGACGAATCGCCGCTGCCGGTCGGTAGCTCGATTCGACATCGGTTCCCGCGTGGCCCAGAAAGCGGACCGTGCGAAGGTGCAGAAACGCCGGCTTGCCAGTGGTGCGCACATCGTGGGCGAGCGCAGCCGTGGTGTTGAACACGGCCAGCGGGTCTGCCCCGTCGATCTGTTCGTACCGCAGCCCCGGCCGGTTCCCGAACGAGGCCTCGATCCACCCTGCCGGGGTTGGGACGCTGATCCCCAGCCCATTGTCCTCACAGACCAGGAGCAACGGAATCGGCAACCCGCTGTGGGACACGTAGCAGGCGGCGTTGATCGCGCCTTGCGCCGTGGAGTGGTTGGCGCTGGCATCTCCGAACGAGCACACGGCAAGCGCGTCGTGGGGCCAGTGCGTAGCCACGCCGAGCCGGCGCGCCCTGCCGATCGCGAACGCCACGCCCAGCGCACGCGGCAACTGCGAAGCGATCGTCGATGTCTGAGGGATGACAGCGAGGGCGTGATGGCCGAACACCTTGTGCCGCCCGCCGGAGATCGAGTCCTCCGTCAATGCCAGCATCCCAGCCAGCACGTCGCGCACGGCGTGATGACCCGGTCGCTGCTGAGCGCGAGCGCAATAGAACCCTCCCGAGCGGTAGTGCAACAGCGCTGGGTCGGTGACCCGCAGAGCGGCGGCGACGGCCGCATTGCCCTCGTGACCACTCGACCCGATCGTGTAGTAACCGTGGCCCTGGGCGCGGAGCCACCGTGCGCAGTGGTCGAGCGAACGGCTCTCCGCCTGGGCGGTGAAGATGTCGAGCAGTGGGGCGGCAACGGTCGCCGCGGTTGGTGATGCAGCCGAGCCGGTGGCGATCGCCGCGATTCCATTCAGTAGCGACTTCTCGAGCTCGTGCAGGTCGTCTGGTAACACAGCAGCGGTCACACCCGAATCGTACGCTCATTGAGCACGACCGCGACCGAGAGCGCGGCGGCGCAGCAGGTACGTTCAAGCTCAGGAACTGCGATGACAAACCAGCGAACATCCCTCGCCCGTCACGGCCGAATCGGGCCGGTCACATGACCGACGGCTGGAAGCGCCACGATCGGCCGGACGGACCCGCCGTCGAGATCCCGCTCACCGGTGACGGTCCGTTGGTGATGGCGACAGGCGACGAACTGCCTGCGACGCCGCCCAACTGGCGCAAGATCGTCGGCCTGTCATCACTCGGGGGAGTCGTACTCGGGATCGTCGTGGCGATCACGCTGATCGGGTTCGTGTGGGACGATGACGAGCGCAACGGCGGCATCACCGGCGGTCCGACGACAACGATCGACAACTTCGACCTGGCCACACCACTGACCACTCCCCCGACGCTGCCGCGGCTGAACCCGGTCGGGTCACCGACCGTCACGACGGATCCGATGACCGAACCCCGGAACATGCTCGACACTTCGACCACGCCCGCCCCGCCGACTTTTGTCGGCCCGAAAACGTATGGGACGATCCCGGATTACCCCCGATTCACGGGCGTCCCGGACGGCGGGCTCGACAGCTTTGATCTGGCGATCGCCGTCGACGCAGTTGGCGCCGACGTCGCACGTCGGAGTAAGACGCACATCGAGATCGGATCTACCGACAACACGCTCGAGATCACGATCGTGCGCGATCCGATCAATGATCGCTACGGCCTGACATCCTTCGTCGACGGGGTGACCGAGTTCGTCGTCGTCGATGTCGCCGACGGGTTCACATACAGCCAGTCAGAACCAGACACGTGGGTCGCCGTTTCGAACGCCGACGTCATCGCCAACCTCGGCCTATCCGATATCGGCGTGTTCCTCGACCGGCTAATGCTTGGGCCGCTGCGCCCAGACACCCTGGATAGCGCGACGATCGAGCCGCTTACTCTGGTGTTCTTCGAGGGCGAGGACACCATTGCTCGCCAGTTCGCGATCGAACTGCCAGGTGACCGCGTCCCCGAGTGGCAGCGGTATCCGCTCGGTTCCAGCCGCTCCATGTTCCCCGATTTCCTCCCAGAGCGGCTGGACTACTCGGCGTATGTAGACGATCGTGGCGAACTCATCCTTGTCACCGGATCGGCAACCATCGCAGATGTGACGCAGCTCGTGATCCACCGCCTCGAGACTCTCGCCGAGCCGAAAATCGTTTCGTTGCCCGATCCGGCGCTCGTGCGAACGCCCAACGACATCTCGGGCTCAACGGTCGCCCGCGCATGACAAAAGACCAACCATCGGCGCTTCCGCCCACGGTGCCCTCGTTCGAGGTGCCGCTGGCCGGCCACGGCCCACTCGCCGACAGCGGGCAGCCGACCGAAAGTTCGTCGGACGATCCTGCTCCCAACCGGCGCAAGATCGCCTGCCTGGCGTCGCTCGGTGGCATCGGAATCGGCATTCTCGTGTCTGTGGTGCTGCTCGGCGTCGTCTGGAGCGACGACGGCGAACACGGCGAGACCGAAAGTTCCCCATCACAAACCGCCGATCGCTCCGACGCTGCTTCGCTTATCCCGACCCCTCCGACCTTGTCGCCACTCGACAGAATCCCCGCCCCCGATCGCACCCCGACCGCACCAGCCGGTCAGGGAGCCCCCGTCCGAGAGGGTTCGCTGCTCGATCAGATCATCGTGCCGACCTACCCCCCGGTCGCCAAACGCGAGGTCTTCCCGCCCGACTCGTTCGATCTCTTCGCGGCGGTGTCGCTGCTCGCCAAGGATGTCCCGCGTCTCAGCTCGACCCGACTCGAACTGGGCGTCGGCGGCTTCGTTCGCGACTACACGATCCTGCGCGACCCGGTTACCGATCGATACCAATTCACGACTGGCGGGCTGGTCTCGGTCGTCGACGAGACGACCGGGTTGACCTACCTGGACCTCTCGGTCCCCGGCGACGAACAATGGGTGCTGAATGACAACCGACTGGTCGCCGATCACTTTGGCGTCGAGAGTGTCAGCTTGATCTACGACCGGCTGTTGCTGGGGCCGATCCGACTCGACACGATCAGTTCAGCCAGCCTGACCGCCGGCGACTTCGTGATCATCGACGATGGAAACTCCGTCGCTCGAGCTTTCACGGTCGACGTTCCGGGCAGTCTGATTCCTGAGTGGCAGCTGTTCGCCTTCGGGCCGACCAGCGAATTCATGCCTTCTGACCGGCCGACCCGGATGACCTACACGGTCTATGTCGACGAGCACAACCAGATCCGCCGCATCGTGGGTCTGAGTGATCTCGGCGGTGTCCCACAATTGGTCGTGCACGACCTCGGACTGCCCTCCGAGCGCATCCCGATCGAGCTTCCGGATCCGGCGACCATCAACACCGGCCCGCCTCGCTTTCCGACCGCTGACTGAACCTCATCGTCGAATCAGGAATCAATTCGGGTCGCCGTGAGGACAAGCGGCTCATCCCCATTGTCACCCTCGCTGGAAATCGTGATCGTCATCACGTCGCCAATCACCTCGGCCCGAATATCAACGGGGAAGAACTCGGTTGCTGGCACGGCCGCTCCGACGCATCGGTCATCTTCCAATGCGAAGAATTCGGTACCACGTCCGGCATAGGTTTGCGTGCCGTTGTCGACGAGTTGCACATCGCGGAACTCATAGAGTCGGTAGACGCAGCTCAGATCACCGAGAAAGTTGACGTTCGCCAACAACTCGGCAGTGCCGTTCAGCGTGGCACCTGCGACAAAGCCGACCGTATCGATCCAAATCTCATCGTCGGGTTCATCAGAACGCCCTTCTTCTCCTAGCCCGCCGAATTGTTCCCCAGCCCCTGAACGGCCAACTGAGAAGAATCCTTCATATCGTGCGACCTCAAAATCGGCAGCTGGGTTGTCAGAAGCTCCGGCCGATTGACCATCATCTGGTTCGGCGCCGGTGTCTGGTTGAGGATCTGACGCGCCCGGGGAGCTACTCACGACCGGCGCCGCGGGAGCAAGGGTGGGGGCGGGCGTGGATGAGTCTCCGGGATCATCACCACCAGCGCACGCCGCCACGACCAACATCCCTGCCACCAGCACCACGTATCGCCTCATGGCGACACGATACGACTCGTGCGGCGCGCTCACGCCTACGGCTGTTTCGGGCCGGCGCAGCAAATTTGATCAGCACGCGTCTCTTGGCGAGTACGGGCGCTGAGGTCTCACCTTTGAGAAACTGCCACCCTCGCATCGCACGCGGGTACACGTCCCACCGGTGGCCGACGTGGCCTGGTCCTACCCGGCCCCCTTCGACGAAGCACGACGTACCACCGGCCACTGGTCCTTCGACGGCGACGACGTGTCGGTCGACGTCCAGTAGCCCTGACCGCACTCGTCCAGCGAGGTCGATATCGCGATCGCTGAATTCGTTCTTGACTTTGACGTCGCGTCAATCCGTACGGTTGGAACCACAGCGAATGCGTCTCATCGAGTCGAGGATCGATCAAATCGACTCGCCCGACGATGACATCGACCTACTGACGAAACACGTCGATGCGCAACCCTTTCTGTCGGTCCACACCACTTTCGACGTGGCATCCGACGCGATCGCGTTCGCCGGACGAATGCTCGAAGCGGCCGCCCCGTTCGCGAAGGATCTGCGCGTTCTCGCATCCTGGCATGGCGAGTTTGCTGACGAAGACTTGGATGTGGAAGTTGGGCTACTCGGCGGCGTGATCACCGACGAACTCAAGATCGACGACCAACGAACCCTGAAACCGCACGGGCTCCCGGCCGCCGACGTGGTCTCGACGGTACGCGTCGGAAGTCCTGACGTGACGCACGGCGTGTACGCCGCCGTCGGCCGGTGGATCGTCGCAAACAACGCAAAAATCGCCGGCCCCGTCCGAGAACTGATCATGCAATGGCCTGCCCCGGGCATCGCCCCCGTAGTCGAAGTCCAATTCCCGATCGCCTGAAACCACTGGAGAATCACATGAGAACCGTAAAACTAAGCAAGAAGATCGACGCACCGCGGCAGGTGATCTGGGACATCCTGGCTGATTTCGGAAACGTCTCCGACTGGAACACCGGCGTCAACGAGAGCCATTCCACGAGCGACGCAGCAAACGGGGTCGGTGCGACACGCCATTGCGACCTCGGTCCAGGCGGCGCACTCGAGGAAACAATTCGTGATTGGGAACCAAACGAACGTATGGCGATCTCGATCGATGCTGCCACGAAGGCGCCGATCAAGGGAGGACTGGGCACATTCCTTCTCACAGGTGATGAGGCCGGCCCCACCGAGGTCGCACTGAACTTCGAGTACACGCCCAAAGGGGGCCCGATCGGCAACCTGTTCGGCAGAGTGCTCGACAAGCAGTTCACCAAGGGCTTCCGCGGGTACTTCACCGATCTGGACAGCACAGCCACGCAACGTTCAACCGCCTGACCAACCCCAAAAACCGAACCACCGGAAAGCCAAAACACTATGACTGTTCAACTCATCATCCTCGGCACGCGACGCCCCAACTCCGACGACGACTACGCGGCCTACGCCGCAGTTGCCGGACCGCTCATGGCTGCAGCCGGCGGCACGTTCACCGGCCGATTCGGCCACATCGCCGACCTTGCCGGCGAGAGCGGCCCGCAGCAGGTAGGGATCATGGAGTTCGCCAACGAAGAAGCCGTGCGAACCGCATTCGACAGCCCCGAGTACCAAGCCGTCATCCCACAACGCGACAAAGCGTTCGAGAAGCTCAACATCATCCTGGCCGCCTCACCACCCGCAGCATCATGATCCAATCGCGGGGACTGTCAGACGCTCCCGGCGCATATCGCCAACCACAACAGACCGCGGGAAGGAGCGCACAGCGGCACTTCGGATCGGTCGAGCGGTGACCTGCACCCGCTCGTAATCGCGGGTGAGAACGCTCAGGTCCGCGTGGCAGCACCGGCGAACTCGAGCGAGTGGATCGGATGGAAAGCCGCCCATAACAACGGCACAGATTCGCGGTCCTCGACAAGTCTGTGACGGCGCATCGGGCGCGCCTCCCGCCCGGCGTTGATGACACCCACGTCGCAACGATCGGACCGGATGGTGCGATGTGCGGCTTGGGCCGTGATGCAGCACCGATCAAGCTTGGGTGACACACTCGTGGTACCAAAGCTCGACCTACGTATCCCACGCATATCCGTTAGTTAGGTGGCAGGTATCGATACCGCGACATGGAGAAGAACGAACGTGAGAATATTGTGCCGTACAATGCTCGTCGTCGGAGCGCTGAGCCTCACCCGAGTACTCGCATGACAGAAACGACATCCGTCTCCTTCTCCGGTGACGCCGTCTTGGAGATCATCCGATGGGCCCGATCCGACTCTCTCGAGGTACCGACGGCCTGGCGTTCACACCCTGCCTACGCGCTCACCCGCCAATGGGCCAAGTTGGCGGGTCAACCCAATCCTGATCTCGAGGTCGACCGCATCCTGAAGGAGATCGCCAGCGAGAAGCCTCACGCGCCGCCGCAAACCCGCGCGGCATCGATGGCCTCGACGGAGAATCTGATGGCCAGCATCCTCGGCGAACGAGACCGCGTACTCCACCGGGCGGTTCCGCACATACAGCGCTACCTGCCGGCCAGCACGCCTGTTCGGGGCGCGTTCTTTTCGCCGTCTTCATCCCGCCTTATGCGTTCTCGATGGAGGGGACAATCGTCATCAACCTCACGTCGGCGTTCTGGAACCAGAACCCCGAGAAGGTCTTCAACCTGTTGGTGCACGAGTTCTACCACAACGGTTTCGACGAACACTGCGAGAATGCGCCTGGTGGCGAGACGCAAACAACCGCGGCCCTTGTCGAGGAAGTCCTTTGGCAGGTGCAGAACGAGGGTATGGCGACCTATGTCGCGTATCGGGCCAAACCCACCCACCTCGAGGTGGAGGACTACCGGCTTCTAGACGATTCCGCTGAAGTTCACCGGCGGTTCGCCACGGTGCGCAAACTCCTTGGTGACATCGAGAGTGCAGATCCGTCGGCGATCCCGCAACTGCGTGCGCGCCTCTGGACCGAGGGGGTCGAAGACCGTGCCTTCTACATCGTCGGCGCACACATGGCGCGCCAGATCGAGGAGAAGAGGGGACTCGAAGTGCTTGTGAGAACAGTTCCCGACGGTGCACGGACGTTTGTCGAGGCCTATATGAGTACTTCCCCTCCGGGAGAGCCACTACTGCTCAAGGAAGGAAGTGGCGTGGCACGGTATGAACTCGAGCCGACTAGGCACATGTGACACCTCCAGGGCCATCATGAGGACGAGTTCAGACTCGGCCAATGGGTTACGGTGCAGCGCCGTCCAAACAGTCGTGATACTGAACGGTCAGCTCGGCTGGAGGCTCTGCCCACCTGGAGCTGGTCTTGAGGGGGACCCGTTTGGTGGTCACCCTCGTCTCCACGCGTCCAATAGACGAACGGCAAACGGGCACCCCGCCGCCGACCGAGACCCCGAGTCCTTGGTCTGCTCGCGCGTACGGATGGGGAAGGATCGTCATACGGACGTTCTTATTTGCCGCTCAGGGTGGAATCGTCAGAGTGAAAGCGTGAAGCAGACGTACGGTTTGTCTTCTGGGGGTTGAGTTTCGTCTGCATCGGGAAACGCAGCTCTGCTGAACGCGATCGATGCGGAGTTGCCGGGATGTACGAGCCACTCGACCGTGGCACGCCGGTCGCTTGAAGGTCGGCAAGTATCGATTCAGTGAGGTAGGTGGCGGATCCGTTCCGACGTTGATCAGCTCGAACAGCAACGACCACCAAGTAGCGGTGTGCTCGCATCGCTTGACCGTGCTGATTGATTACGTCCATGTGTGCGGCTAGGGCGACGATCTCGTCGTCGTGTTCTGCCACCACGACTCGGCGGTGTTCCTCGCTGGCGCCCGGGTCCGATCGCCACGCGACCAGGCCGTGGACGATCTCAGCGACCTCGTTCAACCACGGTGATGAAGCATCGCCAACGTCGAATGCCTCGAGCGTCAGGCTGTCCTCATCGGTCGCCTCGCGAAGATTCACGAACCCGAGCGCGAAACAGTACCGACGGGGCCTTTCGGCGACCAGCGTGCCGTTGGGATCGCGGGTGTACGTCGACCGCGGTTGGCGTTGGCGAGGCTCCGTCGAGGGTCGTCGGTGGTGGTTTCGAGCGCTTCGGAGAGTCGCTGGATCGTTGACCAGCGGGCGTCGAGGCGTCCGTTCTCGATCCGTGAGATGTCGGCTTGGGAAACTCCGGAGTGTGCAGCCAGTTCGGTCTGTGTCCAGCCCAGCTCGATTCGTCGACTTCGAATCGAGTCTCCAGGATGCTGCATCTCAGCAATCGTCGCCAGGTCGGTCATGCGCCCAATCTATGTGTGATCCCACATAGATTACAACGAACGCCCGAAACTGCCTGCGTGCAGTGAACGACGACGGCTACGAACTCATCCGATTGAGCGTGCGATACACCGTTGGCCGCGAAACCGAGAACAGTTCGCTGAGATCGGAAATCGTGTACTCGCCGGTCTCATGCATTCTCTTCAGTTCGCGCTGCTGCTTGGGAGTCAACATCGGCTTACGGCCCTTCAGCCTGCCCTGCGCCCTGGTGACAGCCATTCCCTCTCGAGTACGCATACGAATCAGGTCCACTTCGAACTCGGCAATGTTCCATCCATGCCACCACGCTGCCATCGGTGGCGGAACGTCCGTTTGCGAATCCGCCATCGGCAAGTGAGACGCCCGGGTCTCCCGGCGGCGGAGACAAGACAGCCCAAGAACCGTCCGTTGGGCGCCGTCGTCATCTGAGACGCCTACCGAGCGCTCGATATCGGTGGATATGAAGCTCCGTGAAAGTGTGACGTCGCGTAAGGGCCGTTCCCGAGCTGCCTGACTGGTCGACAGGCTGTGATTCTGCGGAGCGATACCGAGTGGCCCGCCGCCAGCCCTTCGAGGTCTGCCTCGCTTGCGCTGGACGCCGAGAACGGGCGACCTGTTCAGGTGACGAACGCCGACAAGCCGCCATACAAATCTGGAACCTTCACGGATTCTGCGGCAGACGACGGCGCCTATTGGAACGTCCGCAAGTTCGCCGATGGTGCCGCCATCGCCCTCAGCCATGAGCACGACCGCGACATCGACGTCTTCATGGACAGGGAGACTGCCGTCGCATTCGCACATGCTTTGCTGTGGACGGTCGACGCTGAGAGCTCCTGACGACGCCCCGCGCTGCCAATCCGGTCGTCCGAGCATGCGACCGATGTCAGCCCGAACGTACGCAGTAATCGCGGGCCGGAGCGCGCCGGGCCGCGTGGCGGTACCGGCGAACTGTGGAAGCGGATCGCTCGATAACGATTGCAGTCGTTGCGGCACCGCCGATGACGGGTCATTCAGGGTCGAGGTCGGAGAGGATGAGCGGAAGGTTCTGTGCGTCGGCTAACAGCCGAACGACGTCGACATGGTCGAAGCGCACAAAGTAGAACCAGCCAACCGGGAAACCCTGCACTCGTCGGACTCGGAGATCCGGAATGCCAGCCAGCTCGCCTGCCCGCGGGAACCCAGCGCGAGGCATCCTCTCGATCGCGCGCAGTGATCCAACCGCGGCATCGAAGAATCGCTCACCGAGGTCAGTGCCACCTTCCGTTCGGTAGTAGCGGGTTCGTTCGACGAGATCGATCTCGGCCAGTGGCCGAACCCGGGTGACTGTCACGAGTCGGTAGCGAACGCGCGTTGGCGGAGTTCGTCGATGACGTCGTCCGTCGCCGGTCGAGCTTTACCGGATGCGAGCCCATCGGCGATGAGATCGCGCAATCGTCGCTCGGCCATGGTCTGCTGATCGCGTCGGATGAGTTCGCGTAGGTACTCGCTCGTGTTGCCGTACTCGCCAGATTGGACACGTTCATCGATGTAGCTCCGCAGCGCATCGGGGAGGGCGAAACTCATCGTGGTCTTGCTCATTCCAACAGCCTGCCCTGGTTATCAACAGTTGTCAATGGCTTCCAAGGGGCCAGAGGATCTGCCGAGCGATAATCCCAGGCAGCATGACGCCACCACCCGCCCACCGCCGCGAACGTACGTATGGCGATCGGCATTTGAGACAGGGAAGTCGGTTTGCGACGGTTTCGCACCCCGCCGATCGAATCGGTGTCGTTCGGATATGGCTATCATCTCGCCATGAGCGCATATTTCGTTGCCAGCTATACGGTCACCAACGAGGCGGGGTACGAGCCCTACGTCCCCGCGGTGCTCCCGACACTCATGGCTTCGGGAGCAGAAGTCCTCGTCGCCGACTACGACTCCGAGGTGATTGAGGGCGAGCCCCACACGATCACCGTCGTGCTCCGGTTCGAGTCCAAAGCGGCCGCTCATGGGTGGTACGGCTCTGCTGAGTACCAGGCGATCAAACACCACCGCTTGGACCACAGCGATGGCACCGCGGTCCTCGTCAACGAATTCGTGATGCCGGGCTAAGCGGCCCCACTCCGCCGCTGCGTTCGCGATCGGCACGCATGGACGCCTTGGCCTGTGCCGGTCGCCGTCTCAATTGACGAACGCCAATCGGGCGAATCCGCTGGTGCGGACAGTCTCGGTTGGTGACCCAGAGTCATCTCAGTTGACGATCGCCAAACGAACACTCCTATCGACCAGAGGGAGGAGGCGGCAACGGGCGTCACGTTCGTGGCGGCCGGAGCGTGGCGTACGATCTGGCGTCGACAACCGGTTCGCTAGCCTTGCAAAGCTGGTATTCGCGTGGGAGGGTTCGTGGGTCGAGCGAGCGAGCCCGACGTGACGATGGGGGTTGTTATGTCACTTGAGAAGACTGTTGTCCAAGAAGGACCGTTCGCTCAGTTCATTCCCGAGGGAGTGAGGGCTGGAAACCTGATCTTCCTGTCCGGACAAGTCAGTATCGACGAGCAGGGAGAGGTCGTCGCTCCGGGCGACCTTGTTGCCCAAGCGAGACAGGCGTACACCCACGTCAAGGCCACGCTGGAGAAGCTGGGCGCTGGCATGGAGGACATCGTGGATGAGACGTTTTTCGTCACCGATGTGGGCGCTGCGATGGGAAACATCGAGTCGTTGTGGGCGGCCCGAGCGGAGGCGTATGGCGGAGATCCCAGGGTCAGCCAAACCATGTTGCAGATAGCGGGCCTCGTCATGCCCGAACTGATGATCGAGATCAAGGTGACCGCAATCGTGTGACTGACGCGTCACCGCGGTCCAGACAGGGTCGGGTCGGGCGCTTGCTCATGGGCCGTCACACGTCTCAGTCCAAGAAGGGCAAACGAACGGTCCAGGACCGCTAACAGCCGTCCGCATGACGATCAGCGTTTCAGGCCAGACCAGTTACACCGCGGATCTGACAGTCCCGCGTCGAGATCGCGCGAATCGCCTGTGCCGTCGCTGGTGCTACTCGAGCGTCTGCAATACTTCGGGCTCTCGTCGATGAAAGAGCACTATGTCAGGGAACCATGAGTCAGATCTGTTGTTCGCGGGTTCGGTCCCCGAGCTCTACGACCGTCTTCTGGTTCCGCTGATTTTCGAGTCGTACGCGGACGACATTGTGGGTCGGCTCGCCGAGTTGGACCTTGCTGCGGTGTTGGAAGTAGCGGCAGGTAGTGGAGTGGTAACTCGCGCGATGGCCGCCGGCCTGTCTGCGTCGGTGTCGATCACCGCGACAGATCTGAGCCAGCCAATGATCGATCACGGCCGATCGGTCGGGACGAAACGGCCGGTGCAGTGGCAAGCCGCCGATGTCATGGATCTGCCATTCGATGACGCCAGCTTTGATGCGGTGGTCTGCCAGTTCGGGGTCATGTTCTTCCCAGATCGCCCGGCTGCGTTCGCCGAGGTGGGTCGCGTACTCCGGCCGGGCGGAGTATTCGTGTTCAACGTGTGGGATTCGATCGAGCACAACGAGTTCGCTGACGTGGTCACGTCAGCCGCGAGAGATTTGTTTCCCGATGATCCACCGATGTTTCTGCCGCGTACACCACACGGCTACTTCGATGAAGAGGTCATCCAAGCCGATGTCGCGGCCGGCGGGTTCGTGTCGCCAGCGCCATTCGAGCGACTCGAAGCGCGGAGCAAAGCGGCGTCGGCTGAGGTGCCTGCGATTGCTTACTGTCAGGGAACCCCGCTGCGCAACGAGATTGAGGCCCGCGATCCGTCCCGGCTCGCAGAGGTCACGGCAGCGGCGTCAGCGGCGATCGAACGACGCTTCGGAGCGACCGACGTCGACGGCCTAATCAGCGGTTACGTGATTGCCGCCACCAAGCTCTGACTCGCCAACCCAGCGCTTGACCAGAGTCGCAGACGGCGGCCTCATCGCAAGAGCCTCTCAGTTGGGGAACCGCGGTCGGACGCATCAGACCGGCGAGTACACGAGCTCAGATCTCGGCGAGTTGTTCTCGGTGTCGCGACCGACGGTGTACCGCACCCTCGCCCGAACGAACCCGTAGTCAACCCGGTCTGCGGGTCGGAACGGCATCTCAGACCGGGATCGACATCGGGCCGCTTCCGCGGTTTCTGGGTTACATATGTAATATCATATGGTGATGGCTCGACGTGAAGTCCTTGTGCAACTCGATGACGACCTCGTAGAGCAACTCGACGCGCTGGCGGCCCAACTCGGCACGAACCGCTCCGAACTTCTTAGGCGCGGCGCCCAAGCCGTCATCAGTGTCGAAGACCTCGCTGAGGCAGACCGCGCCCTTCAGGCCGCGTATCGCCGGCAGCCGCCTGACCCCGCTGTGATCAAATCCGCTCGGCGACTCGCCGCTCAGACGACACCAGCGTGGTAGCTCGCAACGACATCTACTGGGCCGACCTCGGGCCGCCGGCCGGACGACGCCCAGTGTGCGTTCTCACCCGCGACCCCGCAATCGACGTGCTCACCTCCGCGACGTGCGCACCGATCACACGCACGATCCGCGGTATCCGATCCGAAGTCGAACTCGGACCTGAATACGGCCTTCCCGAGGCATGCGTGATCAACTGCGACAACGTCATGACGGTTCCCATCGATGCTCTCGACGACCAGGCTGTCGGCCACCTCGACGAGATAGCCCGAGCTGCCCTCGACCGGGCACTCCGCTACGCGCTCGACATCGTCTATTGACACCTCATTTCAGGCGGTTCGGTGCTGTCCTGGTCCCGAGGTCGTCGGCGAGATACCTTCTCAAACGGGGATCGCTGGCTGAGACGCGTGTGGAAGCCCTCGACTGTCGGGCGTTCGGTATGGGGGGCGAAGCAGCGCGGTGCGGCGGTGCGGGGGGTGCGGGCGAAAGAACTTGTTGTCCCTCGATGGGCCGAACCTCTGCCGTGGCCGCAATGCAGTTCGGACGTTCGGGTCTCCCGTTGCGCGGTACGAAGCATGGATGTCTCGGCCGCAAGCGCCCAGGTCGAACGCTCGATCCGACCCAGACGCTCCGGTGTGCCCCATAGCGCGAGTTCGGTGACCTCAGGGCCCTGACGCGGCCGCATCATCTACGCCACAGCCATCGCTCCCGCGATTCGCTTCGTTGGCCCTACGTCATTCGATTCTGGACCGGATTCTGATTGCAGCGACGAAGGCTCGTCGGTTGCGTCGCTCGCGCTGCGAGACTGGAGTCATGGAACGCATCACCTTGCTCTGCACCGACGGTTCGGAGTTGGCAATCGAGGCGCTGCGAGCGTCGCTCCCGCTCCTCGCACCGGCTGACCGAACCATCGTCGTCACGGTCGAATCGCCGATGGCGGTCGACACCACGACTGGCACCGGCTTCCACGCCACCACCAGGGCAGACCTCGACGCCGAGGTCGAGACGAGCGGTGACGCACTCGCCCGCGACCACCTGATCGCCACGGTCGACGCTCTCGGACTCGTCGACGTCGAGCTGATGGCCGTGGTCGGAGAACCCGGCGCCGCCATCTGCGACCTCGCCGAGCAATTGCCGGCGAGCGTTGTCGTCATCGGCACAAGCGGTCGGAGCGGGCTCCGACGCGCGGTGATGGGCTCCACGTCCGATCACGTGATCCGCCACGCCCCCTCCCCAGTGCTCGTCCAGGGCGTCGGCCACGGCTAGACACGAGATGCCGGCGAGGCCCGCTGGCGTTACGCCGCACACCTCTCGCCCAGGCGAGCCTGCCCTTCTTGGATCATCAACCTGTCACCTACCACCAGGTCGAGGACACCCTGTCCGGATGACGATCCGTCATGCGTTCACTTCGTTCGGGATGCGATCGGTGATTATGCGGTGCCCTGAAGTCGCCGCGACCTGACCGACTTCGCCCGAAACGCGCTCGCGGGCGAGCGGTTTCGGTCAGTCATTACCGAGCGGCGAACTGGACTCAGGTTCGGAAGGTGACCCGTTCGCGCAGCCAGGTCGCCAGCCACGTCTCGTCGACGTCGCGTGCGGCCACGGCGAGCATCGCTTCGACGGCGCCGTCGGTATCAGGTCGCTCGTCGTTCCACGATCCGTCATTGAGATCGACGAACAGCACGAGACGCGCCCACGCTGCTCGGCCCGTCGAATTGGCGATCTGACCACCGCACGAGCAGCTTCGCGGGGCGCTCGACAATCCAGCGCGCTACCGCCCGGACTCCCGCACGGCGATCGGTCCCTGGCCGGCGACTGCCGCCCATAACACAAGCGCCGTAACCAGCGGGTCGGCCGTCACGAGCCACTCGGGCGAAACCGAGAACAGTTCGCCGAGGTCGGAGATCGTGTAGTCGACGGTCCCTGTTGGTCCCTCAGTTGGTTCCCCACATGAAGCCGACTCCGAGATGCGACTCCTGACCAGGCGTGCATCGGGGAGCCACGTTTGACAAACTGTCAAGCGTGACCTCTCTAGATGACACCGACGCCTCTTCCGAGTCGATCGCGCCGACCACCTCGTTCACGCTGAATGGGCAACCGGTCGTCGTGCATCGTCAACACCCGCACCTGCTCGCCGCGCTGCGAGAAGAGCTCGATGTCACGTCTCCCAAGGACGGCTGTTCGCCGTCTGGGCAGTGTGGCTGTTGCACCGTGCTGATCGATGGCAAGGCCGTGGTGTCGTGTCAGCAGTCGCTCGAGAAGATCGAGGGCAGCGAGATCATCACACTCGAAGGCGTCCCAGAGGCTGAGCGCAAAGCGTTTGCCGACTCGTTCGCTGCGAACGGTGGCCTGCAATGCGGATTCTGCATTCCCGGCATCGTGATGCGCGCCAAAGCCCAGATCGACAAGAAGGGCGCAGGCCTCACGAAGCAGGGCATGGCGCCCCACCTCGGCGCTCACCTGTGCCGCTGCACGGGCTATGTGAAGATCCTCGACGCCATCGAGGCAGTCGCCCAAGGCACCGTTCATGTACCGGCACTGTCTGCTGAAATCGGGGGTGGAGGCGCCAAGTACCAGGCTGCCGAGCTGACGCTCGGCGACCGCAACTATGTCGATGACATCCGGGTACCCGGCATGTTGCACGCCGCCCTACGACTGACCGACCACGCCCGCGCCGACATCACCTCGATTGACACCTCGAAAGCCAAAGCAGCCGTAGGAGTTGTCGCCACGTTCACCGCCGCCGACATCGCCGGCGAGCTGCGGGTCGGCATCATCTACAAGGACTGGCCGGTGATGATCCCGATCGGTGGCACCACCTCGTGCCCCGGCGACGTGCTGGCGATCGTCGTCGCCGAAACCCGCGATCAAGCTCGGGCCGCAGCCGAGCTGGTCGATGTCGGCTACACGGTTCACAAGCCGAACACTGATCCAATCGCGGCACTCGCCCCCGGCAGTCCGCTGTCGGTGTGGGGCACCGAGTCGAACACATTGTCGGTCAGCGCTTACCAGAACGGCGGCGCCGTCGAACAGCTGCTCGACAACAGTGCCTTCACCGTCCGCGAAACCTTCACGACCCAGCGCATCGAGCACGCCTTCCTCGAACCCGAGTCGACACTTGCCGTGCCATCGGGCGATGGCGACGAGCGCACGATGCACGTGTACTCGGGCGGCCAGGGCGTGTGGGACGACCGCGACGACATCGCCGCCGTGCTAGCCGTCGACACATCACGCGTCACGGTCGAGCTGGTGTCGAACGGCGGGGCGTTCGGCGGCAAAGAAGATATGAGCAACCAAGCTCACGCCTCGCTGGCGGCATGGCTGTTAGGTCGTCCAGTCAAGTGCACGTTGTCGCGCGAGGAGAGCTTCCGGATTCACGCCAAGCGTCATCCGATCACACTCGAGTACGCCGCCGGTTGCGATAGCGATGGGCATCTGACAGCGTTGAAGGTCAGGGCGATCGGTGACTCGGGCGCTTACGCCAGCGTCGGCATGAAGGTGCTCGAACGTGCTGCCGGTCACGCCTGCGGGCCGTACCGGTGGGACGCGATCGATGTCGAGGCGACGGCCGTGCGCACCAACAATCTGGTGTGCGGCGCGTTCCGTGGGTTCGGTGCCAACCAAGCTCAGTTCGCTACGGAGGGCGTGCTCGACCGACTCGCCGAGCAGGTCGGCATCTCCGGGTGGGAAATTCGCAAGCGCAACGTGATCCATCCGGGCGACGCGTGGGGGCCTGGCCAGATCATGGACGCTGGTGCCGGTGGTGCCGAAGCCGTGCTCGACGAGATCAAGGGCGCCTACGACGAGGCCCGCGCCGCAGGCAAGGCGATCGGGCTCGGCCTCGGCCTGAAGAACTCGGGGCTCGGCAACGGCTTTCGCGAGGTGTGCGGTGCAGTGGTCCGGTTTGGCAGTGACACGGGGCGGGTCGAGGTCCGCCACGGTTTCACCGAGATGGGCCAGGGCGTGCACACCGTGGCGCTCCAGGTGGCCGCCGAAGAGCTCGGCATCGACCCCAACCGCATCGATGTGATCGTCGACACCACCCGCCAGCTCGGCTTCGGCCAGACGACAGGGTCGCGGGGCACCCTGATGACCGCCGGTTCGGTGCGGAACGCGTGCAATGTCGCGCTCGCCGCCGGGTGTACTCCTGATGTCGACCACACGGCCGAGTACGTCGTCGACTGGACCCAGAAGCTGGGCGACCCAAACGTCACCAATCCCACCATCCACTCGTGTTTCAGCTACGCCGCCCAACTGGCGATCGCCGACCCGGAGACCGGAAAGATCGAGAAGGTGATCGCCGTCCACGATGTCGGCAGGGCTATCAATCCGATGCTGGTCGAGGGCCAAATCGAGGGCAGCGTGCACATGGGCCTCGGCTACGCCCTTACAGAAGACTTCCCAACCGACCCCGAGACCGGCTTCCCGACCAACCTGACCTTGCGCTCACTCGGCATTTTGCGGGCCAAGGATGTGCCGGAGATCGAGGTCCGAATCGTCGAGGTGCCGCAGCCGCGCTCACCGTATGGCGTCAAGGGTGTCGGTGAGATCGGGCTCGTGCCCACCGCGCCAGCCGTCGCTGCTGCGCTGCGCGAGGCAACCGGCGTCTGGCACACCAAACTCCCGATGAGGTCCGACGTCTAACCCGTTCTGGTCGCGAAACCGCCGCAACCGGCCAGCCGATTCGCGACCAGAACGGGTTAGGGGTCGAACGGGTCGAGCGCTTGTAGCACCTCGTCGAGGTCGAACGATGCTGGATCGAACGACGCCAGTGGACCGTTAGGGTCGCCGTACCACGGACGACCTGCACCCAGCTCATAGATCGCACCACACACGATCTCGGGAGCATTCACCGTCCCCGCCACGTCGAACGTGAGCGTTCCGGGACCCGGTCCGCCGTCGCACCCTCCGAGCGGATCGAAGTCGTGAGCGAATGCCAGCACGTCGCCGGCCGCCAGATCGATAACGGCCAGACCATCGAAGTCGGTTCGTGGTCGGGTGGAGGCGGTGTTGCCGCCAACCTGGCTCAACTCGCCCAACACACACGCAGAGAACGACGCGTTGCGAACCAACACGAACCGGTCGACGTTTACCACCTCGAGATCGTCGCACGCCCGACCCGCGACGTCGTTCGGGAAAAAGGCGGTCAAACGCCAGCCACAAGAAGCGACCGCGGAAGTCGGCACGACCACGACCTCACCGTGAACGTCGATCTCGGCGAGCGACACGATCGCCCGCTGGCGACACCCCTCGCCCGACTGACCCACTACCAGGTCGGCCCACCCGCCCGGTTCGAACCACACGTCGGGCTCGATTTCAGGGTCGATCAGCGGTGAGCCACCGATGTCGGATTCGCACCATAGGTCGCCGACGTTGCGGACCCGAATCACGGCATCTACCGACTGGTCGCCGACGAGCACCTGCGCCGTCCAGAACTCGAGATCAGCCAGCGCACAAGGGTCCGGCGTGTCGGGGGCGGCAACCGTCGAGCCGGTGATCTGGCTCGGTGCCAGATCATCTGTCGGCCCCGTGTGCTCAGGCGACTCGACGACGTCGGCAAGTGGCAGCGTGGCGACCGACACAGTGGAGCCATCGCCTCCGCAGGCGGCAATGACGAGCACTACGGCGGCTGCCCATCGCGATCTCATCCGCCGAACCCTAGATCGACGCGACCCGCGGGCACGGAAGCCAAGACGCGACAATGGGACCGCCGGAGCGGTCCCATTGCACGTCAGCGCTGGTTCGTCAGCTAAGCCAGGTCGACCACACGTCTTCGTGTGCGGCAACCCACTTGGCGGCGACATCGGCGGGGTCATCACCATCGATCTCAAACGCCGGCAGCATTTCGAGCTGATCGTCGGTCGTGATCGTGAAGGCCTGCAGGAAGGCGTAGACGTCGGGCGCCTTCTCCTCCAGCTGGCCCGAGGCGGCTTTGATCAGCACGTCCTCGGGATAGTCACATGCGTAGCCACCATCGGATGCTCCTGCCGAAGCATTGCATTCGTCGGTGACCGCCGGCAGTTCGACCTTGACCAGGTTGTATTTGGCAACCGCCGCGGTTGGCGTCCACCAGTACATGACCACCGGCTCGCCTGCTGACGAGCGAGCATCGAGTTCGGCGATCGTGGCCGGCTCGGAGCCAGAGTACTGCACCTCGAACGGCATGTTCAGGTTGGTGATGATCTGCTCGTCGAACTGGGAGTACGACGGATCTGTCGCCAGAAAGCGTCCGAGGTCACCCGACTCTGCGGTACCGAATAGCTCGGCTGCGGTGGGCATCACGAAGCCCTCCCACGTGGCCAGCTCCGGATTGGCGTCGAGCACGTACTGCGGCACGAACCAACCGATTCGGCCGACCGCACCGAGGTCACCGATGTGGGCGACCGTGCCGTCGTCGAAGTAGGCATTCTCGGCGTCGGTGATACCTGACGGCCAGATCTCGAGCACCGCATCAAGGCTGCCGTCGGCCATTCCGGTGAACATCGCGTCGTTTTCGTTGACCTCGGTGATCTCCACTGGGTAGTGGAGATTGCTCTCGATGATGTTCTTGGCAACCTCGACGTTGAGGCGTGAGGCCGACCACGGGTTCACGATCAGCTTGATGGTGGGCTTCGACGAGTCGACACCCTCCATCGCTGGTTCGGCGGCCGGTTCGGCGGCCGGTTCGGCGGCCGGTTCGGCGGCCGGCTCGGCGGCCGGCTCGTTCGCTGCGTTGTCATCACTGCCGCATGCGGCGACACCGAGCGCGGCGATTACCGCCAGTGCAATTACACGTTTCTTCATGCTCTCCCCCTCTGTCGGCCGATGGCCGATCTCGTTTGGCGTACATTACCCGTGATGAGCGTCGAAGCTGTTACATCGTCCTGTATTCGGGTCAGAGGGTTGTGGAAGGTGTTTGGCGCTCGACCCGACAGGGCAGTTCAAATGTCCGAAGCAGGTTCCAGCCGCGCAGAGGTGCTAGAAGCCACCGGATGCACGATCGGGGTCCGCGACGTCTCGTTCGATGTCAGGCTCGGCGAGACGTTCGTCGTGATGGGCCTTTCGGGCTCCGGCAAGTCGACGCTGGTGCGGTGTGTGGCCCGATTGAGCGACGTCACCAAGGGTCAGGTCACGCTAGACGGCGACGACCTAACCGCCATGGACGAGCGAACGCTGCGAGAGGTGCGCCGCAAGAAGCTGTCGATGGTGTTCCAGCATTTCGGCCTGTTTCCGCACCGCAGCGTGATCGACAACGCTGCCTATGGGTTGGAGGTGCAGGGCATCTCGAAGAGTGCACGTCACGCCGAGGCGCAGCGCGTGCTCGAGTTGGTCGGGCTGGCTGGCTACGAGTACCACTACCCCCAGCAGCTGTCCGGCGGAATGCAACAGCGCGTCGGGTTGGCCAGGGCGCTGGCAATCGACCCTGAGGTGCTGTTTTTCGACGAACCGTTCTCGGCTCTCGACCCTCTGATCCGGCGCGACATGCAGGACGAGCTGATCCGGTTACAAGGTGAGCTGCAGCGCACGATCGTGTTCATCACCCACGACTTCGCCGAGGCGATCAAGCTCGGCGACCGGATCGCGATCATGAAAGACGGCGTGTTCGATCAGATCGGCACCGCCGCCGAACTGATCACCAACCCGGCCACCGACTATGTGCGCGAATTCACTCAGGACATCCCGAAGACAAAGGTTCTCACCGCCGCTGACGTGATGGGGTCGGGCAACGGTGGCGGACGAACGGTGGGCGCCGATCAGTCGGTCGAGTCGTTGATCCCGATGATGCTCGACGACCCGGCGCCGCTCACCGTCGTCGACGCCACAGGCATGTCGCTCGGCGTGATCGATCGCAGCGCCGTCCTGGCGGTGCTGGACGGCGACTCGTGACGGTCACCACCGCGCCCGTCGCCCAGGCGGCCAAGATCAACACGCGTCGATGGGCACCTTGGGTGGCGTTGGTCGGAGGAGCGCTCGCCCTGCAGATCGCCTTCTCGTCGTCATCAGGATTCCCAGCCAAGCTCGATAACACCTTCGCCGATCCGATCGATCGGGCCGGGGCGTGGATGCGGTCGAACCGACTCGATCGCACCATCGATGGTCAGTTCGATCCCGGGCACCCGATGTTCACCAAGTTCTTCACGCCCCTGTCAAAACTGATCGACGCCACCATCGGCGATCTGACCGACCTGTTGTTATGGGCGCCCTGGTTCATCGTCATCGCTGTGGTCGCATTGGTTCCGATCAGCCGCCGAATGTGGACAGAGGCCGCCGCCGTGGTCGGAGGATTCGTGTACATGGGACTGTTCGACCTCTGGAAGCCGAGCATGCAGACGTTGTCGCTGATGACGGTATCGGTCTTGCTCGCCGTCGTGATCGGTCTGCCGCTCGGTGTCTGGGCGGCGATGCGCCCGCGGGTCGAGATGGTGCTACGTCCCGTACTCGACGCAATGCAAACGATTCCTGCGTTTGTCTACTTCCTCCCGCTCTTCATGCTGCTCGGGATCGGCAACACCCCTGCCGCGGTGGCGACCGTCATCTACGCACTTCCCCCCGTCGTTCGTCTGACGACTCTCGGCATCAAGCAGGTTGACGACGCGGCCGTTGAGGCATCGACGATGTTCGGGGCCTCGCGTCGACAGACACTCTTCAAGGTTCAGCTTCCGATGGCGGTCCGCACAATCGTCACCGGCATGTCGCAAACCGTCATGATGGCGCTCGGCATCGTGGTGCTGGCGACGCTCGTGGGGGCTACCGGGCTCGGCAGCCCGATCTTGCAAAGTCTCAACCAGCGACGCCCTGGCCGTGGGCTGGCCGCCGGGTTCGCGATCGTTGCGATCGCCCTGATTCTCGATCGCATATCGCGAGCGGTCGCCGAACGCGATCCAACGCGACGCCTCCCGCGGAACTGGCTGATCGGGGCCGTCCTAGCGATTGGGGCGGCAATCGTGGTCGGCCGAAGCGCCGGTTGGTCGACGTTCCCGGCCGCGTCGGACTGGACCAAATTCGACCCGATCGACGACGCCGTCAACTGGGTCCGTGACAATTTTCGCCCGGTCACCCGATGGATCACTGATGTCGTCACCACCAAGCTGTATCTCCCGCCGCGCGACTTCATGACCGACACCCTGGAGTGGCCGGTGCCGATCTTTGTGACCGCCTGGGCGTGTTGGCGGATTCGCGGCATCGGCCTAGCGTTGTTCGCCGCTTTGGCGCTGACGACGATCGGCCTGATCGGCCTATGGGAACCGTCGATCGAGACATTGGTGCAGGTGATCATCTCGACGGTGCTGACCCTGCTCGTGGCGATCCCGCTCGGGGTGTGGGCGGGCCTCAATCGGCGGCTCGAACGGATGATCGGACCTGTCCTCGACACGTTCCAGACAATGCCCTCGCTGGTGTACATCATCCCGTGCGTCGTGCTGTTCACCGTCGGTGTCGTGCCAGGCATCATCGCCACCGTCGTCTACGCCATGGTGCCGGGGGTACGGATCACGGCGCTCGGTATTCGAGAGGTCGCCGAGGAGAGCATCGAGGCCTCGCGCACGTTCGGAGCAACACCTCGCCAGACACTGTTCGGGGTGCGCCTGCCGTTGGCCGCGCCAACGATCATGGCGGGCATCAACCAGGTCATCATGATGGTTCTTGCAATGGTCATCATCGTCGGCCTTGTGGGAGGTGGTGGGCTCGGCTTCATGGTCACCGAGTCACTCGCTCGGAGCTACTTCGGCCAGGGATTCGAGGTAGGTCTGGCGCTCGTACTGATGGCGATGATCCTCGATCGGTTCACCGAAGCGTGGGCAGACCGACTCAAGCCACCCTCGAACTGACCGACCGTTTCCGGCCGTCGCCGGACGGGTCTATGGTTGCGCCAAGTCCACCAACTTCCGCGACTACGTAAAGTTCCTCTACGCCTTCGAGCATGTGATGCGAATGGCACCCGAAAGGGCGCTGACGCGCAGCCCCAACATGTTCACCGCTGCGATCAAGCCGGCCAAGCGGGCGGACGCCCAGACCCGTCTGCTCAACTACCTCGTGAGCGCTGCCTAGACCTTCCTGTCCGGTGGTGGGGGTGACAGGTCCACTGTGAAGTGGCCCGGTGATTGATTGCTGCGGTTTGTTCACACGCCGTTCACATTGCGAACATGGCGGAGTAATCGCACGCTGGCATCGTGCGACCACCCCCTACAACCGCTGATTGGAAGGACCCATTCGTGGCGTACCAAGCTGAATACATCTGGCTCGACGGCACCGAGCCGACACCGATGCTCCGGAGCAAGACCAAGATCCTGCACGACGAAGTCTCCGAGCCCCCGATCTGGGGTTTCGACGGTTCGTCGACCAACCAGGCAACCGGCGACAAATCCGACTGCGTCCTGCGGCCTGTGTTCCAATGTCATGACCCGATCCGCGGAGGTCGCAACATCCTGGTGATGTGTGAGGTACTGCTGGCGTCGAACATGCGCCCCCACGCCACCAACACTCGCGCCCCCGCAGCACGGGTCGAGAGGAAGTTCGCCCACGACCAGATGTGGTTCGGGCTCGAGCAGGAGTACACGATGCTGCGCCTCGACCACACGCCGATCGGCTTCCCCCCAGGTGGCGGTCTGCCCGCTCCGCAGGGCCCGTATTACTGCGGCGTCGGCGCAGACCACATCATGGGTCGCGAGATCGTCGAACTGCACACCCAAGCGTGCATCGACGCCGGGCTGTCGATCTCTGGCACCAACCCAGAGGTGATGCCCGGACAATGGGAGTTTCAGATCGGCCCACTCGGCCCAACTGCGGTCGGCGACCAGATGCATGTTGCTCGCTGGCTGTTGCACCGCATCGCCGAAGACTTCGACGTCCTGATCAGCCTTGCCGCCAAGCCAGAAAAGGGCGACTGGAACGGCGCTGGATGCCACACCAACTTCTCCACGATCGCTATGCGCGAGGGGTACGACGCGATCATCGATGCCTGCCAGGCGATCGGCGACAACTTTCTGATGCTCGTCGAGAACTATGGTGACGGCATCAAAGAACGCCTCACGGGCGCCCACGAGACTGCTCCTTGGAACAAGTTCAGCTATGGCGTGTCGGATCGTGGTTCGTCGATCCGCATCCCGTGGCAGGTCGAGAAAGACGGCAAGGGCTACGCCGAAGACCGGCGCCCAAACGCCAACATGGACCCGTATCTGGTCGCCGGTCTGATCACCCAGGTCGTGTGCGCCGCAGCCGACGCCAAAACCGCAAAGAAGCCAACCAAGAAGACCGTCGCCAAGAAGAAGTGACCCCGCCGCAACGCTCGGAGTGTGTAGGCGCACTCCGAGCGTTGGCAATCAAGCGAATATTTCAATCGAACTAAAACTCGACCAGACTGGTGAGGTGGACGAATTGCTCGATCAGCACCGTGACTATGTGTTGCGGACCGTAGAAGAGCGTGGCGTCCGACTTGTGCGCCTGTGGTTCACCGACGTACTCGGCGACCTGAAGAGCTTCGCCATCAGCCCAGCCGAGCTCGAGAACGCTCTCGCAGACGGCATGACTTTCGACGGATCGTCGATCGACGGCTTCTCGCGCATCCAAGAATCCGATGTGCTGGCGGTTCCCGACCCAGACACGTTCGAGTTGATCCCGTGGAGCGAGCCCGGCGCCGCCGAAGCCCGAGTCTTCTGCGACATACGCAGCCTCGACGGAGACCCGTTCGAGGGGGACCCGCGGCAGGTTCTTCGCCGCACCGTCAAGGCAGCCCACGATCAGGGTTTCACGTTTTACATTGCCCCCGACATCGAGTTCTTCTATTTCGAGCCGCCCGTCAAGGGCGAGCAGCCGCAACCGCTCGATCAGGGCGGCTACTTCGACCTCACCACCCGCGATGCCGCCGGCGATCTGCGCAAGGAGACGATTCGCAAGCTCGAGCAGATGAGCATCCCGGTCGAGTACAGCTTTCACGAGGATTCGCCCAGCCAGCAAGAGATCGACCTCCGCCACACCGACGCCCTGACGATGGCCGACAGCGTGATGACGTTCCGTCTGATCGTTAAAGAGGTCGCCGCCAGCCAGGGCGTGCACGCCACGTTCATGCCCAAGCCACTCGGGGGTGTGCAGGGCTCGGGTATGCATCTCCACATGTCGCTGTTCCGCGGTGACGAGAACGCCTTCTACGACGGCGACGACCCGCATGCCCTGTCGCCGCTTGCGAAGTCGTTCATGGCCGGCCTCTTGGTGCACGCCGCCGAGATCACCGCAATCACCAATCAAACCGTCAACAGCTACAAGCGGCTGGTTCCCGGGTTCGAAGCGCCCGTCCACATCAGCTGGGCCCGCAACAACCGCAGCGGTCTGATCCGGGTGCCGATCGCCAAGAAGGGCAACCCACTCGCAACCCGCATCGAATACCGGTCGCCCGATCCGGCTTGCAACCCGTATCTGGCGTTCAGCCTGCTGCTGGCGGCCGGCATGCGCGGCATCGAACAAGGCTACGCGTTGCCCGAAGAGGCCGACGCCAACCTGTTCGAGATGGACGACGCGGCGCTCGCCAAGCTCGGCATTGCTCAGCTCCCGCAGTCGCTCAGTGATGCCCTCAACACGATGGAGCAATCCGAGTTGGTGCACGACGTTTTGGGCGAACATATTTTTGAGTGGTTCCTGCGCAATAAGCGCCGCGAGTGGCGCGATTACAAGACCCATGTCAGCCAGTTCGAACTCGATCGTTATCTGAGGTCGGTGTGACCGACAATCCAGGATCGCCCGTGGCGAGCATGCTCGCCGTGTTCGCCGATCCGGTTGCGCCCGAGTTGGCGCGCTCGCTCGATCTTGCCGGCTACTCGTGGAAGGGTGTCGCCTCAGCCGACGAAGCGGCCGACAGCGAGCCAGCCGCCGGTTGGAAGGGTGCGATCGTCGACTGCACCACCGATCCCGAGGGAGCATGGACGTTCGCCCGAACGATCCGCAAGTCGGATGGCTCACAACTGAACGTCTTGGTGTTGGTGGGCGGCGCCCAAGTAGGCGATCTGGAACTTCGCGACGATCTGTTCGACGACTTCTGCCTGTGGCCATTCCACCCCACCGAGTTTGTGGCGCGGTTGCGGCACCTGCTGTGGAGCGCCGGTGACACGCCCGGCCCCCGCGTCGACCTGGTCGAGTACGGTCAGCTCGTCTTGAACCTTGAGACGTATCAGGCGACGATCGCCGGTCGGCCGCTCGACATGACCTATATGGAGTACGAACTGCTCAAGTTCCTCGCCCAGAACCCCGGCAAGGTGTTCACCCGCGAGATCCTGTTGTCGCGCGTGTGGGGCTACGAGTACTACGGCGGCGCCCGTACAGTCGACGTGCACATCCGGCGCCTGCGCGCCAAGCTGGGCGAAGAACAGGCCAGCCTGATCGCCACCGTGCGATCCGTCGGCTACCGCTTCGGCCAATCCCGCTGGGGCAGCTGAGCCCGCACTGCGGCGGCGGCGGCGCTCAGTCGGTCAGCCGGATCACTCGTCGGAGGCCACCCGCTCCAACGTTCCGGTCATGGTGTCACCCTCCTCGAAGGTGAGCGTATAGGACACAAGATCAGTCGAGAGATCGACCACGGCATCGAAGGGCGCCGTCAGCCCGTTGAAGTCCTCGATCGTGATGAAGCCTCCGTCCTCCTCGTCACAATGCCCCGAAGCGCTCAATGTCAACAGCCCGGTGCCCGACGCGGACCAGCCCAGCTCCTCGCTCACCGGCACGACGAATGTTGCATCGAGTCCCATTCCGAGCGTGACACTGCCTCCCTCACAGGGCCCGACCACCACCATATTGCCCGCCAGGCCCTGCACTGTTCCGTCAGCGATGGCCAGACGGACCTCGTTCTCCATCACCGTCTCGGTGCCTTCGAACTCGAACGCGCCGAGATCCAGTGGGCCGACGTACTCGCCGTTCACGTCGCGACCGGAGGAGTCGCCTTCGCCGGCCGAGACCGGCACCAGTTCGCTGTCGACCTCCTCGCTGTCGTCGTCTGGGTCCTGCTGGCTGTCGACGAACGCCTGCAGCTTCTCGGGGTCGCCGAACAACGTGCACGGCGTCGAGGTGTTCGGTGTCGGGTCGCCTGCTGCCGTCGCGTCGAGTTGGATCCGTCGGGCTGCACCGGCCAACCGGCCGCAGATCTTACCGATCCGTTCGAGCGAACGACCCAGCATCGCCGCATGCACCCGATCGCGCATGCGCCGAAAGTCGGTGGGATCGATGGCGCCGAGCGCGACGCCCACGTTGGCCTGGAGCGGCGTGAGAGCATCGCGCGCCAGCGCGTCGGCGATGACATCCCGGTCGGGCGAGCCCCCGCCGCGCGGCGCGAAGATCCGATCGAGCATGGCGTCGGCAGCCTGTTCGAGGGCCGCATCGGCTCGTACCGTGCGGGTTGCCTCGAGGCCTTCGCCGATCCCCCCGGTCAGCGAGTCGAGTTCTCCGATCACGGTCCTCGCCGCGCCCACCGCCTCCGACGTCGCCGCCTCGACCTTATCGAGTTCGGCGCGCGCCACGTTCGAGATGTTGCCGAGTGTTCGTCCGAGAGGGCCGTTGAGCAGGCCACCCAGCGCGGCGTACCGGTCGAGGCGGTCGAGCTTGCCTCGCAGGTCGGCGACGAGATTGTTGATCGGGTTACCGCCCTCGATTGCGGTCCGCGCCTGCTCGAATGCATCGCGCACATCCTCGATCGCCTCCTTGGCCCGCTCGAGCCCGCGACGCATCCGGGGCACACGGAGCAGGGCGCCGGTCAGCTCTTGCTTCAGCTTCGACTCGAACCCGAACTTCGCTGCCCGCTTCTCGTCCTCGGTGATGTCGAGCGCAGCGTCGCGCTCGGCCTGCAGACGTGCCATCACCCTCTGATAGGCGCGCACCTGCGACGACTCCAGGCCAAGTTGCTCGCGGTTGAGCAGCTGTCGACGAGCCGTCTCGATCTGGGCGTCGTAGTAGGCGCGCAGGTCGCCTTGGACCGAACGTGCATCACGGTAGACGCGGTTCCGGCCGGACAAGCCCTTGAAGATCCTGATACCAGCGAGCACCTGGCGTGCCCCTGGCGGCAGGGCGTCCTCAATCGCGCCGATCGCCGGAGCCGCGGCAGGAGCGGCGGCGGCGTTCGCCGACGGACCGACGCTGGCGCCGAACGGTAGGGCGACGGTCAACAGCGCTACGAGCGATCGTCGTAGGTTCATCCGTCGACCTCCTGCTCGCCGGGTGCAAGCGGGAATGCCTCGACATAGATCAGCCGGTCGTCGACGAAGGCCAGGGCGAGCTGCTCGCCGGCCCACAGTTCGGCACCTTCAACTTCGAAGTCGGCCGCCGACTCGATCGGCTCAAGGTCGACGTCGCCAAGGGTCGCCAAGGTGTCGTCCACCGAGGCAAGCATCGTGAACTCGGTCGGTTCGTAGGTCAACGGGAGCAGCGTGCCGTCGGGCAGCGCGCCGATCTGGATGTCCCACAGCAGCTCGCCATCGACGAAGTCGATCTGGGTGTTCGCCGAGTAGTACGACCACGATTCGAACCGCGAGATAGTTCCGTCGAACTCGTCGACGGTGATCACGAACGCCTCGGGTCCGCCGAGTTCGCTCAGGATCGCCGGGCGCCGATCGATCGACTCGGCCTCGACCGGAGCGTCGGGCAGTTGCTCGGCGAGGTCGCCACCACCTTGGGAATCGCCGCCACCACCGCAGGCGACGAGCGCTACCGCCCCTACCAACGTCACGAACGCTTTGAGCGCCGCTCTGTTCATCGCCCGCTCCTCCCATGGCTACGAATTACTCGTGACGCTAGCCCGATCGCCTTCGGCGGGAAAATGCAGAAGACAGACCGCCCTACTTGGGACTGAGCTTGCTGCAGACGTCCGACCCGTCCGGCGACGTTTCCAGTGTGACACCGCGCCACTCTCGAGAAACCATGCAGTTGTGAGTTGTGCCTGGCACAACTCACAACTCAGTCGGCGAACGTGGCGTCGATGGCGGTGACGATCGAGTCGGCGAACAGCTGCTGGCCATCCGCCGTGAGATGCACGCCGTCACGGGTGATGATGCCTGGGTTGTCGGCCTGGGTGTGCCAATCGACGACCGCACCAACACCCCGGCGGCGCCCCAACTCCAAACGGATCGCCTCGTTGGCTTCAACGATCTTGCCGTCACGATCACGAATCCAAAGGTCGACCCAGATCACCGAGGCGTTCACCGGGAGTAGGTCGAGCATCACATTCATGTCCTCCCGGAATACATCGGTGCCGGTCTGGGCGCCGACATCGTTGGTTCCGAGTGCGAACACCCATAACTCGGGCTGGGCGTCTTGAAGCACGGCCTCGATCGATGCCGTCGCCGGCGGCACCTCGCTCGAGCCGCTGGTCATCCTTCGGTTCTCTGCACCGTCGACGATGAACAGTTCGATCCCTGCCAATTCCAGCGCCGCCGAAATCTCCTCTTGGGCAGACAAGGTCAGCGAGTCACCGATCACAGCCACCGATCGCGGCCGAGCGGGCAGGGGCGGCCCGCTCACGACGTCGATCGACGCCAAGAGGTCGTTAAAGAGACCATTCGCCGAGAGTTCGGTGTCGGACTCTCCGTTCTGGGGGGCGGCCTGCGCCGAGCCTGCCGCCGCAATAGCAGGCTCGATCGCGATGCTTCGCGATTCGATCACCTCGACCCCAGCGGTCACCTCTGCGGCACTGCAGCCGGCAACCAACAGCAGGCACGAGAGCAGGACAAGGCGGGGCACAGCGACCCATTCTGTCCGGTCGGTCGCGCTGATGGGTGGCACCCGTCCGACAACCACACGTTCACCCCAGCTGCTGGATGCGACGAGCCATGCCATCGTGTGCGACCAGCATCTGATCGAGGCGCGACGACACCAGCACCCCACCCCGAACCACCGGGCGGCCCTGAACGATCGTGTCGCGAGCCCCGGTTGGCCCACATCTCAGCCAAGCCTCGACCGGGTCTGCCAGCGCTCCGGCAAATGAGGGTCCGGTCAGCGACCACACGGCGACGTCCCCTGCGGCGCCCGGCTCGATCACGCCCAGCTCACCGGTACGCCCGAGGCAAGCTGCACCTCCGAGTGTGGCGATCTCGAGAGCCATCCGGGCGGTCCCGGCGGCGACGCCGTTGCGCAGCTTGGCGAGCAGCATCGCCTGGCGGGCCTCAAGCCACAGCGAGGCCGAGTCGGCCGACGACGAACCGTCGACCCCGAGTCCGACGTGCACGCCCGCAGCCCTCAGATCGACGACCGGCGAGATACCGGACGCCAGGATCAGATTGCTGGACGGACAGTGGGCGACGCCCACGCCGGCGGCCCCGAGACGCACGATCTCGTCGGCGTTCGGCATCACACAATGCGCCACCCAGGTTCGATCGCTGGCCCAACCGGTGCGCTCGAGGTACTCCATCGGCCGACACCCGAAGGTGGCCAGGCTGAACTCGTTATCCTCCGCGTTTTCGGCGAAGTGGGTATGCAGCCTGACGTCCAGCCGTTCGGCCAACTCAGCGGTGCGCACCATCAGGTCCTCGGTCACGCTGAACGGCGAACAGGGCGCCAGCGCCACCCGCGTCATGGCCCCCCAGGAACGATCGTGATGGCGCTCCACAGCTGCTTCGCTGGCGGCGAGGATCGAGTCGTCGTCGTCGACCACGTTGTCGGGCGGCAAGCCACCGTCCTTCTCGCTGAGCGACATCGACCCGCGGGTCGGGTGAAACCGGACACCGAGATCTCTGGCCGCCTCGATCTCCGCCGTCAGCAGGTCGCCCGCACCCCTGGGATGCAGGTATAGGTGATCGGCAGAGGTGGTGCACCCAGACATCGCCAACTCGGCCAGACCCACCCAGGTAGACACATACACCGACTCGGTGTCGATCGCCGCCCAGAGCGGATACAGCGACTGGAGCCATCCGAACAGCGGCTTGTCTGTCATCGGCGGAAAGGCGCGTGTGAGGTTTTGGTACAGGTGATGATGGGCGTTGATCAGCCCGGGTGTCACCAGACAATCGGTGGCGTCGATGGTGTCGGTTGCAACCGGGGGCTCGCCGACACCCACCGCTTCGATCAGACCATCGGTGATCGCCACCCAGCCGCCAGATAGCTCGCGCCGGGCCCCATCGAGTGTGGCGACGCAACGGGCATTGCGGATCACCAAGCCGGTCATGCGAGAGACTCTACGATCATGGCTAGGTCGGCGACCGTTGTGAGCGGGTTCACGACGCAATAGCGCAGCACGGTTTCCCCGTGCCACGATGTCGGCACGACGAACGCTTGCTGGGCGGCCAGCAGCTCGCTGCTCCACTGATGGTATTGCTCGCTGGTCCACTCCTTTCGGCGAAACACCACGACCGACAACTCGGGTTCGAGCACTAGCTCACAGTGCTCGCTCTGACGGATTAAATCGGCACCGCCGTGGGCCACCTCCAGCGTCGTCTCGATCGCTGACCGGTAGGCATCAGTGCCATACGTGGCGAGGCTGAACCACAACGGAAGCCCGCGCGCCCGGCGCGACAGATGATGGGCGTAGTCGCTGGGATTCCACTGATCGTCTTGTAACACGTCGAGATACTCGGCTTGCTGAGAGTGGGCGGCCTTGGCGATGTGCGGGTCGCGATACAGGAGGGCACAACTGTCGAATGGCGCGAACAGCCATTTGTGCGGATCGACGATGAAGCTGTCGGCACGCTCGATGCCATCGAACAGCGACCGTACCGAGGGCGCCGCCAGGGCAGCGCCCCCGTAGGCGCCGTCGATGTGCAGCCAAAGGTTGTACCGCTCGCACATATCGGCGGCACCCGACAGATCGTCGACAATTCCGGCGTTGGTTGTTCCGCTGGTGGCGACGATCGCAAACAACCGCCGTCGGTCGTCTGGCGCCAACGTCTCGAGTGCGCCCGCCAGCTCGCGACCATGCATCCGCCCGGCTGCGTCGGCAGGCACGAGCACAACATCGGCATCCATCGCCCGACCCGCCTGCGCCACCGACGAGTGAGCGCCCCTGGAGGCGACTATCAGACCGCGGGTGCGGTCGTGGGCGCCGTCGGCGTCGTGGCGCCATTTCCAGCGGGCGGCGATCAGGGCACTCAGGTTGCCCGCCGTGCCGCCGCTGACGAACACTCCCCCAGCCCCGGCAGGAAAGCCCGCCAGGTCAGCGATCCAACGCAAAGCCTCGTTCTCGGCGAAGACGGCACCGCCGCCCTCCATCCACGAGCCGGCGTAGATGCTAGAGGCGCCGACCACGAGGTCGAACAGGATCGATGCCTCGGTGGGCGCCGCCGGCACGAATGAGAGAAAGCGAGGATGGTCGACCGAGATGCACGCAGGGGCGAGCACGTCGCCAAACACCCGGAGTGCCTCGAGCCCACCGATCCCTTGTGACGTGACCGTACGACCCGCCATCGCCTGCAACTCGGTGGGAGTGCGTGGCCCGTCGAGCGGAGGAGGATCGAGCCGGACGCGGTCGATCGAGTACCTCACGATCGCTTGGGTCAGCACCTCGATCGACGAGTCATGAAGATGCATGCCCGCGAGTTTGCCAGAGGCAGAGCAAAACCGCTGACTAGTGCCGTGTCAGCGAACTTTTGCAGATGCTGGAGGGAAGGTCAGTCGTCGATCTGGAGCAGCTCGCTGCCAGCGTGGCGGGTCTCGCCGTCCTTCTGAAGAAAAAATCCGAGTATTGCCGACGCAACGCCACCGCTCACAAAGATGAGCGTCGGGAAGATCAACAAAACGACGACGATCGCAATCGCTCCGGCCATGCTGATCAGGTTAGCTGGCAGCGGTCCGACGAGCGAGATCCATCCGATTCACACCGGCTTGTAGGCCATCGCCTCGATCTCGACGACTGCGCCGACCGGCAGCTCGCGCACGGCAACTGTCGAACGCGCCGGACGGTGATCGCCGAGCCCCTCGACATAGGCGACGTTGAACGTGTCGAACGAGTCCATGTCGACCAGGAAGCACGTCGTCTTCACCACGTCGGTCAGCTCGGCCCCCATCTCGGCGAGCCGATCGACCAGATTGGCAACCGCCTGGGCGGTCTGTCCGGCGACACCTCCGTCAACGAGCACACCGTCTTTGGCGCCCACCTGACCCGAGACGATGATGAAGTCACCGGCGCGAACGACCGGCGTGTATGGACCCAACGGCTTGCTCATGCCCACAACGGTAGCCGCGCCTCAGCCAAGGCTCGGCAGAAGAGCCTGGTCAGTGGGCGGTCGGCCAGCGAGGTGCCCAGCCCGAGCGACACCAGGCAGCAGCAGCGACTGCGGCGAACACGGCGTCGCTGCCGTTGACCGGCGGGCCTTCGCAAGCCAGGATCTCGACCTCGATCGGCGGTGTGTCGACAGCCCGTAGCACGCCGAACGAGCGGATCGTCAGGTCGTGCGGAACACCCTTATCATCGACCGACAGACCCTCGGACGTGACCCAACCGAGCGCCATGTGAGCAGCTCCGATGCAGTAGCTCCGCAACACGGTGGCATCGAGCGAATCACCACACGAGACACTCACTCTGATCGTGCCATCGTCGTCGATCTTGGCGGCGGCTTGGGCACCATTCGGCGAGATGACGGTGAACGATGGCTCGTCGCTGAGCGAAGCAAGCAGCACGGCCAATTCGACCCAGCCGGCACCCCGCAAGGACGACGACGTGGGCGGTCCGGCGACACCGACCTCCACCACCTGCACATTCGGCGCAACCGACAGCACAGCATCGACGATTCCTTCGGTGCGCGCCACATGCACCACGCCCGTTCCGTCGGCGTGCAGGCCGGCAGCCAACGGCGGGCGTTTGGCACCCAACCGAACGACGTCCTCGCGCGTGCTCAACACCCGCACCGGTCGACCGTGCTGGTTGGCGAGTCGATGGGCGACAGCGCCGAGTTCACCTGACTGCTTGGCTCCGAACGCGCCACCGTTGCCGTGCGAGCTCATCGGCTCACCGCCCGGCAGGCACCACGACGCGTCTGGCTCGAGATACGCCGGTTCGACCCAGGTGGTCTGGAGCGATCGCTTCCACTCTCCGGGCGGCACCTCGATCGGCCACACCAGCGGTGCCGTCGTGCGCCGGCCCTGAACCTTCCCGCTGAGCTCACGGGCCTCTGTCAACGACTCGCCCAACACCCAGTCGCCATCGGCGCCGCGGACAGCGACCAAGGCGTCGGGTGGTGCCGTGTCATCGGCGAATCCGCCACGCCCCAACGCGACCGTCGCACCGACCTGTTGAGGTACCCCACCCTCGATGGTTGCCCGCCGGGCCGCCGCGTCTGGATCGGCCGTGCGCACCGCTGTGCGAGCGAAACCGACCGACGTGATCGATTCGACGATCGGATGCCAACCGGTGCAGCGACACATGTGCGCCAGAAGCGCCTGGCGAACGGCGTCGGGCGAACTCTGTTTGGCGGCATCGAGCGCAGCCGCCCGCATGATGATGCCGGGAGTGCAGAAACCACACTGGCTTGCACCGTGCTCGCTGAACACAGCGGCCCATGCGTCGGCGTCGACGAGCCCTTCGATCGTTGTGACCGACCGGCCACGAACACGAGCCACGGGCGTCACGCATGAGGCCCTGGGCTGACCGTCGACCCATACGGTGCAACAACCACACTGCCCCTGGGGGCTGCAACCGTCCTTCACCGAATGAAGACCGAGATCCTCCCGTAGGGCGTCGAGCAGGGTGCCGCCGGCCGGAACCGACACCGCTTCGCCATTGATGATGAAGTCGACGTCAATCGACAGCTCTGCCACCGCGCAACCCGTCGGTGAGAGCCCTAAAGTCGCGCCAACGGCCGGCAGCCAGCAGTGCCGCCTGTTCCGGCCATGCCGACGGGTCGTGTGCGCTGAACTGCGAACCGGCATCGGCCAGCATCGTTCGCAACAGCGACACCTCGGTCGTCGACAAATCGAACCAGGTTCGGATGCCGATTCCGTGGCACAACAACTCGATCTTCGGCCCGATGCCTTCGATCGCCTTCAGATCATCGAGCGTGACCGACCTACCCAACACCGCCTTCGCCCGCGAGACATCGGGAGCCGCGGGAGCGGTGATCGGTTCGCCCGCGGCAGGCTCGGGTGGAGGTGCGACATCAGATCGAGCTTCGACCTCCGGCTCGCTCGTTGCCGCCAAGTGCCGTACCTCGGCGACTGCAGATTTCTGAGCTCGACAGTCGTTGAGATCTGCCTTCAGGCGATCGCGTTCCGACGCGACCGGCTCGAGATTTGCGACCCGTCCGCGCAAACGTTCGAGCTCAGCGGTGTCGACGTGATGCTTTCGGGCACGGGCGACCTGGCGCTTGGCTGCGATGCTGCGCATCAACCAGCCGACGACGATGCCCAACAGCACCCCCGCCAGCACCCAGACCCAACCCTTCATCAATGTGTATGGCATCAGTAGTTCACCTCGAACAGTCCTGGCTCATGCTTGCATGCCTTCGATCACGATGTGGCTACCACGCGGAACTCGACGCGCCGGCTCGCCTGCTTGTCTTCGGCGCCAGCGACCAGCACCGGCTGATCGCTGCCGAACCCGACCGCCGTAATCGAGGCCTCGGCGATCCCACGGTCGATCAGCGCCTGGCGCACCACGAGCGCCCGAAACTGGCTGAGCGCTCGATTCTCGTTGGGGTCGCCGTCACTGTCGGTGTGGCCCTCGACGGTGATCGCCACACCGGCGAACTGTTGCGCCAGCAGTGCCAAACGATCGAGGACGACGAGCGAGGGGTCGGTCGGCGTCGAGGAACTCGGCTCAAAAAGAACCGGATTTGCGGCGACGTAGGCGTTGAGTTCGGCCTCGAGGTCGACTGCATCGGTCTCGGTCGCCTCGGGTTGCGCTTGCAGATCGACCGATGCCGTGACGAGTTCGGCCACCGCGGTCATCGCCTCGCGATCGGTGTCGTCGAGATAGGTGCCCGTTACATACAGTCCGATACCGTCGAAACCGCTGACACCGTTGAGCAGGTGGACCGGCATCGCGGCGACCAACTGGGAGAGCGCCGCCACGGTTGCCGCGTCGAGGCCGGTGTCGGGATCGACGGTGAGCTGGTCGTCGATTTCCAACAAACCGGGAGCGCCTTTGACGGCAGCCGTCAGCACCGCCCGCTCGACCTCGGTGGCGACGACACCCGTGAGGGCGACGCCGCCACTCTCGAACCGCGCGCTCGCCTCGGCAAATGGCCCGGGCACCGAAAGATCTACGTCGGCGGGCACCAGCACCTGATCGATGATGTGCACGACACCATTTGCGGCAGCTATGTCGGGTGTGATGATCGTGGCGCCGGACACCGTGATGATCGAGTCGTCGGTGGTGATTTCGACGTCGCCGCCCGCGAGCGTTCGCAACGCGCCATCTACGAGATCGCCTGTCAGCAACGAGCCCTCGACGGTGTGGTGGCTGAGCACGTGTCTCAACATTTCAGGGTCGGCCCGCAACTTGGCGAACACATCGGCGGGAAGCGCGTCGAAGGCGTCGTCGGTGGGGGCGAACAGCGTTACCGGGCGCTCGGCAACGACGCCCAGGATGTCCGCAAGGCCGGACTCTTGGGTCAGCACCGCCAGCAGCGACAGCTGAGGGCTGGCGGAAACCACTTCGGCGACGGTGTCGAAGTCGGGTGGAATCGACGTGGCCGTTGGCAACTCGCTGGATGCGGCGTCGACCACTGTGTCGCTAGCCTCGTTCTTCGGTGAGCTGCCGGCGATCTCGTCATCATCGGTCGCCGCAAGCGTGGTGGTGGTCTCGACGGTCGGGGCGCGGTTGACACGACACGATCGGTCGAGCGAGATCGCTCGCACCCCCCAGACGTCGTACGCAGCCGCCAACGCACGCTCGGGATCGTCGAGTGGAGCTACACAGCGAAGCGTGCCGTCCTGACCGGAGAACGTGGCGGTAATGCCACCGAAACCTGCGTCCGTCAGTTCGCTCGGAACCCGTTGCTCGAGATCATCCTCGACCCGGTTGACAAAGAACGGGGCACCAATCACTAGCAGCAACACAGTTCCGAGCGCGCCAAGACCCAGGATTCGACGGTGAAACCGGGGGGCTGGTCGGGTTGATGGCAAAGCCATGGCCGTTCACGATCTCATCGGGAGGCAGCGCGTTGCAACCTCGTCAACGGAGTGCAACACAAACGTAGGCGAGACTTCACGTTGGCTGGGACGTGTCTCGGCCCTAAGCCAGCCCGCCGATCGGTCGGCCCGACCCCTAAGAGAAGCTCTGGCCGCACCCACAGGAGCGGCTGGCATTGGGGTTGGTGATCGAAAAGCCGGACTGATCGAGACCATCTTTGTAGTCGAGCGTGGCGCCCTGCAGCAGCTGAGCTGAAGCCGGGTCGACGACGACCTTGACGGCCTCGCTATACGTTGACAACTCGTCGTCGGCTGCAAAATCGCCATCGAAGAACATCTCGTAAGAGAACCCGCTGCAACCACCCGGACGTACGGCAACGCGAAGCGCGAGGTCTGCGGCACCCTCCGCGGCGAGCAGCTCTTTCACCTTGGATGCTGCGGTATCGGTCAGTGTGATCATCAATCGGTCCCTTCTCGAGTAGATGAAACTCCGAGCCTACCTGGCTTGGAGATGGCCGTCATGAGCGGTCACCAACGGTGACCCTGCATGGCGTACGGTCGATCGCGCCGAAGAACTGCCGCACCTCGGTGTCACCCAAAGCGTCGATGAACCCATCGATCATGCCGTGGTGCAGGCCGCAGACCAGGTCGGCATGATCGGCAGCGAGTTCGCCGAACGGACAGTTGGCGAACGCCACTACCGCCACGTCGCGGGGATCGTCAGCGTCGATCACGATCGGGTCGAAGCCGAGCCGGTCGTGATCGTTGACGAACGCCTCGAGACTCGAGGGCGAATCACGAAACGTCGCCGACCGGCGAACGCCCTCGTCGATGCCAACGCAGCGGGCGTCGTGCCGATCGGCGCCAAGTCGCTGGGCCATCGACAAAACCATCCGAGCCAGAATCGGCATCACCGCCGGCTCGATACCTAACGAAGGGGCATCGGCGGTCAGCGAATAGTGATGCTGCGGCCTACCGATCTCGCCACGGCCACCGACGTGCACGTCGATCAATCCGACGTCACGCATCCGGTCGAGATGGGGACGCACAGTGTTGGGGTGAAGCCCGATCCGTTCGGCGATCTCGACCGTGGTTACCGGACTCGGGGCACGGATCAACTCGAGATAGATCGCATAGCGCGTGTTATCACCAAGCGTCTTGAACAGGTCGAGCCGGGCCTGCGAGTCGACCCCCGCCGCCGATGGAACACTCGGACTCACACCCATTCCCAAAGATTACACGGTATTCGCCGGTAAAATGCTCCGATGCGCAACACCGCACATCCCGCCCCCCCGAGTCGCGACGATGTGCTCGGTGTGCTCGGCAACGTGGTCGACCCCGAACTCGGCGATGACATCGTGTCGCTCGGCATGGTTCCCAATGTCTCGGTCGACGCCGACGGAGCTGTGATTGTCGGCATCAAGCTCACGATCGGTGGGTGCCCGCTTAGAGCCGACATCAAACGTGAGGTCGAAACCCGTGTCGGTCTGCATCCCGGCGTCACAGGTGTCAGCATCGAGTGGGGCGAGATGAACGCCGAAGAACGGTCCGAGGTGATGGGCAAGGCCCGTTGGAATGCCAGAAAGCTGGCCCCCGACACCTCTATCCCTCTGCGTTGTCAGGTATTGGCGATCGCCAGTGGCAAGGGTGGCGTCGGCAAAAGCTCGGTCACCGTCAACCTGGCGACCGCTCTGGCCGCGCAAGGGCACACCGTCGGAGTGCTCGACGCCGACATCTGGGGTTTCTCGGTGCCACGCCTGCTCGGCATGTCCGACCGGATGGAGGCCGAGCGGATCGAGGGTTCCGACAAGCCCATGATCATTCCCAACCGCAAGAAGATCGGAGCGGGGCTGCTCGAGGTCGTGTCGACCGGCTTTCTCGTCGCTGAGTCAACCGCACTGATGTGGCGCGGGCTGATGCTCACCAAAGCCGTCGAGCAGTTTCTCGCCGATGTGGCCTGGGGCGATCTCGACTATCTCCTGATCGACATGCCGCCCGGCACCGGCGACGTTCAGATGGGGCTGGCCCGAATGCTGCCGCGCACCTCGATGGTGATCGTCACAACACCTGCCGTAGCTGCTCAGAAGGTCGCTCAACGCGCCGCCGACATGGCCAAGCGGAGCTTCCTCCCGGTCATCGGCGTGATCGAAAACATGAGCTCATTCACATGCGACCACGGCCACACCTACACCCTGTTCGGAGAGGGCGGCGGCACAACGCTGGCGGCTGAGATCGATGCCCCCCTACTCGGGCAGATCCCACTCGAGCCGGCGATTGCGACCGGCAATGACGAGGGGTCTCCCATCTCACTCTCCGGCGACAGCGCGGCAGCTCAGATCTTCCGATCGATCGCCGCCCGCATCAGCGCCGAGATTGCTCCACCAATCCAGGTCGACCAGGTCGACATGGCCGGCTGCTCAGCACGATTACTCGACGCCGTCAACGCCGCCTTCGAAAGTCAGCCGAACAGCTAGCGCGGGGCCACCACGAACTCGGGTTCGGGCGTGCTGTCGTAGTCGGGATCGCCGGGGCGCACCACCCCGACAAACTTGCCATCAACGAACACGATCCGGGGCAGGATCACGGGCGGCACGCCCACGCCGGCGGCGGCCTTCAGTGCTGCAGCCGCTGTTGCATGCTGCTTGAGGAATGCCAGCGAGACGAGCGTCGGCGGAAACATTTGCAGCTCGCCGTGCTTCCACATTTGGATCGCGTCGGCGGGGCGCACCCACAAGCTAGCGATCGTTTCGCCGTCGTCGTGAAGTGGCTCTTGAGCCTCCGGTGCCAAGGCCACGAAGAAACGGGTGTCGAACCGGCGCCGCTCGCCAAGCGGCGTGATCCAGTGATCGACCAAATGGATGCGATCGGTCAGCAACAGCAATCGCTCGGTGGCGCACAGGTCGACGAGCGACAAGGATCCGTCATGGATCTGGTGGCGGGCCGCATTGAAGCGGGCCTCGACCTCGTCACCGTCGAAGCGCACAATGTCGATGCTGTCGATGGGGCGAGCCAGCAACACCCCGGCTTCTTCGAAACACTCGCGGATGGCAGCGACCAGCCACGCCAAACCGCCGTGGTCGATCCCCATCCGCTTCGACGCCGTTGCATCGTCGAGGCCGTCGCAGATCGGCTCGAACGCCTCGCCATGATCGGCATCGTCGACCTTGCCACCCGGAAACACGTACTGACCTCTGGCAAACGCCGCCGACATTGTGCGCTGCAACATGAAAACTTCTAACCCCTCAGCTCCGTCACGCAGCAGCATCACGGTTGCAGCAGGCCGCACTGGAATCGACGCGGAGGGTACAAAGTCGGTTTCATTCACGACTGGCGACCGTATCTGACCTCCAACCTCACAGATAGCGTCGAAGCCGTGGAAATGCGCAACCAACCCGACGACGTGCTCGATCACATCGGCCCCGGCACCCAATTGATCGTGCCGCTCGCCAACGGCGAGCCGACCTGCCTGCTCGACGCGATCGAGGCAGCCGCCCCTCGACTCGAGCATGTCCGGGTGCATCAGATGCACGCCATCCACGAGCGGCCCTATCTCGCCGGCGAGTTTGGCGACCGGATGAAACATCTGTCGTATTTCCTGTCACACGTCACTCGACCACACTTCGCCAACGGCACGATCGGATTGATCCCGGCCCACTTCTCAGAAGTCTTCGCGTTGATGCGAGCCCGAACCGTCGATCCGTTGGTGATCGCCGCTGCTTCGCCCCCCGACCGGCACGGATACTTCTCGCTTGGTGTGTCGGCCGATTACACGTCGAGCTTCATCGGACGCGCCAGGTTCTTCCTCGAGGTCACCGATCACATGCCGCGCACATTCGGGCGCAACCAGCTCCACGTCAGCCAGGTGGAAGGCTGGTGCCGCACCGACCGACAGTTGGTCGAAGTCGAGCCACGCCAACCCGACGATCTGGATCGCACTATCGCCACCTATGTCGCAGAACGGATCCCCAACGGCGCCACGTTGCAGACAGGGATCGGCGCCATACCCAACGCCATCATGGCGGCCCTGATGAATCACCGCGACCTCGGCATCCACACCGAGTTGCTGTCCGACGGTGTTGTCGATCTGATCGAAGCGGGCGTGGTCAACGGAATCCGCAAAGACCTCAATCGCACCAAGACCGTCGGAACTTTCGCCCTGGGTACCAAGCGGCTGCACGAGTTTCTGCACGAAAACACGGCGGTCGAGTTGTGGCCCGTGCGCTATGTCAACGATCCGGCGATCATCGGGCGCGAGCGCGGCTTCGTCTCGATCAACGCCACGCTGACGGTCGATTTCCTCGGCCAATGCGCCAGCGAAACAATCGGCGGTAAGTACTACTCGTCGGCCGGCGGCCAGAACGACTTCGCCCGTGGAGCGATGAACTCACGCGACGGCCAAGGCTTCGTTGTGTTGCACTCGACCACCAGTGCCGGCGCCAGCCGAATCGTTCCTCGCCTCACCGCCGGCGACGCCGTCACAACACCCAAGAACACGGTCGACAAGATCGTGACCGAGTATGGGGTGGCCGAGCTGCGGGGCAAGTCGATCCGCGAACGCACGCAGGCGTTAGTGCAGATCTCCCATCCCGACCATCGCGCCGAACTTCAAGCAGAGGCCGAACGGATGCGCTACTGGTGACGTTGCCACGTTGTGTCAGAGACAACGTGGCGTTAGGCGTTGGGACGACGGCGACCGAGTGCGTAGATCGCTGCACCCGCCACGACGGCGAACAGCACGACAGCGACCATTTGCCAGCTGTCGATCAGTTCGACTTGGACACGCCGCTGCAGCCATTCCACCCTGTCGGTGATCGCTGAATGCTGCTCGTTGATTTCGACTACCCAGAAGTAGTACTCGAGATACAACCCGGACAGCAGCACCATTACGGCAGCGAGCCGATCGACGTACTGCGAGCCGCTCCGCAGCAGGCGCAGCAGGCTGGTGTTGGCCACCGCCAGTGCAATCGTAAGGGCTGTGACGACCAAGGCCATCGCCGCGCCGTACGCCAACACATGGGCGAGACCGGCACCCCACCCCTGCTCGTCAACGGTGCCGAACAGCACGGTCGAGAACAGCGGCAACGTGCAGCCGATCGATGCCACGGCGTAGGCGACGCCGTACAGTGCCATCGCCCGCAGCGTGCGATCTGGAGTTCCCGTGTCGATCTTCGGCATCGAGATCGGCAGCCGATAGCCGGCCAACATGGCGACCCCGAGTACGACGAAAGCGACACCGATCACCGCCGTGGCGTACTTGGCGTTGTTCTCGATCCACAGCGTGGCGTACTCGGAGATGACCCCGACCAAGACGAACACCGCCATGAATCCAGCCGAGACGGCAGCCGACACCAACAACGCCCGGCGCAGCGTGGCGCGCTGATCGCCGGGCCGATGGCCCTGCATCCCCAGGAAGTACATCAGATAGGTCGGCAGCATCACGAACGCGCATGGGTTGACCGCCGCAACGAGTCCCCGCAGAAACGACAGTCCCATCAGAACAGCGTCTCGATCAGCGAGCGCAGCGTCTCGGCGTCGAGCTCGCCGGTCTGGCGCAGAATGCGGCCTTCGGCGCTGACGAACAAGGTGACCGGGTAACCGACAATGCCCAGTTCGTTCGATAGTGAACCGTTATCGCGCAACAGGTCGTAGGCAACGCCGCGGTCGCGGGCAAACTGCTCCATCACGTCGACGGTGTCGAACGGATCTACGCCGACGAACTGCACCCTGTCACCGACCGCGGCGTGCACGGTGGCGAAGTCGCGAAGCTCTCGCCGGCACGGCACACACCTTGAGAACCAGAAGTTGACGACCAAGGGCTGGCCGCCGTAATCGGCGAGCTGCACGGACTGGCCCTCCCGATCCAGCAGGTCGACAGCGGGCAGATCGGCGCCCGTGACATCGGCGTTGACGTCATCGAAGGGCTGGTCGAAGATCCCTGGCTGGTCGAGCACGAACTCTCCGTCGATCGCGGGGCCACCGCCCAGCGCGCCCGCCAACCAGGCACCCCCAAACAGCGAGACCGCCGCCACAGCCACGCCTGCGACTGCTGCCAAGACTAGGTGTCGCGAGCGTGGTGCCACCGTCCCCAGGTTACGAGGCGGGGCGGCGCACTGTCCTTCGGCTCTGAAACCTGCCCGGACACGCAGGTTCCAGAGCTGAGGGGGATGCTCAGACGACCACCCGATCGGCAAGCTCATCGGACTCGACGAGGCCGAGTTCGTTGACGATGACAGGAGGCCCAGGCCTCTTGGAAGGTCGCCCGCCGGGTCTCTTGTGGGCGACGATGCGTCCGCCGGACAGCAACTCGCCACCCCAGACACCCCACGGCTCCTCACGCTCGAGGGCGTCGTCCAGGCATGACTCGCTGAGTGCGCATTTGGCACAGATCGCCTTGGCGCGTGCGATGTCGAGCACATGGTCGGAGAAGAACAGTGGGGTGAGCGTGCCGTGGCCGTCCGCACAGCGGGCGACTTGCAGGGTCGAGATGGAGTACTCATTTATGAGCTGAAGCTGAATGGTGCTCATGGGCGATGTCTTTCTGGTCGTGATGATGGTTGTCGTCGTGGTTGCTGGTTGTTCGTTGCTGGGTTCATGAGATCTTCCGTATCGGGGTCGAAAAACGAGAAAGGCCGCCGGGTCGGAACCCGGCGGCCTCGGTACGAGGGTGATTCGACGTTTGGTTACGTCGACCCCGTTTCGAGGTGCCGGGCGTGGCGCTTGACGAACATTGCGTTCTTGGCGGCGGCCAGAGTGGTGGTGTTGCCGTTATACGCATTGATCGGGAGCCCAGCGACACCGGTTGTGCCGCGACCGTGGAATTCGGGCGCAACGGTGTGCTGACGCCAGCTGGAGCAGGCAACCACGGCAGACCCGCAACGGCGGGCGCGACCGGGCGTGTGGCCCAGCTGGTGCGTCGTCGTCATCGTGTCCATCGGTTGCTCCTGCGCTTGGGCTGCAACACGCGAATGTGCGCAGCGGAGGTTCCAGTGGACCACGCCGCGCGCATCACAGTCAAGGAGGTTTCCACGGGAAACTCCGAGACCGCTCTCGGGGCGACGGTTCGGCCGTCAGGCGAGCAACACCGGTCAACCCGAACGGCATATCGCTCGACAGGTTAGAGAGCACCGCCGAGGCAGTTCTGGCGAGCCAACATTTTGCCCAGATAGTGGCTCAGTCGACGAGCACGTACCGATACGGCGACGGCTCGGTCTGACGCGTCATCTCACCAAGCCGGCGGAGGTGCTCGAGATGGGCGTAGGTTTCGCTGTCGGCCATCGTGCCCTGAACCCGAGCCGAGAACAGATGCTGTGAGTATTCGGTCACGGATGCCGGGTGACCGATCTGTTCGGCCGTCGACCGGAGCTGATCGAGGCGATCGACATGATGCTGCTTGATCGACTCGGCGCGTGCCGCCAGGCTCGAGAACGGATGCCCGTGCGCCGGCAGCACTACCGAAACGTCGTCGCCGTACGCCGCGATCTTGTCAAGCGATTCCAGAAAGGTCGCCAGCGGGTCTGCCATCGGTGAGAGACCACCGACGTGAGGAGTGATCGTCGGCAGCACGTGATCGCCCGACAGCATCACGCCATCGGTCGGGTCGAAGAGACACAGATGATCCTCGGTGTGGCCAGGGGTGTGGATCGCGACCCAGTCACGACCCGCCAGCGAGATTGTCTCAGCTTCGTTCAGTCGCATGGTCGGCGTAGGCGTGCGCATCAGACGCGGGAGGTGCCGGGATGCCCTGAGGGCCAGCTTTCGTTTCCACGAGAAGGCCATCTGCTTTCCGTCCCACGGTGTCGGGTCCCACGGGAATCGGCGGCCGAGCAGTTTTGCCACCTCCGGCAGATCCTCGACATCGACGTCGGGAGGCTCGGATGGGTCCCACATCAGTCGGAACCGTTGGTGGGTGACGACCTGAGCCCCGGACTCGTGCTGAACGCGCCCGGCGCCACCGAAGTGATCGGGGTGGCTGTGTGTGACGATCACGGTGTGCACTCGCTTGATCGGGAACCCAGCGGAGGCGAGCCGCCGCCGTAGCACCTTGTACGAAGACAGTCCCGGAAGACCTGGATCGACGATCGCGACGCCGTCGCGATCCTCGAGCAGATAACAGTTGACATGGCCGAGTCCGGTGAAGTCGATCGGCAACTGAGCGCGCAAAACGCCCGGTGCAACCTCGATGATCTCGTCGCTCGCCCGCTCCTGCTCCTGTTTGGGCACCCGCCCGGTCGTGCTCGTCATCGCCTCGTCAACAGTAGGTCTCGCGGTGGCATTCGGGCGACGCCGAGCAAAGCTGCTGCTGTTGAACTTCGTGCTGCGCCGCTCAGATATCGAGCAGGATCTTGCCGATGTTGGCGTTCGCCTCCATATGGCGATGGGCCTCGACGATGTCGCCAAGGGCAAATCTCGAGTCGATCACCGGCCGTAACGCACCCGAGTCGAAGAGCGGGATCATCTCGGCGATGAAACGTTGGCTGAGCGCTGCCTTCTGCTCGATAGGGCGGGCCCGCAGAGTGGTGCCAATCCAGCGAACCCGCCTTACGAGCAGCAACCCGAGGTTGACGGCCGTCTGGCCGCCGCCCATCAGCCCCACCTGCACGATCGCGCCCTGTGGTTTGATCGAGGCAAGGTTGCGGTTGGTCTCCTCGCCACCGATCACATCGAGAATCACGTCGACACCACCAGGCACGGCGTCACGGAGCGCAGCCGACCAATCGGCAGGCGATCGTTCGAGCACGAGATCAGCACCGAGGTCACGGCACGCCTGCATCTTGCCGGTCGAGCACGTCACAGCAATCTGGGCGCCGATCGCCTTGGCGATCTGGATCGCAGCTGTACCAACACCGGAGGCACCGGCGTGCACGAGCGCCCACCGCCCGCACGTCAGCCCACCCTGCACGACGAGTGCGTCCCAGGCCGTTAGAAATACCTCGGGGATCGCCGCCGCGTCAGACAGTTTGACCGTCACGGGAATTGGCAATGCCTGTCGTTCGTGGGTCGCCACGAGTTCGGCATAGCAGGCGCCCGACTCGATACCCATCACGCGGTCGCCAACGTTCCACAGCGTGACGCGGTCGCCGACCGCTGTGACGGTTCCGGCGTACTCGAGCCCGAGAATCTCGTGCTGACGCGCAACGGGATCGCGGTAGCCACCCATTCGCTGCAACGTGTCGGCCCGATTGCAGGCGCTGTGGGCGACCCGAACAAGGATCTCGTCAGGCCCATGGATCGGGTCGGGAACCTCCGTGACGGTGAGGACCTCGGGCCCTCCGTACTCGGTAACGACGACAGCGCGCATCCAGCAAGTGTGGCCGCCACGTTGTGTCTGACACAACGTGGCTATCCGGGGGCGACGAGTGCGGCGACCATGGCGAGTACGTCAGCCGCCGGAGGCGGCGCGAGTCGTTCGGTACGCGGTAGCCACAACTGATTCGACCAGATCGCCACCATCACCTCGGCAAAGTCCTCGCTGGGCTGGAGGCCCCATTGATCGAGACGATGCGCCGCTTCGTCGCTCCACACCGTGGCAGGATCGATGCCGCGCAGCTCGAGATACTCCCCGCGCTCTGCATTATTGAGACGTTCGAAGTCGGCGACGTGCCCGAACTCGTGCAGGATCGTGCGTACGAAGTCATCGACAGTACGCCCTCGGTTTCGGTAGATCGTTACCGTCTTCGTGTCGGGATCTGTGGTGCCGCCAGTACCCGCCAGTGCCCCGCCGATCGCGACGTCCCACTCGGGAAACTCAGCCGGATATCGAAGAAACTCCTGGGCGAGCGGTATCGCCTGTTCGATCTTGGCGACCACTTCTTCTGGCGAATCGGCGTCGGCAGCCAGCGTGTACACGCGACCGCAGGCGTCAGCCACGCAGACCGTGTGGGCACCCTCATCGTCGATCCAGACCTGCAAGACGAACTGGCCCCGAGCATCGACCTCCAAGGACAACACATCAGCCGGATCGGCGTCGACCGTGACAGCGTCGGTCGGCTCGGCGCCCGTGCCCGACATTTCGGCTATCGCGTTGGCGGGGCTGAACAGGGCCTCGATCTCGATCGCCGCGAACGAAGCGGTCGTTTCGACAACAAATGCGGCCGTGGGTGGGACCGTCAGGAGTGCAGTGGATGCTGTTTCGGCGACCGTGACCGGCTGAGCCGGTAGATCGAACACCGGCTCGGCTAGCTGGCGCCCATCACCTGTGCCGCAGGCCAGCAGCAGCACGGCAGCCAACCCAAGCGAAAAAACGTTACGGGACAACCGGATCATCGGATTCGGAACCGGCCTCGGCGGCGACCTTGCCGTGCAACAGCTGTAGCCGCGCCGTCACCTCGTCAGGACTGCAAAACACGAGGTCTCGGTACAGCTGAAGCTCGGACACGCTCTCACGAATGTCGTCCAGCGCGCGATGGGCCCCTTGCTTCCAGCCGCGCTGGCTGAGCACCTCTGGATACCACCGCCTGACAAGCTCCTTGATGCTGGACACGTCGACCGATCGGTAGTGCAGGTGTTCCTCGATCTCTGGCAGATAGGCCGCCAGGAATCGTCGGTCGGTGCCGATCGAGTTGCCACACAGCGGCACTGTCCGCGCCTCTGGCACGTGCTGGCGAATAAACGCCAACGTCTCGGCCCCCGCCTGGTCGAGCGAGATCGTGGAGGCTCGGATTTGATCGAGCAACCCAGAGCGGGTGTGCATGTCGACCACGAACGGGTCCATCTTGAGCAGCATTTCCTCGGGCTGATTGACAACCAGATCGGGGCCTTCGGCAATCACCCGCAGATCATCGTCGGTAATCAGCGTCGCAATCTCCACGATCACTTCAGACGTGTGATCGAGGCCAGTCATCTCGAGATCCATCCACACCAGCATCATGGCGACTCTATTGCGGCGTGGGACGATGGAGACAATGTCCCGCCCGACCTTCGCCGAGTTGCTCGCCATGCCGGGCGTCATGGAGGAGTGCGAGCTGCGCGGCCGGATGGGTTTTATGGCTTACCACGGAGGGAGTCTGGAGGAGGCGACCGACATCGTGGCGAGGCGGGCTGCAGCCCTGTCCGGTGCTTCGTACTATGGCGTGTTGCATCCGCCCGACTGGGACCTCCATATCCCGTCGATTCGAGTCACCCCTGACCAATCGCCCATATTGCGCAGTTTCCTCGATCATGTCGAGATTGTGATCACCATTCACGGGTTCGGGCGGCGGCCATTGCCGACATCTGTGCTACTGGGCGGTCAGAACCGTTTACTGGCCGCTCACGTGGCCGCTCACCTGCGGGCGGTTCTGCCCGCCTACGACATCGTCGACAAGCTCGACGACATCCCTCTCGAACTGCGCGGCGTGCACGATCGCAACCCGGTCAACCTTCCGCTGCACGCAGGGGTGCAGGTCGAATTACCACCCCGGGCGCGCGGCTCGAGCCCTCTGTGGTGGGACTGGGAGAGCGGTCTGGTGCCCCACACCCAGTCATTGATCTCCGGCTTGGCGGCCGCCGCAGCATCGTTCGAGATCCCCTGAGAACCGTCCGACCCATCGCTCTGGCGTACGGTTTCGATGTGCAGGTGGATCGCGATCTCATCGGCGAGCGGATCAAACGTGAGCTGTTCGAGCGCGTGCTGCCGTTGATCGAGCGCCGGCGACGGCCGCTCATGGTCACCGCCGGGCCGACACCCGACAATCAGCAACCGTTCGCGGTCGGAAGCCAGTGGGGACCTCCATGGGGCACGACCTGGTTCACGTTCCGCGGCGAGATCCCTGAGTCGTGGCGAGGAGAACGTGTCGAGGCAGTTCTAGATCTCGGGTTTCACCCCGATGCCGCAGGCTTCCAGTGCGAGGGGCTCGTCGTCGACGAGGGCGGTCGGCCAGTTCAGGGCATCCACCCTCGCCGTACCAAGCTTCGAGTGGCCGATCGCCCCGGCCCCGTGACGATCCGGCTCGAGGCGGCCTCGAACCCGACCTTCCTCCAGTTCGCGCCGTCGCGATTGGGTTCACTCTCCACCGCCGGCGATCGCCCTCTGTACCGATTGCACCGCGCCGAGCTGGTAGTGATCGACAGCGACGCCGAGGCGTTGGCACACGACATCGACGTGCTCGCCGGGCTGATGAACGCTTTGGCACCGAGCGACCCGAGGCGCGACCGATTCCGTCACACGATCACGACCGCCCTGGGTCATCTGCCGGACGTCGTCGCCATGCGAGCCACCCTGCGGCCGCTGCTCGACACCCGGGCCGCCAGCAGTGCTCACCACATCATCGCCACCGGCCACGCCCACATCGACACCGCCTGGCTGTGGCCGATCCGCGAAGCGGTTCGCAAATGCACCCGCACATTCGCCTCGGCCGTCCGCCTCATGGACGAATACCCCGAGTACCGCTTTTCGTGCTCGCAGGCCCAGCAGTACGCATGGATCGAGGAGCTCCACCCCGAGCTGTTCGAGAAGATCTCGACCAAGGTCGACGACGGCCAATGGATCCCGGTCGGCGGGATGTGGGTCGAGGCCGACATGAACCTTCCGTCGGGTGAGAGCCTGGCGCGCCAGATCGTGCACGGCCAGCGCTGGTTCGAGAGCCGATTCGGGCAACGCTGCACCGAGGTCTGGATCCCCGACGTGTTCGGCTACCCGGCCAGCATGCCGCAGCTTTACGCCGCCGGAGGGATGCGCCGCTTCGTCACGCAGAAGCTGTCCTGGAACACGACAAATCGATTCCCCCATCACACGTTCTGGTGGGAGGGCCTCGACGGCACAAGGGTCCTGACCCACTTCCCCCCGGTCGACACGTACAACGCCGAGATCACGCCCGGCGAGTGTGTGCAGTCTGTCGAACGATTCAGCGACGCCGCCTGGTCGAATTGGTCGCTGATGCCGTTCGGTCACGGCGACGGCGGCGGCGGGCCGACCCGAGAGATGCTCGAGCGGCGGCGGCGGTTGGCCGACATCGACGGCGCGCCGAACGTGTCGATCGGGTCACCAGCCGAGTTCTTCGAACACATCGAGCGCGAAGCGTTCGAGGGTGCACCCGTGCCGGTGTGGCGGGGCGAGCTGTACTTCGAAACCCACCGCGGCACGCTCACCAGCCAACTCCGCACAAAGGCCGGCAACCGCCGATGCGAACGCCTGTTGCGCGAGGTCGAGCTGTGGTCGGCCACGCTCGGGCGACATGCCGATCTCGACGACATCTGGCGTGAGGTGTTGACCCAACAGTTCCACGACATCATCCCTGGATCATCGATCGCCTGGGTTCACGCCGACGCCGAACAGGCGCACAGCGAGGTCGCCGCCGACCTCGAGCTTCGTTTGATCGACCTTTTCGACGCCCTGGTTCCGCAGACTGCGCACCTTGCCAATGCAGCCGGCGTCGATCGCGACGAGGTGATCGAAGTCGTCGGATCGTCGCCGTTTCGCGCTCGCGTGCCGGCCAACGGAATCGCACCGCTCGTCGCAGTCGCGGCCGAAGATCGTGTCGTCGTCACCGACTCGTCGATGATCAACCATCATCTTGCAGTTCGGTGGGACAACACCGGGGCGCTGACCTCCGTGATCGACCTCGCCCGCGCCCGCGAGTTGATCCCGAGCGGCGAACGGGCGGCGACCCTCGAACTCGCCCCTGACCGGCCCGTCCGCTATGACGCCTGGGATCTAGAGGCGTGGACACCCGGGCTCGCTAAACCCCTGCTTTCCCCGAGTCACGTCGAAGTGGTCGACCACGGCCCGCTGATCGGCCGAGTTCGAGTGCACTATTCGTTCGCGCCTTCGACGGCAACGGTCACGTACACCATGCGGGCCGGCAGCGCTCGGCTCGACATCGGTGTCGCCTTCGACTGGCAGCACGACGAGCATCTGTTGTCGATCGCATTTCCGCTCGATGTCCGCGCCGAGACTGCCGCCTGCGACATCCAGTTCGGGCACGTGCATCGCCCGACTCACCCGTCGAACTCGTGGGATGCCGCCAAGTTCGAGGTGTGCGCCCATCGTTATGTCGATCTCAGCGAACCGGATTTTGGCGTCGCCGTGTTGAACGACGGTCGCTACGGCCACGGCCTGTTCGGCGGCCGTGTGCGGGTCAGCCTCGCCAGAGCAGCCCGCTATCCCGACCCCAACGCCGACCGCGGCGAGCACGCCGTCAACCTGGCGCTGTTTCCACACGGCAGCGGCCTCAACGAGGTGGTCGCCGAGGCCCAACGATTCAACCATCCTCTCAAGGTGGTATCCGGGTCGGCGATCGGCGCCGCCCCTGCGCCAATCGTGAGCCTGGTCGGTGAAGGGGTCGAGATCGATGCCATCAAACCCGCCGACGACGATCCCGACGACATCATCGTTCGCCTCCACGAATCGGTCGGCAACCGCACTCGGATCACGATCGGCAGCAACCGTCGGATCCTGGCCGCCAGCCGCTGCAACCTGCTCGAAGAACCTCAGTCAGGTCTCGAGGTCGGTGACGGAATCTGCGCACTCACAATAAGGCCGTTCGAGCTGGTGACCCTGCGCCTCACCCGACTAATCGCCCCCTAACCGTTACCAAAGGTGCGTTTGGCAACGGCCTCTTGTTCAGGCGGTTACGCCGAGGTGGCGGAGCGCCATCTGAGCGTAGAGCTCGACGCCGACCGGCATCGCTGTTTCGTCGAAGGTCACCAGGTTGGAGTGGTTGGCCGGCGCAGTGCGGGCGTCGCGTTCGGGCGGTGTGCCGCCCAGGAACATCATCGTGCCGGGCACCTCGTTGAGCACGTACGAGAAGTCTTCTGCCCCCATGATCGGATTCGGGAACCGGCGCACGTTGTCGGCACCGAGCACCTGCTTGGCGGTGTCGAGCGTGAATTCAGCGAATTGATCATCGTTCGACGTGACCGGGTACCCGAAGATGATCTCGGGCTCGGCCGTGGCGCCGTGGGCCTCGGCGATGCTCTGTGCAACACGCTTGAGGTTGTCGTGCACCTGGGCACGGGTCGTTTCGCTGACGGTGCGGATCGTCCCCTCGATCTCGGCCAGCGGCGAGATGATGTTGTTGGTAGTGCCGGCGTGGATCCGACCGACCGTTACGACTGCGGGATCGAACACATCGATCCGTCGTGTGATCATCGTCTGCAGGGCCAGCACGATCTCGCAGGCGATCGGCACCGGGTCAACGGTGCGAAATGGTTCGCTGGCATGGCCGCCTGCACCGTGCACACGGATCAGGAAGCGGTCTGCGGAAGCCATGCAGGCACCTCCGCGAGTCGCCACCATGCCGGTCGCCAACGTCGAGGTGATATGCAGCGCAAACGCACCGGTCACGGGCGAGTCGGTGCCATCGGCCAGCGCCGGTACGTCGAGCAGGCCCTCCTCCAACATGAACTTGGCGCCGTGGTGCCCTTCCTCGCCCGGCTGGAACATGAACAACACTCGGCCGGGGATCTCGTCACGGTGCGCCGACAGCACCTTGGCAGCAGTCGACAGCATCGAAGTGTGCGTGTCGTGACCGCAAGCATGCATGCAGCCGTCGGTACGCGACGAGAAGTCGAGGCCCGTGTCCTCGTTGAGTGGCAGGGCATCCATGTCGCCGCGCAGCAACACGGTCGGACCTGGCTTGCCGCCCGTGAGTAGCGCCGAGACACCCGACGTGGTCTGGTGCAGCGTGAGATCGAGGGGAAGTCCTTCGAGCGACTCGAGCAGCAGATCACGAGTGATCGGCAACTCGTTTCCGAGTTCGGGCCGCTCGTGCAGTGAGCGTCGCAACGCCACGGTTTCGCCCTGGAGATCGAGTGATTCGTCGCGCAGCGTCTCAAGCGTCATGGACCAATCGTAGGCCCATACGTAGGGTGCATGCCCAGCCCAAGCGTCGCGCCAAGAACGTCCGGGTGTGGCTGAACCCGTTCGCGCGTACGATCAACAACCGTGCAGCGAGTTGAGTTCACGATCGAACCGTTCGTCGAGGGTAAGCCAGGTTCTCACGTCACCGAACCGATCGCAGCCATCCGCGACCTCGGCGTCGAGGTCGAGGTCGGACCATTCGCAACCGGATGTTCCGTCGACGACACCCATGCGCCTGAGATCGTTGCCGCGATCGTACGAGCAGCGTTCGCCAACGGTGCCACCCACGTCAATCTCGACATCACCAACGGATCCTTCGACCGAGGCGACACATGAACGAGCCGCACCCCTTGTTGCAGGCGGTCAAACCAGTCGTCGACGCTGTCGGCGCCACGCTCGTTCCCCCTGCCGCACAAGAGCCTTCCGACGTTCCATTAGTGTGGGACGGCAAGGTGGTCGCCGCCGTTCGGCTGCCGCCATTGCATGGAGCGCTCGACCGTTTGATCGATTCGGTCGAGACCGAGCTCGGCGGCCCACTACCGACACTCACGCGTGAGGACAAACAACGGGCCGTCCGCCTACTCGACGAGCGCGGAGCGTTCATCCTGCGTCGCGCCGTTGAAGATGTCGCCGACGCGATGGGTGTCAGCCGCATCACGATCTACAACTATCTCAACGCCATTCACCGCTGATGAGTACGGCCATGGCCGGCGGCGGCCAGTTCGAGGTCATCGGGTTCGATGCCGACGACACGTTATGGCGCAACGAAGACTCGTTCCAGGCAGCGGAGCTGATGTTCGCCGAGATCGTCGCCCCGTACTCGCCCGAGGGCATCGCCGTGCTCGACGTGTTACACGCCACCGAAGCCGACAACATCCCAATCTCCGGCTATGGAGTCAAGGCGTTTGCCCTCTCGATGATCCAAGCAGCCGTCACGGCAACCGGCGGACGCGTGCCGGCGTCGGTGATCGGATCGCTCGTCGACCATGCCCATCAGATGTTGATGCACCCGGTCGAGCTACTCGACGGCGTCCCAGAAACACTCTCCACCGTTGGGCAAACGAACCGTCTGGTGTTGATCACCAAGGGTGACCTCGTGCATCAGACACGCAAGGTCCGTACGTCTGGACTCGAGCACCATTTCGAACACATCAAGGTCGTGCTGGACAAGGACGTCGCCAGCTACCGAGGTGTCCTCGCCGAATGGGACATCGATCCGTCCACGTTCTTGATGGTCGGCAACTCGCTGCGCTCGGACATCCTGCCGATCGTCGAGCTCGGCGGGCACGGTGTCCACGTGCCGTATCACACCACCTGGGAGCACGAGGTCGTTCACGATCACAACGGTGGCTTCGCCGAACTCGCCCAGATCGGTGATCTACCTACCTGGCTCGCCGACAGCTGACCGGCGGCGGGCGACGCGTCAGAGTTTGCGCAGAGACACTTCGCTGACGCGGTGGTCACGTTGCTTGCGAATGATCAGCGAAGCACGCTCGCGGGTCGGTGCAATGTTCTCGCGTAGGTTGCGGCCATTGATGCTGGTCCAGATGTGGCGGGCCGTCGCATCGGCCTGCTCGTCGGTGAGTTCGGCGAAGTTCGTGAAATAGCTGTCGGGGTCTTGAAACACCGACTCACGAAGGGCGAAGAAGCGGGCGACGTACCACTCCTCGATATCGTCCACATCGGCATCGACATAGATCGAGAAATCGAAGTAGTCGCTGACGAACTCCACGCCCTCACGATTGACCTGCAACACGTTGAGACCCTCGACGATCACGATGTCTGGGTGCCGCACCGTCAACGACACACCGTCCAACACGTCGTAGGCGACATGGTCGTAGACGGGCGCTGAGACCTCTTCCTGGCCACTCTTCACGGCCCGCAAGAAGCTCAGCAGCGCCCGCGTGTCATAGCTTTCCGGAAAACCCTTGCGGTCCATCAGGCCACGTTCGGTGAGCACCGCATTCGGATACAAGAATCCGTCGGTCGTGACGAGGTCGACCTGAGGATGATTCGGCCAACGCGACAGCAGCGCCTGCAGAATGCGAGCGAAGGTCGACTTGCCGACGGCCACCGATCCGGCGACGCCGATCACATATGGCACCTTGGACGCCTTCGAGCCCAGAAACGTCGACGACACGCGCTGCAGGTCCTGCACGGCGCTGACGTACAGGTTCAGCAAACGACTGAGCGGGAGATATACAGCGGTGACCTCGTGCAGGTCGATCCGGTCGTTGATGCCCTGCAACGACTCGAGGTCGGGTTGGTCGAGGGTCAGCGGCGTCGCCGCCCTGAGGGCCGCCCATTCGTCGCGGTGGAAGGTGAGATACCGGTCCAGCACGATCTGCAACCTATTCTCAGTCGGTGGCTTCTACGCAACCGACCCGCAAGATGCGCGGCGCGTGGTACACCCCACCAGAGCTGATCGAGATCGTCGTCGCCGGCCTGTTCACCAACTTTGCCCTGCCGCGTCACCGACCGATTCGGGTTCTCGACCCAGCTTGTGGCGACGGCCGCTTTCTGGTGGCGGTGGCCGATCGCTTGACCGATCTCGGGCACGAGTTCGAGCTGATCGGCTGCGATGTCGACGCCAGTGCGCTCGACCGGGTTGATGGCGCGCTGGTTCGATTGACCCACGACGATGCACTCGCCCACGATTGGGGCGGCGAGCAGTTCGACATCGTGGTTGGCAACCCTCCCTTCCTGTCCCAGATGGCCTCCGGCACGACCCGCGGTGGATCGAGCCGTCACGGAGGCGGCCCATATGCCGACGCCGCCTTCGAGTTCCTGGCGTTGGCGGTGCGACTGGTCAACGCCGACGGCGGGCGCGTCGCGTTGGTTCTCCCCCAGTCGATCCTCGCCGCTCGCGACGGTGGACCGGTGCGACGAGCGGTCGCCGAACAGGCTGACTTGTGCTGGTCGTGGTGGGAGCCGAGCCAGCGACATTTCGATGCCAGCGTCAACGTCTGCGCGATCGTGCTGCGGCGTCCGGCGACCGGCTCTATGTCCCCTACAAGCTGGACGAGGGTCGTGACCGACCGGCTGGGGGTACCGGTGCTCGACCGCCTGGCGCTGCACACCTCAGGCACGCTGGGTGACCGCGCCGACCTGAACGCCAACTTTCGCGACGAGTACTACGCCCTCGTCCCCGCTGTCGGCGACGACGCCACCGGTCCGCCGCTGGTCACCAGCGGACTGATCGACCCCGGCCTATGCCTATGGGGGACAAGACCGGTTCGGTTCGCCAAAAGGTCGTTCGAGCACCCCCGAGTCGACCTGTCGAAGTTGACCGGACGGTTTCCGGCATGGGCCGCCCGCAAGCTGGTGCCAAAGGTGCTCGTCGCCAACCAGACACGAGTTATCGAGGCCGTCGCCGACCCTGAGGGAGCCTGGCTTCCCGGTGTTCCCGTCACGTCGGTGACACCGGTCGGAACGGCGGCCACGGTGACCGAGTTGGCGGCCGTACTGACGTCGCCGATCGCCTCTGCCTTGGCGTGGCACTCAGGAGGCGGCACCGGCCTCTCGACTACGTCCGTGCGCATCGGACCCGCCGGGCTAGCGGCAACTCCGTGGCCCGCCGGCGACCTGTCGGCAGCCGTCGACGCCCTCCACGCCGGCGACATCGTCGGATGTGGGCAGGCCGTGTGTCAGGCTTACCGACGACGAGCGAGCGAGATCGACGATTTCGAGCAGCTGCTCAACTGGTGGGCCGAGCGGCTCCCCGCTGGCGCGTGAGCGAGCGCAATCCGTCGCGGACACGGTCCCAACCAGGCGATCCGGCGACCATCCACAGCAGAATCAAGCCGACCAACTCGATCAGGTGTACCGCCTCGGCCAGCGCCGAACGGTTGCCATCGATCGTGTCGAGCACCGTGCTCACAACGGTGGAGGCCAGCAGCGCCCCGACGAACGGCAGCAGACCGAATGCTCGATGAGGACGCCAGGCGGCATACAGCAACCCGATCGCCAGCGCCAGCGCCAGCGATGATGCTCCGACATGGCGGGCGATGTGCGTCGGCGTGCCATCGAGCTCGGCAAAGACCAGCGGGCGCAAACTCTGCACGATGATCATCACTCCGCACCATGCCAGCGCGGGGCGTAGCCAGCCTCCCCGACCCAGGCGCGGCGGGCGCGAACGGGTCATCACCCGAATGACAAAGTCACGTTCGGACTCAACCGAACGGAGCCGCATGGTACGAGTCAGCGAGGCGACGACGTCAACATACGTTCGACACGGTGAACAGTCGTCGAGGTGGGAATCGAGCCGCAGCTGCTGTTCAAAACTCAACTCGTCGTCGGTTCCCGCAGAGATCATCTCCCGCGCCTCGGCACAATCTGCAGAACGGACTCCCGACGATGGCTCCACGATGTGACGGTCGGCCCTAGGGAGTTTTTAGTTCCCACGGCAGACTGAGTGCCCATGGATCAGCTGACGTCGCTCTTGCTCGCAGCCCAAGCTGGCGACCAAGACGCGCTCGAGCGGTTCGTCACTGCCACCCAGCACGATGTCATGGCGCTGTGTCGCTATCTAGGCGACCGAGACAACGCCGAGGATCTGGCACAGGAAGTCTACGAACGGGCCTTCGCCTCGTTGCACCGGTTTCGGGCCACGGGCCCGGCACGCCACTGGCTGCTCACGATCACGAGACGCACGTGTGCCGACGCCACCCGCAGCCGAAGCCGACGCCGCAAGACCGAGCAGCGAGTCGTCAACTTGGCCCGCGACGTGTCCGAAGGTTGCGTCCCCGCCTGCGATGGCCTTGTTATCGAAGAACTCCTCCATGAACTCGATGACGATCGCCGAGCGGCGTTCGTACTCACCCAGCTGACCGGGTTGCGGTACGACGAGGCCGCCGACATCCTTGGCGTGCCGATCGGTACGATTCGGTCTCGTGTAGCACGCGCCAGAGACCAGCTACTGCAGACGCTCCATGCTGCAGAGACCACCGACCAGCAGGAACCAGAACGACTTCGCCAACGACCACCCTCATGATGCCGACCCCCCGTTTCAGCGCCGTGCTTGGTGTTTTCGCGCTTACCGGTGCGGTCACGTTGTCGGCGTGTGGGGTGAATGGATCCGGAACTGACTCCCTTCCTCTGTCACCGATCGCCGCCGAGGGTCGCTTCATCGTCAGGACGACCGGTTGCGGGGCATGCCACGGCATCAATGGGCAGGGCGGTGTCGGACCCGCATTCATCGACCTGTTCGGATCCGTGGTCCAACTTAGCGACGGTTCAGTCGCCACCGCCAACCGCGAATACTTGATCGAATCGATCAAGACCCCCGCTGCCAAGCAGACCGACGGGTTCAAACTTCCGATGCCTGCCAACACACTCACCGACGACGAGATCGACAAGGTCCTCGCTTACATCGAGGCGCTCGCCACACCCGCCGAGGGGAAGACGTTATGACATCTCGCCGCCCAGCACTCCGGTGCCGAATCGGGGCGCTGCTGGTGGTGGCTGCCACGGTGGCCACCGCATGTGGCAGCAAGTCACCCCGCGAGTTCACTGGTTACCGCCGTGAACCTGCACCCCTTGTGGGCGATCTGGCGCTTCCTGATCTCAGCAATCCGGGCAGCGATTTGTCGTTCGTAGCAGAGCAGGACCATCTGCTCGTGGTGTACTTCGGGTACACCAACTGCCCCGACTTCTGTCCGACCACCCTCAGCGACCTGCGCCTCGCCACGCGCCGGATGGACGAGGGCGCGGCCGCCCGCATCGACGTGGCGATGGTAACGGTCGATCCTCAGCGCGATATCGAAATATTGCCCGACTACATCACGAGCTTCTTCGACAACGGCCACGCACTCGGCACCAACGACGCCAGCCTGCTGGCGACAGCGGCTGCACCATTCGGAGCGTCGTACAATGTTGATCAGGCAGGCGATGGCACCGTCGACGTCGCACACACGACTTCGCTATATGTCATCGACGACACCGGCCATCTGGCGCTCACCTGGCAGTTCGGGGTTTCGATCGACGACCTCGCTGCCGATCTGACGCAACTACTTGATTCGAGTTCGACATGAATCGCAAACAGCTTGGACTACTGGCCGTACTGCTGCCGTTGGTGATCGTCGGAGGGCTGTTGCTCGGGCGCTCAAAGGGCGGATCGGGTGGCGGATCGGCCGGTACAGGTATCCAGATCACCGACGCCGACAGCGCCACCGTCTTCGTGCACGACTTTTTGATCCCGCCCGGCACGGCCGATCGAATCGCCGCCGGCGAATCAGTCGAGATCGTGCCCACCGAGTTGGTCGTGAAGGTCGGCGACGCGATCAGGATCGTCAACAACGACACCGACGACCACGTCGTGGGCGTGTTCTTCGTGGCATCCGGCGAAACGCTGACGCAACGCTTTAACACCGTAGGAGTTCTGGAGGGAGAATGCAGCGTGCATCCCAGCGGCTCATTCACCCTGCGCGTCGAATCTTGATCGAGCGGCTGCTGCACTGCAGTGTCGGCCTGGCCGCGCTCGCGCTCGGCTTGCTGGCGGCACCGCAAATCGCTCACGCCGACGCCGCCGGTCCAACCGACTACAGCACCGACGTTGTGGCCATCACTCCGGCGACAGACGTGATCACGGTCACGATCGAAGGTGGTGACTCGTTCGTGCGAGTTGTCGTGGCCGAGGGCCACGAGGCGATCGTGCTCGGCTATGACGACGAGCCATACCTTCGGTTATCGGCCGACGGCACCGTCGAGGAGAATCGTCGATCGATGGCGACCTACTACAACGCCGATCGGTTTGGCGACGTCGAAATCCCCACCACTGTCGACAACACGGCCGCCCCCGACTGGCACAAGATCGGGCGCGGGGGCAGCTGGGCCTGGCACGATCATCGTGCCCACTGGATGGGTTCAGAACCTCCGATCGGGCTTGATGCAGGCGAATCGTTGCCGGCACAGGTGCTTCCGCTCCTGGTCGACGGCGATCTGGTCGAGATCAAGGTGCAAACCACACTCCAGCCGTCTCCGTCGATCTGGCCCGTCGTGTTCGGGCTGTTGATCGGTCTCCAGCTTGTCTTGCTCAGCACGCTTGCCGGTCCGGCCACGGTGACATTCGGTTCACTTCTGCTGGCGGTTGGGGCGACCGTCGTTGGTGTAGCCCAGTTTCGTTCGCTGCCCAGCGAAACAGGCCCGCTCGTGTCGTGGTGGCTACTTCCGGCCATCGCCCTGGCGTGCATGATTGCCACGATCCTCACCTATCGGCGCTGGGCGCTGCTGCAGAGCGCCCTGGCGCTGCTGGCGGGGCTGCAGCTGGCGCTGTGGGCGTTCACGCGGCGCACGACACTCACCAAGGCCGTGCTGCCCACCGATCTCCCGTTCTGGTTCGATCGATTGGTCACAGCCGCAGCCTTGGTCGGCGGCGCGACGCTGGCCCTGCTGGCCCTGCTGGCCCTGTTTCGACCGGCGACGGCCTCGTAACGCCGAAGCCGCTACAGGCCTAGAGCGTCGTCGATCGCCTCGTTCAGGCCGTCCTCATCGAGCGGACCAAGATGACGTCTGGTGATGACTCCGTCGGCGTCGAGTATCACTGTGGTTGGCATCGTGCTGGTGCGCAGCTCGGTGACGACATAACCCTCGGAGTCGAGGAACTGGTCATAGGTGGCACCGACCTCGGCCACGAACTCGGCAGCCTGGCCAGAGCTCTCACCGATATTGATGCCAACGAAACGGACCTCGTCACCCCGCGCCTGATGGACCGCCTCGAAATCGGGGATCTCGCGGCGACACGGAGCACACCAGGTTGCCCACAAGTTGATGACCGCCGGCCCATCGATGTCGGCCAGGCTGATGGTGCCGGTGCCGTCGAGATATTCGATCTCGACGTCGGGAAGCACATCACCGCTGGGCTCGGCAGCTGCCGATGAAAGGGCGGCGCCCTCCGACGAGCCACATGCCGACAAGATCAGCGCTGCAGCGACAAGCACGGCCAGGCCCATACGGCGAGACACGATCATGGCGCCGATTCGGCCACCTCGACCGTGAGCGTGATCGAATCGGACATTGCGAAGTCGAGCGTGACATCGACCGTGTCGCCGACCTCAAGCGGCTCGACCAGGTCGACCAGCATCACGTGATAGCTGCCGGGCTTGAACGAGACCGTCTCGCCGGCAAACAGCTCGAGGCCATCGGTGAGTTCTTGCATGGTCATAGCCGGCGCCGCGCTCGGATCCATGTCATCTATGTGGTCGGTGTCGCCCGACTCCATCTCAGTCATGTGGTCGGTGTCGCCCGACTCCATCTCAGTCATATGGTCGGAACCCTCCGTGCCGCCAGATTCGTCCATTTCGGCCATCACGACTTCGTGAACCTGAGCGTCGGCGGCGATCGACGCCGGAACCGACGCCCCAACAAGCGTGTCGTCCTGCTCGGAGGTCAGATTGAAGTAAATCGCACCGGTCGTCTGCCCCGCAGCGCTGGTACGCGCCCAGGAGTTCTCGATCGAGATCGATTCGTCATCGGAGCCACAGCCGGCCAGTGCCAGAACTGCAAGTGACAGGCCAATCGGTAGGAGGTTGAATGCACGTTTCATATCAGGCCATGGTCGTCGCATCGGGGCTGGGAGTTCCCAAAATGTCCGAACAAAAGCCAAACTGAAGAATCACGGCTTGAAACTTTGCCGATTCCAGGGGGCACTCGGCGAGACAGCACCTTCGCCGGCCGTCAGCACCTCGACACCGTCTTCGGTAACCAGACAGGTGTGTTCGTACTGAGCGGTGCGCTTGCCATCGGACGTGACGGCGGTCCAGCCGTCGTCCCATGTTTTGTGTTGCCAGGTGCCGAGCGTGATCATCGGTTCGATCGTGAAGGTCATGCCGGGCTTCATGATCATCGAGCTACGAGAGTCGTAATAGTGCAGAACCTGGATGTCGGAGTGAAACTGCTCGCCGATGCCATGCCCGACGAAGGCTTTGACGACGCCCAGTCGGTGCGCTTTGGCGTGCTCTTCGATGGCGCGCCCGACATCGCTGATCGGACGGCCGGGCTTGACCGCCTCGATGCCCTTCCAGGTGCATTGCTCGGTGATCCGCACCAGTTCGCGGCTCTGTGGATCGACGTCACCGATACAAAACGTGGCATTGGTGTCACCGTGAACGCCACCGATGAAGGCGGTGACGTCGAGGTTCATGATGTCGCCGTCGCGCATCGCCCGTGAATCCGGGATGCCATGACAGATGACCTCATTGGCCGAGGTACACAGGCTCTTAGGGTAGTGGTGGTAATTGAGCGTGCTCGGGTACGAGTTGCGCTCGATGTACAGGAAATGGCAGTACTCGTCAACCTCTTCGGTCGTTATCCCTGGACGCAAGAACTCGCCCGTCAGCCGCAAGATCTCGGCCGCGACCTGGCCTGCGTATCGCATCCGCTCGATGATCTCGGGCGTCTTGATGCGGGGTTCGTCCCATGACACCGGATTGCCCGTATCGGCATAACTGGGACGTGCGATGTGATCGGGCACCGAACGCATCGGGCTGATCTCACCGGGCAGCACACGCCCCTCCGAGAGCTTGTGGCAACGCTTGTACTTGCGAGCGCTGCCGCACCAACACGGGTCGTTCGCCAGCGGCAGAATCGTCGGGGGCTGGAGAACGCTGCGCATCAAGACCACAGTCTAGAAGGCTGCGAGCCAGGCTGCGCCTCTGTCAGGCAGGCGGTGTAAGGACAACCGGCGGAGTCGTCCTTACACCATGATGCCCGTCGGCGCTGTGGGCCATCGAAGGACCACCGCCAATACGGAGAAAAGATCTCCGCTAGTCACAGAATATCCGTTTCAACTTCTCAGAAACAAGCCCCGCCGATTTCGATACACACACGTTCGACCCCAGCGATGCTGGATCGTCACTTGGGTAGCCGAACTTCGACGGTGCAGCGTGTGTCATCCACAACCGCGATCGTGCCGCCGTGGGCAGAGACGATGCCACGGGCGATCGCCAGGCCGAGGCCGGCGGTTCCGGTGCTGACGTCACGCGCCGGGTCGCCGCGTGTGAACGGCTCGAATGCCCGTTCGCGCATCTCTGGTGGGAACCCAGGTCCATCGTCGACAACCCGAAACACCACCGAGTCCGAAGCCGACTCGACCTGAATTCGGACATTCGAGTCGGGTGGCGTGTGGCGAATCGCATTGTCAAGCAGATTGCGGATGACGCGCGACAGTTGGGTCGGGTCGCCGGTGACCGCCAATCGCTCTTGGGCATCGATGTGAATCGACACGCCGGCGGGCCGCGCCAGCGGGCGAACAATCTCGACCGCTTCATCAGCCAGTTCGGTTAGGTCGACCCTGACCATCCGCATCTCGAGCGTGCCGCTGGTCAGCCGGGTGTGCAGCTGCAGGTCGTCGACAAGCTCTCCCAAGGCCCGCACCTGATGTTCCATCCCATTCAGGTAGGCATCCGGGTCGGGTGCGACCCCGTCTCGAATCGCTTCCACCGAGGCCCGCAGGGCCGCCAACGGTGTCCGCAAGTCGTGGGAAATCGACGACAGCATCAGCGAGCGCTCCTTTTCGACGGCAGCGAGGCGGACCACCATCCGATCGAACTCGCGAGCGGCGTCGCCGAGCTCGTCGTGGCGCATGACACCGGAGCGGGCGGTCAGGTCACCATTGGCGACCCTCATGGCGGCATCACTCAATCGGTTCGCGTCACGGGCGATCGGCGACGAGAGCAGGTAGGCAACGGCCGCCGCAGCGATCGTGGCAGGGATCATGATCCACAACAGGAAGCCGAGGTCCTGATGATTGATGAACATCTGTTGGGCGGCGATCACGATCATGATCACGGCGACCGCCAACACGCCGAGCGAGGCCCACATGAAACGGCGACCGAGCCGGTTCAGTTGCCAGACAGGCCTGCCGGCGGGGCGCAGCTCGGATCTATCGCTCATGGCTCGAACCGGTAGCCGACGCCCCAGATGGTCGTGATCCAACGCGGATTCTCAGGATCGGTCTCGATCTTGTTGCGGATCCGGCGGACATGCACCGTCACGGTCGCTGAGTCCTGCCAATCGGGCGATGATTGCCAGACGTCGCGAAGCAGATCGGCGCGAGAGAACACCCGGCGCGGCGACGCCGCAAGATGGGCGAGAACATCGAATTCCTTGGGCGTCAGCTCGACCAGTTCGCCGGCCCGGCGTACTTCGCGCGAGCGAGTGTCTATCGAGAGGCCATCGAACTCGATCAGGTCGCTGAGCGGTGCCGGCCTGGGGGCTGCCCGCCGCAACACCCCGTTGACACGCGCAGCCAGCTCACGTGGCGAGAACGGCTTGACCACATAGTCGTCGGCGCCGAGCTCGAGCCCGGCGACACGGTCGGAT
>CALFRK010000029.1 GCA_937919625.1 uncultured Ilumatobacter sp.
TCGCCAAGTTCAAGATCCCCGCCACGGTGTGGTTTCGTACCGAGCAGCTTCCGCGCAATGCCAACGGCAAGTTCATGAAGCGCGAACTCCGTAAGGAACTCACCGGCATCTAAAGCCAACTCACGGGTCGTGACGCCCTGCCATCAGACGACGACTGGCGACCGTGTCGAGCGCCGCAGCGACCGCAGGCTAAACAGCCAACGAATACGCTGCCAACGGGTCAGGGGCAGGCGTATCGCGGCGAGCACGGCATCCGAAGTCGACATTGCGTCGTCGACGAGGCGCCAGGCGGTGGTGTCGGTGTCGATTGTTGTCGCTCCGAACGTGACCGAGGTCGACATCGAGGCCAAGCGTCGCATCTCGTGTGGCGCTGCGGGCGCCAGGGCGGCGGCGTGTTCGGCGATCCGGTTGTCGGTCCATGCCGGCGCGATCGACAATCCAGCGTCGACCAGAGCATCGGTGGTGTTGGCCCAGACCCCGCGCACCAACGTGAACGGGTCGTCAGCCTGCAATCTGCTGCGACGACGACGCCGCTTCAGCGCCAGCACCGAACCAAACAGCGCCACGAACGGCAGCACGCCGATCCCGGATGCGGCGCCGATTCGGATCAGCCAGGTACGAACCGAACGCCACCTGCCGTTGCCGATCTGGTCGTCGACCGCCGCTTCCTCGATGTCATCAACGGCTTCGGCGGGGGGGACGATCGGCGGCTGAGCGGCTGCCGGACTTTGGGCTTCGGGCGGTGGTGGTGGTTGCTCGATATCGAAGCTCTCTGTCTCGGGGGTTGGGTCGAACGGCAACCAGCCGACACCCTCGAATTGCACCTCTGGCCAAATGGCGGCATGTGTCGAGGCGATCGTCAAAGGACTGAGAAGCTGGTCATCCGGCAGCAGGAAGCCCGTCGCCACACGTGCATCGAAACCGAGCGACCTGACGAGTTCGACGAACGCCGTGACAAACTGCTCGCGGGTGCCGCGGCGCGTTTCGACGACGAACCGTTCGAGTAGCGCCAGTTGCTGGCCACCGCCCGGTGCAAGCGAATCGAGTTGCCACTCGGTTCGCATCGTTTGCTCGATTAGTCGCAGCTGTTCGATCACGGTTCCATCGCCGGCAAGCGAGCCGGCCCGCTCGGAGAAGCCGCCGCCGATCTCGTCCACTTGCCGGGTGACCACCGATGCGCCGCGGGCGGCGCCGGCACCGAGGGCTGCGGCACTGATGGCCTGCACCCGGGTTCCCGCTTGCGGGCGCTCGGGCAACCGCACGACGACGCGACCGCGATCGGTCTCGACGTCGGTGTCGACCGACACCGGCTGCCCGGGAAACGGAATCGTGTCCAGCTCGTCGGTGAGATATTCGACCTCGTAGCGCAGCCGGGTGGTGGCGTCGTTGGTCGTCGAGCCGGCCGCCAGTGTTCGGCCGATCGGGTGCAGCGTGAGCGTCGGCACCCATCGCTGACCATCGTAAGAATCGAGCGCTGCGACGCGCCAGCGCCCCGGCAGGCGAGAGGGGTTGCCTGATCTATCGGTGATCCGCATCAGCGCGATCGGGGGATCGGCGTTTCGTAGTGCGACGACAGCCTCGATCGGGTCTAGCAGCGCCGCAGAGAGCACGGCGTCCTGGGTGGACCGTGGATCCGCTCGGTCGGCCCATGCCAGGGTTGCCGAGGCGGCGATAACGACGCCGGTCAGCACGATCGTCGTCAGCGGCAGTGTGCGGTCGGTCAGCTGCGATCGATTTCGAGTGTCGGCGTTGCGGTCTTGGCGGGTGAGTGCCAGCAGCAACGCCATGAACCCCGCCAGGGCGAGCAGCCAGGCGTCGGGTTGACTCGGGGCGCTGAGCGCGGTCAGGCAGGTCAGGCAGACGATCAGCGGCGTTAGCGGGGCGAGATGAAATCGTCGATCAGCAGCCAGTGCGGCGGCGAGCGCGGTCAGGACCGCCAGCAACAAGGCGATTGCAGCGATCACGCTCGGCTCGGTGGGGCTTGGCCATTCGGTTGTCAGCAGCAGGCGCGGGCCGCGGATCGCGCCGCGCCCGACGTCGCCAACCGAACCTCCCGCTGCCAGCACCGTTGAGATCACGCCAATCGACACGGCCGTCGCCGATATCGCCGCCACCGACCACCACCGTCGTTCGCCGTGTAACAGCGCCGCCGCGGTCGGCAACAGCGGAGCCAGCATGAGTTGCCATAGAAACCGATCGAACACGTCGCCGGCGACCACCGCCAGCACAATGCCGGTCGTTCCGACGAGCATGATCCGCGCAACGTGAGCTGGGATCCGAAGTGGGCGGCGACGGCGTGCTCTCAGTGCCATGGGCGCCACCGACGGACGAACTCGGTCGCATCCTCGGCAGCGATCGCGATACCGGGTGTCGCAATCGCCCCACCACCGATGCGTATCACCGACAATTTGTCACTGTTGGCGAACGTTGTCGAAGGTCCGGCTGGTCCGGTTATGAAGGCGATCAGCGTGTGATCGATGCCACGTCGAAAGATATTGGCCATCCCGATCGAGTCTTCCGGGCCGGTCTGGGTGATCGGCGTCAGAAAATCGAGCACTCGGGTGTCGCGATCAACGGGTCGCTCGGCCCCGGGGAACTGTCGCGCCGTGGTTCGCAGCATGACCGTCACCCCGCTCGACAGGGCGTGCACGGCGATCGAGGCGGCGACGTCGACCATCTCCTCGAAATCGTCGGTCGCGGCGGCCGCTCTGGCGGTGTCGAGCACCACGGTGAACTCGGGTCGCCGCAGCTCGACGTGCTCGCGCAGCATCAACGTGCCCAGTCGCGCAGAGGTCGGCCAGTGGATCAGTCGGGGGTCGTCTCCATCGACATATTCTCTGAGCGAAACAAATCCGCTCAGCGGATCTGATGCTGCCCGTCGGACAACGGCCTCGTCCTCGACGGTGTGCATCGCCCCGTATGGCCCGTGCAGGCGGTAAATCCGAGGATGCACGATGATCGATCCGGTGGTGGTGCTGGCTCGTCGGCCGATCGCGAGCCCGAACGGATCGACACGTTCGACGACCCACGGCCCGATGTCGAACACACCACGGCGGCGGGTCGGGATCAACCCGAACGAACTTGTCTCCTCCCCAGGTGAGATACCGGCAATCGGAACCCGCGATTCGAACCCGTCACAGGCATCGATGACATCGACCGGAGCGGTGCGGCGCCGACCGGGATTGGTGGCTCGGTACACGAGCCGGATCGGGTCGCCGCGGGCAACGCGAGGCGTCGTGATGTGACGAACGATCTGGGTGTGCTGTTTGGTGCGTGCGCTCCACAGGGCCAGCATGACAGCGACGCCGGCGGCGGTACCGAGCACGACGAGTTCCTCGTAGTGCCACCAGACCCCGCACCCGACCAGCACGACGCCACCGACGGCGGCGCCGAGTCCCGATCGCGTGAGCACTTGCTCAACCTTCGCGGTGACGTGGTACCGGGACGTCGTCGAGGATCGTTGCCATGATCGCTTTCGTGTCGGCTCCACCCAGCTCGGCCTCTGGAGTGAGCGCGATCCGGTGGCTGCAGACGGCGACGGCGACCTCTTGCACGTCGTCTGGCGTTACATAGTCGCGCTCGGCAGTGGCGGCCCAAGCGCGTGCGGTTCGCAACAAGGCGAGCGTGCCGCGGGTCGATACTCCTAAACGCAGATCGCCGCGGACCCGTGTCGCTTCGGCGATTCGAACGATGTAGTCGTGCACACTGCCTGCCACCTCGATGCGATCGACCGCCTCGATCACCTGCTCGAGCTGTTCGGCATCGGTGACGGCGCTGACGCCCGCTTCGCTGCGATGTCGGTTGTAATCCTCAAGCAAGCGGACCTCGGTGTTGTGATCGGTGTAGCCGAGGCTGAGTCGCATCGTGAAGCGGTCGAGCTGTACGTCTGGCAATGGGAAAGTGCCTTGGAAGTCTTTTGGGTTCTGTGTGGCGATCACGAAGAATGGGCGCGGCACCGGCCGCGCCAATCCGTCGACGGTGACCTGGCGTTCCTCCATCACCTCCAGCAGCGCCGACTGGGTCTTGGGGCTGCCGCGATTGATCTCGTCACCGATCAGCACGTTCGTGAACACCGGGCCCTCACGAAAGTTGAATGTGCCGTGCGACTGGTCGTACACCATGACGCCGGTGATGTCACTCGGAAGCAGGTCGGGTGTGAACTGAACCCGCTTCCAGGTGCCGGCCACCGATCCGGCGATCGCTTTGGCGAGCGTGGTCTTGCCCGTTCCTGGGACGTCGTCGACGAGTAGGTGCCCCTCGGTCAACAGGCAACACACCGCCATCCGGATCTCGTGATGTTTGCCGCGCACAACCAGATCGATGTTGTTGACCAGGGCCTGCACGACCTGAGTGACTTCGCCTACCACGGCCCGAGTGTAGGAGTTGCGCGTTGTGTCGAACACAACTCGCGCTCTACTCCCAGCGGATGGCGAGCTCGTTGAGGGCATCGTCGAGGACATCGGCCAACGAACGATCACGGATGCCACGATGGTCGATCGGTTCGACTTCGGGAAACGTTGGGGCGGCTGCGCCAGCGGGGGCTTGCAGCAGCACCGAGATCTTGTCGAGGATCGGGTCGAAACGCGGGTGGAGCTCGATGATCTGGGCGTTGGGACGTTCGTCATTTTGTTCGTCGTCGTCATCGTCTGCGAACTCAGCCGGTGGTGGCAGGGTGGCGAGGGTGGCAGTACCGCGCGGGCGCGGTTGGCGCCGACTGTTTCTCCAGCGTTCGACAAGCTCTGGCTCGATCGAGACCTCGTCGCTGAGGGTGAACATGGCGGCGACCGTGTGCTTGCAGGCGTCGGACCCGGTACCGGTGTCGTCGGGGCATGTGCACTGCACCCACACATCGCGCTTGGCTGGTACGCCGGTGCCCGCCGAAGTTTCGATGGTCACGATGTATGGCTGGGCCCGGGTGCCCTGGACCTCGGCGGTGACAGCGCCGTGCCCGACGACGATGTCGATCACGGCATCTTCGGCCCAGTACTTCTTGCCGCGTGACAGTCGCCCTTGGTCGCTCATCTCGGCGGCCAAGACCTTGATCATCGTGCCGAACAGGCGACCCGGCGGATTGGGTCCGTAGGGCTTGCGGGGGCGGCTCATTCGAGCACCACCAGTTTGGCGAGGTCGTCTGTTGACAGCTCGGTCAGCCACGCCTCGCCGGTACCGATCACGGCGTCGGCAATCGCCCGCTTTTCGTCGATCACCTGGCCGATCCGTTCTTCGACGGTGCCTTGGCACACGAGCTTGTGAACATTGACGGTGCGTTGCTGGCCCATCCGCCAGGCACGGTCGGTGGCCTGATCTTCGACCGCCGGGTTCCACCAGCGGTCGTAGTGGATGACCTGGCTGGCGGCCGTGAGGTTGAGCCCCGTGCCACCGGCCTTCAACGACACGAGCAGCAGCGGCGACCCGGAGCCGGCCTGGAAGTCGGCCACCATCCGCTGGCGCCCGACCCCCGAAACGCCGCCGTGCAGGAAGGGGGCGTCGACCGAAAAGCGTTCGGCGACATGGCGTTGCAGCAGGTCGCCCATCTCGCGGAACTGGGTGAACACCAGGGCTCGTTCGCCGACGTCGAATAACTCGTCGATCAGCTCGTCGAAGCGGTTCAGCTTGCCGGAGCGTCCCGCCAATCGCGACCCGTCTTTGAGGGCGTGGGCCGGATGATTGCAGACCTGCTTGAGTCGAGTCAGCGCCGCCAACACGCGGCCGCGACGCTGCATACCCTTGAGATCTTTGGCATCGGCGAGCAGCTGATCGACGATCGTCTGATACAGCGTTGCCTGCTCTTTGGTGAGTCGAGCGTAGGCGATCTGTTCGATCTTGTCGGGAAGGTCGGGCAACAGCCGCCGATCGGCCTTTGTGCGCCGCAGCACGAACGGCTGTGTGAGCTGACGCAGCCGGGCCGCGGCCTCGGGATCATTGTGGCGCTCGATGGCGGTGGCGAACTGCTCGCGAAAGCGCTTTTGACTGCCGAGCAGCCCAGGGTTGCAGGCATCGAGAATCGCCCACAGTTCGCTCAGTCGGTTCTCGACAGGGGTGCCGGTAAGTGCAATCTTTTGTGCGGCCGGCAGCTTGCGCACCGCCTTGGCCGCCTTGGTGCTGGCGTTCTTCACCATCTGCGCCTCGTCGAGCACGACGGTGGTCCATTCGATCGCCGCCAGTGCCTCGACGTCGCGTTGCAACAGGCCGTAGGTGGTGATCACGATGTCGGCATCGGCCAGGCCGAACAGAGCTGCGTCATTTTGGTGGCGTCCGGCGCCGTGGTGCACGACCACCGTTTGACCTGGGGTGAAGCGATGCGACTCGGCCTCCCAGTTGTGCACCACGCTGAGTGGGCAGATCACGAGGTGCGGGCCGGGGCGTTCGAGCAGGTGGGCGAGCGCGGTCGCAGTTTTTCCGAGCCCCATGTCGTCGGCTAGGCAGCCGCCGAGGCCGACCTTGGCGAGAAACTGCATCCAGGCCAAGCCGCGGCGTTGGTAGTGACGCAGCTCGCCGTGGAACCCGAACGACTCTTTGACCTCTTCGAGGTGTTCGTCCGGCAATCCGCCGAGCAACGAGCGCACCCACATCTCGTCGATCGGTGTCGATTCGGATTCGTCGGGGTCGTCAGGCTGATCGGCGGCGACCAACTCGACCGGTGTCTCACCATCGGGGGAGTGGCCGGCCGACAGGCGCAGCAGTTCGATCGCGCCCAGGCGCGCCTTGGTGGCGAGGTGCTCGTCGAGCAGGACGCGCGCTCGCCGCAGACCGGCGGGGTCGATTCGAACCCAGCGGTGCCCGGCCCGCATCAGTGTGGTGCCGGCTGCCTCGGCCCTGGCAAGGTCGGCCGCCGAGAACGGTGTGTCGTCGATGACCGCCTTCCACTCGACGATTGCTTCCTTGCTGAACTTGGATTTGCGGTCGTCCTTGGGTGGATCGGTGGCGGTGCCGCGGATCGTGACGCTGGCGCGCACCAGGTGCTCGGGGCCGAGCAGCTCGATGCCGAGACGCTGCAACTCATGAGGAGCTCTGTCGATGAATTCGTCGGCCTGTTCGAGATCGAGTTCGACGGCGGCGGGCTCGTGTTCGGCGGCCAGCTCGCCGAGCCCTGGCACGACCGGCGCGATCGCCAGCACCAACGCCTCGATCTCGCCGCGCAACGTGGAGAGCTGCGCCTCGAAGCCTGCCAGGTCGATCGCTCGCGGCGAGGCGTTCCAGACGTCTTGCGCGGTGCACCACCGGCCGGGGTCGGCGTCGTCGACCAGTTCGAGTTCGACCAGCCAGGGGTCGTGGGCATCGTCGGGCAATGTGAGACGAACCCGCCCGCACACCACCGGTTGGCCGGCGAGCCGCTGACGATGCCGGTCGAGTGTGCGCGACAGGTCGGACAATGCGCCGTGGAACTCGTCGCTTCCTGATCGGATGACTGGGTCGGGCTTGGCGAGGGCGGCGAACACGGCTCGGGTGGCCTGCACCTCGACGGATCGTTTGCGACCCAGATCGGGCCGCCAGCTGCCGTGGTGCAACACCGCCCGGGCCAAGCCGTCGACGAGCGCCGACAGAATCCCTTCGGTGGTTGCCCGCGTGCCATTGCGACAGATCGCCGGAGCACTGGCGGCGGCGTGAGCGAGCGCGTCGTGATGAATCTGGTCGAGTACCGGGCGCCAGCGGGCGACGGTGAACGGACCCTCGTCGACCACTTCGGGGGCGACTCGCCGTGATCCGACGATGCGAACAGCGAACCCGGTAAGGGCCGCGAACCATGCCAACGATGGCGACAGGTCGTTGCCGCTCGGGGTCTCGCTCAGCCAGACTGCGGCCCCGAACGGGTCGAGCCGCACCGTCGGTACTGAACGCTGCCCGCCATCGGGAAGCTCGAGCTGGATTCGGCCGAGTTCGCCGTATGAGATCGGCGAATCATGCCATCTTGATGGGTTTTGGTCGGATTCGCGGTTGCCAGTCCAGCGGCTGCTGCCGAATCCGCCATACAGCCACGCCGCCGACGCAGGAGATTCGCCGTTCCAACCCCACACATGCAGCGCCCCCGAACGCCACGCGCCCTGCGCGATGTAGGGAGCGCGATCACGAGACATACGCAACGAGAGTACCGACCGGGTGTGGCGGAGCGGTGCTGTCGCAGCTAGCCGGTGCGGCACTCAGCTGGCGACGACCAGCGTCCAATACGGCGTACCGTCGCTCGAGGCGACCGCCCCGATACCGGCATAACGAAAATCACCGAGCAGCTGTGTGCGGTGTGATGGGCTATTGAGCCAGGCGGTGTACAAGGGCTGCGGTTCGGAAAATCCGGCTCCGATATTCTCGCCCCAGCTGCTCCATGCGAATCCGGCCCGTGTCAGGCGAACGCCGGCGTTGGAACCATCGCTACCTGTGTGTTGCATCCGCTGATGTGCCGCCATGTCGGCCGAATTTGCGTAAGCCGCGTCGGCAACCTGGTCGTTCCACCGATACGCGGGCAGACCGCGCTGCACGCGGTCGAGATTGATGATCGCCAACAGGTCTTTGGCGGCGCGCAGTTGCGGGGTTGATGCCGAGTTGTCGGGAACCGCCAGCCGCAGCGCCGGTAGCCCGACCTGGGCGGCGTTGTCGAGGCGATTCGTGGCACCATACGCCAACGATCCGACAAACAGGGTGGCGCCTACCGCGATCGCAGCAGCGAGTCGCAGTGACGGTCTCATGGTCCGCGACCGTAGCGCCCGATCGCCCGGAATCGGCATCGGTAAGCGGCCGCCCGTAGTCTCGGCGCGATGGAACAACACGGTGCAGCCCACTCGATGCACGGGATGGACGCTTCCGCCGAGGCGCTCGGGATCGAACTGATCGAGGCCGGCCCTCATCGTGCCGTGGTCAGGATGACCGTGCGACCCGACATGTGCAACGGATTCAAGATCCTGCACGGTGGCATGACATTCCTGCTGGCCGACAGCGCGATGGCCTTCGCCAGCAACGCAGACAATGAAATGGCGTTGGCTTCGTCGGCCGAGATCGATTGGCTGGCAACGGTAAAGATCGGTCAGGTCCTCACCGCCACGGCCCAACAGTCGTGGTCGAGCGGCAGGTCGTCGTTGTGGGACATCATCGTCACCGCAGCTCCCGATGTTGACAGCGCCAATCAAACCGGGGGGTCGGTTGTGGCGCTGATGCGGGGCCGCACCCGGAGTGTCGGCCGATCCGTGCTGGACAACCTGTAAGAGCGGCCGACGACGTCAGGCGAATTCGCTACCGAGGTAGGCAGCGATCACGTCGGGGTTGGCCTGCACCTCGTCGGGCGTGCCCAACGCGATTCGCTGGCCGAAATCAAGCACCATGACGCGATCGGCGATGTCCATCACGAGCCCCATGTCGTGCTCGACCATGATCATCGGGATGTTAAGTTCGCGCTTGATGTCGAGGATGAAACGGGCCATGTCTTCGGTTTCCTCGAGATTCATGCCGGCCACCGGCTCGTCGAGCAGCAGCAGCTTGGGCTCCATCGCCAACGCACGCCCGAGCTCGACCCGCTTTTGGAAGCCGTAGGGCAACAGTGCAACGGGATGCTTGCGCCACGCCTGGATCTCGAGAAAGTCGATGATGTCTTCGACCTTGCGGCGGTTGTCGAGCTCTTCCTTTTTGGCTTTACCGAGCCAGATCGCTCCGTCGAAGATAGATCCGTGCATCCGGATGTGGCGACCGGTGAGAAGGTTGTCGATCACGTTCATCTGTGGGAACAGCTCGATGTTTTGAAACGTGCGGGCGATACCCAGCTGGGCGACCTTGTCGGGACGCATCCCCAAAATCGACGTGCCCTCGAATTCGATCGAGCCGTCCTGGGGACGGTACACCTGGCTGATGGTGTTGAAGATCGAGGTCTTGCCGGCCCCGTTTGGGCCGATGATCGCGAACAACTCTTCGGGCTGTACGTCGAACGAGACGTCGTCGATCGCCGTCACACCGCCGAAGCGGAGGGAAATATTGCTGAATTCGAGCAGAGCGCTCACGATGGCACCTCGGTCATGAACGGAATGCCGTGAGCGATCGGCCGAGCGAGCGCCAGCGAGCCGGATGATGATGGGGTGCGGGGGCGCAGCCCCCGAGCAGAAACGGTCATGATG